>NZ_WJZD01000038.1:0-59498 GCF_021609665.1 Pseudomonas sp. PA-1-3F | reverse complement strand
TCAGCGGCCAGCTGAATCCGGATGATGTAGGCGCCTACGCCACCGTGTTTGCACCGTTTGGCGAAACACTGCGCGGCGACTGGATCCGCATGTACTGGCTTGGCCGGGGCGCCCGCACCGAAGTGCCGGTGGAGGTGGCCGTGAATGGCGCCACCACCGCCCACGACATCGAAAAATACTACGTGGAGAACAACCTGGATGAGTCGGTGACGGTGTTCTATACGCTGACACGCGCTGATGAGGCGATGCCGCGTTACTCACAGATCACCGAGGTGCTGATCAGCCGTGGCGTGGGCGAACTGCCGTCGCCGACCTTGCTTGAAGCGCAAACCACCGGCCCCGACACCGCCGACCTGGAACCCCTTAAGGTGCAACAGGGCACCCAATTGGTGGTGAGCTACGTGGGCATGCGCAACGGTGACTCGATCAAAGCCAGCATGGTAGGCGCCGGCAATGGCGGTTCGCCAGATATCCCGGCCAAACCTGGGAATGAAGCCTTGCAGGAGGTGGCGTTCGATATTTCCAGGGCGGCGATTGCGGCGAACATTCGTGACCACGCCACCACGGTGAAATACCAATACGCGGTAACCCGTGCGGGTGTCTCGGTCACGTCGGCAACCTTGACGGTGACTGTGAGGCCAATACCGCAGTCTGAGTTGGCGAAAACGATGATCCGGATAAATGAAGCGGATGCTGCTACCCAAGTCCTGGATTTGAGTGGATCGGTTACCAATAAAACTCTGCGGGTTGGGTCATGGCCGTTTATCGTTAACGGTCAACGGGTAGCCATGTTATTGAGTGGCTTCAAGGCCGATGGATCGGTACATGACCTGCAGGTATGGCGTCTGGCGAGCAACGCGGTGACTGCTGGGTGGTTCAGCAATGGTTTCTATGATCAACGCGTCGCGGCCTCGTACTTCCGTGAACTGGGTCATGGTACGAAACTGAAACTTCAGTTCAAGGCGACACTTTCATCTAGTCAAACCGAGGCCGACGGCATTAACTTTCCAGTGGTGGAATATACTGTTAACACCCTGCCGGCTGAATTTCCGGTGCCCAAGTTGACCCAGGCCACGGGGACCGGTACCTCAGTTAACCTGGCGCCGTTGAATGCGCAAAACGGTGGCACGGTGTCGGTGGAGTACACGCCGATGTATACCACCGACAGCATTCAAGTCACGATGGTAGGAGCTGCCAATGCGGGGTCGCCCGCGATTCCGGCCAAGAATGGGGTAACGGCGGGCGAGATCACGTTCGATATTCCCAAGGCCTCGATTGCCGCCAACGTCGGTAATGCCAACAAGGCGTTCACCCTTAAGTACGACGTAACCCGTAGCGGCAAGGTTGTATCGTCCCAGGTGTTGACGGTGACAGTGACGCCGATTCCGACAACTGAGTTGGCAAAGACAGTGATCCGGATAAATGAAGCGGATGCTGTTAACAAAGTCCTGGATTTGAGTGGATCGGTTACTAATAAGACCCTGCGCGTTGGGTCATGGCCGTTTATCGCGAGCTTCCAACGGGTAGCCATGTTATTGAGTGGCTTCAAGGCCGATGGATCGGTACATGACCTGCAGGTATGGACTCTGATACAGAATGGCGTGACTAATGGGTGGTTCAGTAATGGTTTCTATGATCAAAGCGTCGCCGCCTCGTACTTCCGTGAGCTGGGTCATGATACGAAACTGAAACTCCAGTTCAGGGCGACGCTTTCAAAAACTAGTGCAGTCGAGGCTGACGCCATCATCTTCCCGATAGTGGAATACACCGTTAACACCCTGCCGGCAGAATTCCCTGTTCCCAAGTTAACCCAGGCAAGTGGCACTGGCACCTCGGTAACGCTCGCGCCGTTGGATGCGCAAAACGGCGGCACGGTGTCGGTGGAGTACACGCCGATGTACACCACAGACAGCATTCAAGTCACGATGGTAGGGGCTGCCAATGCGGGGTCGCCCGCGATTCCGGCCAAGAATGGGGTAACGGCGGGCGAGATCACGTTCGATATTCCCAAGGCCTCGATTGCCGCCAACGTCGGTAATGCCAACAAGGCGTTCACCCTTAAGTACGACGTAACCCGTAGCGGCAAGGTTGTATCGTCCCAGGTGTTGACGGTGACAGTGACGCCGATTCCGACAACTGAGTTGGCAAAGACAGTGATCCGGATAAATGAAGCGGATGCTGTTAACAAAGTCCTGGATTTGAGTGGATCGGTTACTAATAAGACCCTGCGCGTTGGGTCATGGCCGTTTATCGCGAGCTTCCAACGGGTAGCCATGTTATTGAGTGGCTTCAAGGCCGATGGATCGGTACATGACCTGCAGGTATGGACTCTGATACAGAATGGCGTGACTAATGGGTGGTTCAGTAATGGTTTCTATGATCAAAGCGTCGCCGCCTCGTACTTCCGTGAGCTGGGTCATGATACGAAACTGAAACTCCAGTTCAGGGCGACGCTTTCAAAAACTAGTGCAGTCGAGGCTGACGCCATCATCTTCCCGATAGTGGAATACACCGTTAACACCCTGCCGGCAGAATTCCCTGTTCCCAAGTTGACCCAGGCCACGGGGACGGGTACCTCGGTAACGCTCGCGCCGTTGGATGCGCAAAACGGCGCCACGGTGTCCGTGGAGTACACACCGATGTACACCACAGACAGCATCAAGGTGACGATGGTGGGGACAGCCGGAGCGGGTTCTCCGGTGATCCCGGCCAAGAATGGGGTAGCGACGGGCAAAGCCACGTTCGATATTACCAAGGCCGCGATTGCCGCCAACGTCGGTAATGCCGACAAAACGTTCACGCTTAAGTACGACGTAACCCGTAGCGGCAAGGTGGTTGCGTCCAAGGTGTTGACGGTGACGGTGACGCCGATACCCCAGGCTGAGTTGGCCAAAACGGTGCTCAAGATCAATCAGGCTAACGAGGCGACTCAAGTACTGAACTTGACTACGTTTACCGGCGATGCCACAGGGCAAATTGGTGTCTGGCCGTTTATCACTGCGCCTAACCCCGTCTGGTTGAGGCTGCTGGGGAAAACGAACAAGGGCGTTGATCATTCGCTGACGGTGTACAACGGGGCGGGTAGCGCAGCTGTGAACCCGACCTGGATCGCTAACGGAAAAATCGAACCAGGGATCGCTCGTACTTATCTGGAGGGGTTGGGACATGGCACCAAGCTGCAGGTGGAGTTAAAAGCGGCGTTCAGTGTGAGCAAGGTTGAGGCCGAGGCCATCAGCTTTCCGGTGGTGGAATACACCATTTACAAACCCGCTTTAAGTGCGGGTGGGAATAAAACTCTTGCAGTCCCTGGCTACCATGTTATTCAAGGAGCCCCGCCCGCAAATCCACCTGCGGCTGCTGTCTATACTCAAAGTGCAACAGGTGGCGTTCGTCCTTATCGCTACAGTTCAGCTGATAAAAATGTAGCAACGGTTGATGAGTTGACAGGGCGAGTGGTAGCGGCGGGCAAAGGAACTACGAAAATCACAGTGACAGATAATGTTGGAACTACCGCCTCTTATACCTTGACGATAAGTGGTTTAACGATGTGGCGGAGAGTTCATACAGGCCAGCCGCCAATGCAAAATGCATGGCCCAGAGCTGTCAATGCTATCGCCAGTTCAGGTACACGTTTTCCAACGCAGGCTGAGTGCAGGGTACTTGCTGACTTATACAGAGTGGGTGGACTTCCTATCGTTGGATCGCTGTGGTTGGGTAATCAAACTACGCTTAGGTTTGGTAGGTATACGGAAACTGATCCTTATGAATTACTGATTTCTCCTGATGACGGGGGTTGGAATTCTGTTGCTATATGGGGGATTAGTTAAATCAACATAGGGCTAATCTGGGGCATATTTCCCTCAAGGAAGACTGCCCCGTGCGCCACTCCCGGCGAACGTGCGCACGGGCAAAAAACTCAGGCAGCTCGACATCGTCCTTTTGGGGCAGGGTTTCCACGCCTCCACAAGGACAGACCGTCAAGTGACTGCAATGCCCTCACACAACCTCCAGGTAAGAGCTCTGCACCGCCCCCGCCAACTCCCGCACGCCCTCAATAAACTCCGTCAACCGCCTATGCAACCCATCCTCCAGAATCTCATCAATCCCCGTATACCGCAGCCGCGCTTCAAATTCCGCCGCCAAGCGCTGCGCCGTGCGTCCATAGCTGCCAGGAAGGTCCGCGAGGATATGGCTCAACTCCCCGATACACGCATGCAGCGAGCGCGGCACGTCGCTGCGCAACAGCAGCAGTTCCGACACCGAGCGGGCATTCAAGGCATTGGGATACAGCTCGGTGTACGCCTCGAATGATGACAAATCGTGGAGCACGGACTGATTCAAAAGCGGGTCTGCCTCATACTTGATGCTAGATAACAAGACCCGGCACTGAACTGGAATTGAGCGACGGTCAAATGTGGGAGCTGGCTTGCCTGCGATGGCATCAACTCGGTGTTTCAGTTGCACCGAGTCGTCAGTATCGCAGGCAAGCCAGCTCCCACACTTGAGTGTATCGGCCTCAGGGCTTTGCCATCACGGCGGTAAACAGTGGGGACTCAAGGAACCGCTGTAACCAAATCTGCAAACGCTGATACGGCGTCCCCGCAAACCACTCCCGATCCACATGAGCAAACTGCCGCACAAACGGCGCCAGTGCCGCATCCGCCAGGCTCAGGTGTTCGGCGAGCAAGTACTCACGCTCCGCCAGCAATCCTTCCAGCTTTTGCAAGAACACCTCACCCTCGGCCCGATAATGTTCCATCGGCTGTTCCGGGTAGCGCTCGGCATACTTGTATCGATTCAAATGATGCTTGAACACTTGATCATTCTCGGCAATCAACGCCAACACCGCAGGGTCACCTTGTAGCAGCCAATCATCCGGATCGTGCTGCGCCAGCGCCCATTGCATGATCTCCAGGCTCTCCTCGATCACTCGACCTTCGACACTCAACACCGGCACCGTACCCTTGGGCGACAGCGCCAGCATCTCGGCCGGCTTGGCCTTGAGGCTCACCTCGACAATTCGCACAGGAACGCCTGAGTAACGCAAGGCCAGCCGCGCCCGCATCGCATACGGGCAGCGTCGGAACGAGTACAGCAGCGCTTCGTTCACTTGACCTCCAGGGTACTCAGGCCGTTGCCCTGGCGCTGGACCTGGATCTGTACCGGGATGCGCTCGTGCATTTCCTGTACGTGGGAGATCACCGCCACCTTGCGGCCCTGGGCCTGCAGGCCGTCCAGGGCGTCCATCGCCAATTGCAACGACTCCGGATCAAGGCTGCCAAAGCCTTCGTCGATAAACAGCGACTCGATCTTCAAGGTGCTCGACGCCATCGAGGCCAGCCCCAACGCCAGTGCCAACGACACCAGGAAGGTTTCGCCACCGGACAATGAATGCACCGAACGCAGTTCATCGCCCATCTCTGTGTCCATCACCAGCAGCCCGAGCATGCTGCCGCCGCGTTTGAGCCGGTAGCGGCGCACCAGTTGGCGCAGTTGCACGTTGGCATGGTGCACCAGCAAGTCGAGGTTGTAGGCCTGGGCGATCTTGCGGAAGGTGTCGCCGGTGGCCGAGCCGATCAGCGCATTCAGGCGTGCCCAGCGCTGCCACTGCTCGTAAGCCTTGGCAATCTGTTCGGCCAGGGCCAGGTTGGCATTCTGGCGGCGCTGGTCTTCGGACTGGCGTGCGCGCAGTTCGGCGCAGTGTTTCTCACCCTCGAGCAGTTGCTGCTCAAGCGTTGCCAGGGTGGCGTCCAACTGCTCGGCCTCCAGGTTGCCGTTGTGCAGGGCCTGGTGTTCGGCCAGGCGCTGTTCGCGCTCGTGCAGCAGAACCTTGGCTTGCTCGACGGCCTTTTCGCTGCTGTGCAGGTGCTGACGCAACTGCGCGACCTGGGCTTCATCAAGGGCCAACAGGCGCGCCAGGCCCTGATCATCCAGTTCTGGGTGCAAGGCGCGCCATTCGCCGATGCGTGTCGCAAGGGCGTGCTGCTCCGCCTCCAATGCCTGCTGGCGTTGCTGCTGGGCCTTGAGGTCGGCGGCCAGCTGTACTTGCGCCGTGTGCACGGCGTGCAGTTCCTGGTTGGCGTCGGTCTCGCTTTGGCGCGACTGCGTGACGGCTTGCTCCAGCTGCTGTTGCCAGTGTTCGGCGCTGGGGTAATCCCCTAGCAAGGCGCGGAGTTTTTCCTGGACGGCGTGTTGCTGGTCGGCCAGCTCGGCGACTTGCAGATTCACAGTTTCAAGTTGCTGCTGACGATGCTGTTGGTGGGTGTGTTGTTTCTCGATGGCCTGTTGGCGCTCTTGCTGCTCGGCCTGCTCGTCGCGTTGATGGCCCAACTGCTCAAGGCGCTGGCTGACCTGTTGGTCGAGCTGCATGAAGGTCGCCGCAGGCGTGCTGCGCAAGCCTTCCAGCGTCTGGGCGGGCAACAGGCTGGCGAAGGCGCTGAGTTCAGCCTCCAGGCGTTCGCGGTCGCCGGCCAGTTGCCGCTGTTGGTCCACCAGCAATTGCCGGGCTTGCTGGCTGGCATCCTGGGCCGCTTGTAATTGTTGCTGCAAGCGCCCGGCGTTCTGTTGCAGGTTGAGCAGGGCGCTTTGGCGTTGTTCGTCCTGGCTGATGCTTTGGGTCAATTGGGCCAGTTGCTGGGCCAGCCAAGGGCTGCGCTTGGCGGCGTCCTGATTGAACAGCGAGGCAGACAGTGGGTGGGCTTGCAGGCTCGGTGCCAAACCCTGCTGCTGCGTGGCCAACTGTTCCTGCTGTTGCAGGAACTCTTTTTGCTGAGCGATCAGGCCGCCCACTTCACCGCGCAATTCAGTGAGTTTTTCCTTGAGGCTGTCGACGGCTTTCTGCGCAGCCGCCTCTTCACTTTCATCATGGCGGCCCAGGCTTTGCAGCAGGGCTTCAGGCTGGTGATAGGGGTGTTCGTGGCTGCCGCACACCGGGCAGGGTTGGTCATCCTGCAACTGCTCGCGTAATTCCTCGACGCTGGCACTGCGGGCCAGGCGTTGGCGCTCAAGCAGTTGCTTGGTCACCGCCAGGGTTTGTTCGGCAACGGTGAGTTCGGCCTTGGTTTGCAGGCCGGTCTGGTTCAGTTGTTCGCGTTTGTGCGCGGCCTCGGCGAGCCTTTGCGTGAGCGCAGCGGCCTGTTGATCCAACTGTTGCTGGCTGTCCCACAAACGGGCCAGGTCTTCGAAGGCGCGCTGCTGCTTGCGATTGTCTTGCAGCAGGCTGGCCAGCAATTGGATTTGTTCGGCCACCGCGTGCGGTTCGGCACCGGCCTCGTGGTAGAGCAAATCCAGGGCTTCGCGCTGTTGGGTGAACTGTTCGGCGGCGGCGCTGGCGCGCTGTTCGAGTTGCCCCAGCTCGGCCTGGCCTTGGTTGAGGCGATTGCCGATCAACACCAACTGTTGCAGGCGGTCACGGTAGGCGTTCCAGGCATCGCTCAGCGGCGCGAGGGCGGCGCTGTGCTCAAGCTCGGTGGCCAGGCGTTGCAGGCGCTCGGTGCCTTGGGCTTGCGTGTGTTGCAAACCGTCGAGCAGGGCCTGGCCTTCGGTGCAGGCGCTTTCGTGCTGGTGTTTTTCCTCGTTGCGCTTTGCCAGTTCGCGGCTCACATGGGCGAGGGTGTTTTGCTCTTCGATGGCCTGGCGCAGCAGGGGCGCGGCGTCGGCCTGGTGTTTCAGGGCCTCGGCCAGTGCAGCCTGGGCGGCCACTTGCTGGTGTTGCGCCTGTTCCTGGCGGGCGTGCAGGGTGGCTTGTTGCTCGAGGTGCTGCGCAATCTGTGCCGCCAGGGGCGTCAGCAGGGTGCCGAGTTCTGCCTGGCGCAGGAAGTGATGGCGTTGCGGTGCCAACTGCTCCAGCAGGCTCAGGTCCTGGCGTTGCTGACCTTGGCTGGCCCAGGTTGCTTCGTCGCGTTGCAGTTGCTCCACTGCGTGTTGATGGCGCTCCTGCCATTCACGCAGTTCCTTGAGCCAGGTGTGTTGCAACTCCAGCTGCTTGAGCTGGGCTTGTTGGGTCTTGAGCTGCTGCTGGGCGTGGGCCAACTGTTGATCCAGCTCGGCGCGGGCTTCGGGTGCCAGGGGTACCACGCCGGTGGCTTGGTCCTGCAGCTGTTTGTGGGCGTCCTTGGCCTCTTTGGCCTTATCGAACGCACGGCGGCCGAGCTGGGTGTAGAGCGCGGTATCGGTGAGCTTTTCCAGCAGTTCGCTGCGCTCATTGTCATTGGCCTTGAGGAAGGCGCTGAACTCGCTTTGCGCCAGCAGCACCGCGCGGGTGAACTGTTCGAAGTTCAGGCCCAGGGCCAATTCGAGCTGGGTCTTGTATTCGGTTTTCTGGCTGGCCAACAGTTGGTCGCTGTCCAGGTCGATCAGGCTTTGCCGGCTGTTCTGCAACTTGCCGCTGGCCTTGTCACGGGCGCGGTTGGCTTCCCAGCGCGCACGGTAGCGACGGCCACTGACACCGACAAAATCCACCTCGGCATAGCCGCCACCGGTGCCGCGTCGAATCAGGGTGCGCGGGTCGCCGATGGAAATATCCGTGTCGGCGTCCGGCATCTTGGCCTGGCCGGTGTCACCCAGGCGCGGCACCGCGCCAAACAGCGCCAGGCACAGCGCATCGAGCAGGGTACTTTTACCCGCGCCGGTCGGCCCGGTGATGGCGAACAGACCCGCACTGGCCAGGGGCTCGGCGGTAAAGTCGATTTCGAACGGGCCCGCCAGGGAGGCGAGGTTTTTCAGGCGGATGGCGAGGATCTTCATGGCTGTTCGCCCTCCTGTTGCACTTCCTGGAGCAGCACGGCGAAGTCCTTCAAGGTCTGTTCATCCACTTCACTGCCGTAGCTGTCCTGCCAGGCGCGGCTGAACAGTTCCTGGGGCGTGAGCTGGTCGAGTTCGATCAGTTGCGCATCGTCTACCTCTGCGCTGCCGCGTGTGCCGGCATACTCGGCGGCGATACGCACCAGGCGCACGGCCTTGCCTTGCAGTGCAGTTTCGATCTGTTGGCGCAGGTCCGGTTGCGGCTCGTCGAGGCGTACGCGCACTTCCAGCCAGGGGTGGCGCTGGGTTTCGGCGAGCAGGTCGATGTCGGGCAGCTCACCGAGTTGCTTGAGGATATCGGCCAGGGGCGCGGCATCCAGGCGTTGCAGGTTGACGGAGCGGGGAATCAGGATCGGTTCGCAGCCCACCAGCCTTTCGCCCTGGAACGTCACGTCGAGAATCTGGTGCTTGTAGCCGATTTCGGAGAACGACAGGGGGATTGGCGAGCCGCTGTAGCGAATGCGCTCCTCGCCATTGACCTTTTGCGGTTTGTGCAAATGGCCGAGGGCCACATACGCCACGCTTCGGTCGAACAGTGTGGCAGGCAGCGCCTCGGCATTGCCGATGATCAGGCTGCGTTCGGAGTCTTCGGATACCGACCCACCGGCCATATGCGCATGGCTGATGGCTATCAGCGCCTGGCCTTTGTTGCGCTTGGCATTGGCGGCCGCGATCAGCCATTCATGCACTTGGCCGATGCCGCGCAGGTAATCATCGCCCAGCTGTGCGCCGGTGACTTCCGCCGGGCGCAGGAAGGGCAGCGCCAGGCACCAGGCGGCGATCTTGCCTTTGGCATTGGGCAGCGGGATCAGCAGCCGGTCGGCATCCAGTTGCCCGTCATCCAGCCACAGCACCCGGCCCAGGGCATGGGTGCGCAGGCGGCGCATCAGAGGCGCAGGCAGCTCAATGCGCGAACCGGAGTCATGGTTGCCGGCAATCATCACAATGGTCAGCGTCGGCTGTTGTTCGTGGGCGCTGATGATGAAGTCATACAAGCGCTCCTGGGCCTTGAGCGGCGGGTTGACCGTGTCGAAGATATCGCCGGCGATCAACAGCACGTCCGGGCGCTGGGCCTTGAGTTGGCCCAGCAGCCACTCAAGGAAACAAGCGTGTTCGAAGTCGCGTTCCTGGCCGTGGAGGTTTTGGCCCAAGTGCCAGTCGGAGGTATGAAACAGACGCAAGGCGAACTCCGTGGAGAAGATGAAAAGGAGGGGAGTTTACCTGTAAAAGTGCACGCGGACTCATGGCCGACGCGATCAACGGAGTGTGGGCCAGCCCTGATGGCTGATTGTAGGAGCGAGCTTGCTCGCGAAAAACGTCAACGATGACGCGTGTTTCCTGGATAAACGCGGCGCCTGTGAGTTCTTCGCGAGCAAGCTCGCTCCTAGGGGGTTATGGCGTGTTAGTGGGGTTGGGTTGCAGGCAATCGAGCGCACGGTCGGCGAGGGTGCGGGCCATGTCGATCAGGCGACGCAGATCCACTGTGGGAGCTGGCTTGCCTGCGATGGATGAGTATCAGCCAGCACGTCTGCCGACTGTTACACCGCCATCGCGGGCAAGCCCGCTCCCACAGGGTTTTGTGGTGTTGGTCGAGGCTGGGTTACTTGGGGTAGAGCGGCGGCAAACTGGTGGTGTCGGTGGCCGGGTCTTGTTCGCGTTCGGCCACGGGGATCGCCTTGATGGCACGCCATTGATTGTTCCCACGCTCTGCGTGGTAATGCATCCCGTGACGCTCTGCGTCACCGTTGCACAGGGGGTGAAACCTGGACGCGGAGCGTCCGGGGCGGCATTCCCACGCAGAGCGTGGGAACGAGCAGGCTCGAGGGGTACTTGGGGTAGAGCGGCGGCAAACTGGTGGTGTTGGTGGCCGGGTCTTGTTCGCGTTCGGCCACGGGGATCGCCTTGATGGCACGCCATTGATCGTTCCCACGCTCTGCGTGGTAATGCATCCCGTGACGCTCTGCGTCACCGTTGCACAGGGCGTGAAGCCTGGACGCGGAGCGTCCGGGGCGGCATTCCCACGCAGAGCGTGGGAACGAGCAGGCTCGGGGGTTACTTGGGGTAGCGCGGCGGCAAGCTGGTGGTGTCGGTGGCCGGGTCTTGCTCGCGTTCGGCCACGGGGATCGCCTTGATGGCACGCCATTGATCGTTCCCACGCTCTGCGTGGTAATGCATCCCGTGACGCTCTGCGTCACCATTGCACAGGGCGTGAAGCCTGGACGCGGAGCGTCCGGGGCGGCATTCCCACGCAGAGCGTGGGAACGATCAGGCTCGGGGGTTACTTGGGGTAGAGCGGCGGCAAGCTGGTGGTGTCGGTGACCGGGTCTTGCTCGCGTTCGGCCACGGGGATCGCCTTGATCGCGCGCCACAGGTTGATCGTTCCCACGCTCTGCGTGGTAATGCATCCCGTGACGCTCTGCGTCACCATTGCACAGGGCGTGAAACCTGGACGCGGAGCGTCCGGGGCGGCATTCCCACGCAGAGCGTGGGAACGAGCAGGCTCGGGGGTTACTTGGGGTAGAGCGGCGGCAAGCTGGTGGTGTCGGTGGCCGGGTCTTGCTCGCGTTCGGCCACGGGGATCGCTTTGATGGCACGCCACAGGTCGTCACCCAACCAGTATTGGCCGCTTTCGCTATACAACGCGCCATTCAACCCATCCAGGGCATCGGACAGCGGCACAAACCGCGCGGCCATGTCGGCCAGCGTTTCCGGCTGTTGCCGTGCCCAGGCGTCGAGGGCCTGGCGGGTAGCATGAGGGTCGTTGGCCTGGGTGGCGCGCTTGAGGTCGTCGAGCAGCGTGCGTGGGCTGGGACCGGTTTGCGCGGCGCGTTGTACCGCCGGTTGCCGGCGTGCGCGCCACCACAGGCCAAAGCCCAGCAGGGTGGTGCAGGCCAGTATCAGTGTGCTCAGTTGCCACAGCCACAGGCGGTCATCATCGGGGGCGGTGATGATGGTCGGTGTCGCCGGAGTGTCCACCACCAGGCTGGGGTTCACCGCCACGTGCACGGTGCGCGCCGGCAGGCTGGTGCGTTCCAGATGATCTTCGTGGGTGTTCCACCACACCACTTCCACGGCGGGCAGTTCCAGCTCGCCGGCGCGGGTCGGCACCAGGGCTTCGCGGTCTTCACGGCTGCCGGTCAGGCCGCGGTCGCTGGTACGGTTAGTCATCACTGGTTGGTCGGGGTAGCGGCGCAGGCCGTTGACCTCGGTGCCGGGCAGCGCCGGCAGCTGTGCGCTGGACAGGCCTTCGGCCTCCACGGTAAGGCTGCGGGTCAGGGAATCGCCGACTTGCACGTGGTCCGGCGTGGGGTTCCAGCCTTCGCTCAAGGTCAGGCTGCGCGCGGGCAGCCAGGGGGCGTCGGCGGGGTAGGCGTCCGGTTTGGGTTTGACCGTCAAGGGCAGGGGCGCAGAGCTGACATGAATCATCTTGCCCGGCTTGGTGCCCTGCAGGGTGTTTTCCTGGGGCGGTCGCGATTCCACCAGGGTAGCGCTGAAGGTCTGCGCCGGAATCACCACGGCGCCGCTGTGTTGCGGGTAGAGGGCGTAGCGGGTTTCGATCACGCCATGGCGGATGCTGTTGATGACCTTTTCATAGGTGCGTGATTCGCCCAGTTGTTCGACACGTGCATCCGGTATCTGCAAGGGCGTGAGGCTGCTGTCGTCATACAGCGATACCGAGTGGTACACGCGCACGGTCAACAGGGCCTGGGCCTGCACGTACACGCTGGTCTGGTCGAGGCTGGCTTCGATGAACACCGGGGCCAGTTCGGCGCTGGTGTTCTGGCTGGCACTTTCCACGACTTGCAGGGTGATCGGCTGGGTCTTGAGCGCGCCCACCTGCAGCGGCGGGATCACCACGTTGCCGTTCACCTTGGGCAGCAGGGTGATGATCCAACGGGTGGTGGCGTGGTTGTCGCCGTCCAGCGTGGTGAGTTGGTTGATCTGGCGGGTGCCGCTGACTTCGAACTGCGCGTCCAGGGGCGACAGGTCCGGTTTGCCAAACTGGGTCACATCACTGGATTGCACCGTCAGCTCCACCGTTTCCCCGGAGTTGAGGCGGCTGCGGTCTACGCTGGCGACCAGGTCCGCCGCCGGGGCGTGGCCTGCCGACAACGCGAGCAGGAGCAAAAGGGTGGTGCGGCGGCTCATCGAGTGGTGTCCTGATGTTGTTGCTGTTCGTACCAGAATTTGCGGCGCAACAGCTCGCCGGGGTTGTCCGGGATCTCCTGCAACCATTGCTCCAGTGCTTGGCGGCGCTCGCCTTCCAGGCGTGTGTCGGCGGGGCGCAGTGGCGGCGTGGTGGTCTGCTCGTCACCCAGTTCGCTGCCTGGCACTTCATTACCGCCTGGCTGTGGCGCGGCGCCTGTCTGAGTCTCAGCGGTACCGGCTTCGCCCTGGCCGTGGGACGATTGCTCGCCACCCTGGGCCGTTTGTGCGTTGGTGCCCGGTTGCGCAGTTTGGCCGGGTTGGGCGGTTTCGTCATCTGCGTTTTTTGCAGGCGGGTCCGGCTCGGGCTGCGTTTGCTCCTGCATCAGCGCTTCAACCAGGGCTTTGTTTTTCAGCGCCGGCTGCAAATCGGGCTGGGCTTCCAGGGCTTGTTCATACGCATCAATGGCCGCTTCAAGTTCACCGGCCTTGGCCAGGGCATTGCCGCGGTTGTAGTGGGAATAGGCGTCGCTGCCTTGGGCAAACCGCTTGATGGCCTCGGCGTAATTGCCGGCTTCATACAGCGCCACGCCTTGCCATTGCGGGTCCTGGAAGTGTTCTGCGGCTTCGGCCGGGCGTTTGTGCTTGAGCAGGTACTGGCCTTGTTGGTCGGGGCGCAGCCACAGGTCCTGCAGCCCAAAGGCATAGCTGGGTTGCGGCGCGCCCATCAACAGCAAGGGCAGGCAGAACAGCCAGCCGCGACGCCCGGCGCACGCGGCCAGCAGCAACAACGGCAAGAGCAGCCAGTAACCCTGATCGGCCCAGCTGTCCAGGCGCAGCCGTTGGCCGTCGTCGCGCAGGGCTTGGGCGCTGTCGAGCATGCCGAGTTGGCGCAGGTCCTTGTCATCCAGGCGCGCCGCACGGTAGCGGCCACCCATTTCGCTGGCGAACGCCTTGAGGGTCGGGCTGTCGAGGCGCGGCACCAGGATCGCGCCCTGGTCGTCCTTGAGGAACTCGCCGCTCTCCTGAGTCACCGGCGTACCTTCGCGACTGCCGATGCCGAGGATCGACAACGTTGGAGCCTGGGCACTTTGCAGTTGCAGGCGGATGCCTTGGCGCTCTTGTTTGGACAATGAGGAACCGATCAGCAGCAGGCGCCCCTGGCCGAGACCGCCTTGCTTGAGCAGGCCCAGGGCTTTTTCCACGGCAAGATCGGCACGATGGCCGGGCTCGGGCATGATCGACGGGCGCAGGGCTTCCAACAGGTTGCGGCTGGTGGCCAGGTCATCGGACAGCGGCACCAGGGTATGGGCGCTGCCGGCATACACGATGATGGCTGTTTGCGCATCGGTGCGCGCTTGCAGTAAGTCATACAGCTTGCGCCGTGCCTGTTCCAGGCGGTTGGGCGGGCTGTCGGTGGCGAGCATTTCCGGGGTCAGTTCCAGCAGCACCACCAAGGGGTCGGAAGGTTTCTGGCTGGCCTGTTCAACCCGTTGCCAACTGGGGCCCAATAACGCGAGCACGGCCAACAGCCAGGCGATGCCGAGCACCACCCACGGCGATTTACTCTCGCGGCCATTGCCACCGCTGAGCAACTCGGCATGGAACGCCGGCGGCAGGATCATCTGCCAGCGCCCGGCGCGCTTTTGCCGATGCCACAACTGCCACAGCAACCAGCCAAGCAGGGGCAGCAACAACAGCCACCAGGGGTGCAACCAGTGCGGCCACAGCGCGATCATCGACGCCTCCGCAAACGCAGGCGCTGCAGACGCTGGCGCCATTCAGGGTGTTGCTGCAAAAAAATGCTCCTGCTCGATAGCCTATTGAAGCCGCGTTGCAAAGCGTTGTTCGGCCAGCGTTCCTGGATCACCAGCAACAGGCTCAACACCAACGCCAAGGCCAATGGGCCGCTGTACAGCGCCTGGGCCGGGCGGGCCTGGGTGGGTTGTTGTTCCACGGGCTCGAGGGTGTCGAGGGTGTCCTTGATCTTCAGCAGTTCCTCGCCGTCTCGGGCGCGGAAATACTGGCCGCCGGTGGTCTCGGCCAGTGCCTTGAGCGCCGGTTCGTCGAGGTCCAGGCTCGGGTTTACGCCTAGGATGCCCAGGGAGCCGGTTTGCTCGGGGTCGGCGCCGATGCCGATGGGGTAGATTTTCACGCCTTCCTCGGCCGCCAGGCGCGCGGCGGTCAACGGGTCGATCTGCCCGGCGTTGTTGGCGCCGTCGGTGACCAGGATCAGCACACGGCTTTGCGCCGGGCGCTGGCGCAGGCGTTTTATGGCCAGGCCGATGGCGTCGCCGATGGCGGTGTTCTTGCCAGCAATGCCGATGCGCGCTTCATCCAGCCAGGTCCGCACGGTGCGGCGGTCAAAGGTCAGGGGCGCTTGCAGGTAGGCTTGGCTGCCGAACAGGATCAGGCCCACGCGGTCACCTTCACGCTCCTCCAGAAAGTCTCCCAGCAGGTGCTTGACCAAGGCCAGGCGGCTGACGTCCTCGTCCTGCCAATGCATATCGGGAAAATCCATGGAGCCGGACACATCCACCGCCACCAGCAAATCCCGACCGCTGGCAGCAATCGGCAAGGGTTCGCCCAGCCATTGCGGGCGGGCGGCGGCGGTCAACAGCAGCAACCACAGCACCACGAATGGGGCTTGCTGGCGCCAGCCGGGCAGGTTGACGCGGGCACGGCGGCGGGCCAGGCCTTCGAGGTCGCTGAGGTAGCTGACTTTCAGCGCCGGTTCGCCGCTGTCGGCCACGGGCAGCACCAAGCGCATGACCCAGGGCAGTGGCAACAGGGCGAAGATCCACGGCCAGGCGAACTCAAACATGTTTGCGAATCCAGGTGTCGACGGCTTGGGTGAGGCCGGCGATGGCTTTGTCGTCGAGCTTGCATTCGGGTTTGTAGGCGCCTTCCACCAACACCATCCAGCGCGTCAGGCCGGCGGCGGGGCAGCGGTTGTCCAGGAAGGCCAGCCATTTGCGCCCGTTGAGGGTATGGCTCTGGCTATAAGGGTAGTCGTTACGGCACAGGCGCTTGAGCAGGCCGTTGAGTTGCTGCAGCCAGGCGCCCGCAGGCGCACCGTCGTAGGGCTTGGGCATCAAAGCCAGCTCGGCCAGGGCGGCGATACGCAACGGGTCCAGCGGTTGTTCGGCGCGGGCCACAGGGCGGCGGGCCGGCAGGAAACGGCGCAGCCACCACAAGCCCCAACCGAGCAGTGGGATCACCAGCAGCAACAGCCACCAGCCCGGTGCCGGTGGCCAGAAGCCAATGGCGGGCGGGGCGATCAGCGGTTGCAGTTGGTCCAGGCTGCTCATGGTTTTTTAACCGGGCGTTGCGGGTTGAGATATTCGCGCAGTTGCTCGACCATTTCACTCTGGGTGCTCAAGGGCATCAACAACAGCCGCAGCTTCTGCGCGAGCAGTTCCCAGCGGGCGATACGCGCTTCGGCCTGAGCCTTGTAGGCCTGGCGCAGGTCGATGTTCAGTGTGTCCAGTTCCAGTTGCGCACCTCTTTGTGCGAAACGCAGCAGCCCGGCGGCGGGCAGGGCGTGGTCCAGCGGGTCGGAGATTGGTAATAACAGCAGGTCGCAATGGCGCGCCAATAGGCTCAGCTGTTGCTCGGCGCCTTCGGTGAGGGCGCGCTCATCACAGATCACCACCACCAGGCTGCCGGGGCGCAGCACCTCGCGGCCACGGCGCAAGGCCATGCCCAGGGCATCCGCTTCCGGTTGACGCTCGGTGTTCAGGCTCTGGTTGACCCGCACCAGCCGGTTGAGCAGTTGCAACAGGCTCTGCTTGCTGCGCCGTGGCTTGATCTCGTAGTGCTCGCTGTCGCCGAACACCAGCCCGCCCACTCGGTCGTTATGGCCCAGGGCGGCCCAACCGATCAGGCTGGCGGCCTGGGCGGCAAGCACCGACTTGAACATTTGCCCCGAGCCGAAAAACAGCCGGCAACTTTGCTCGACCATGATGAAAATCGGTCGCTCGCGCTCTTCGTGGAACAGCTTGGTGTGCGGCTCCTGGGTACGCGCCGTCACGCGCCAGTCGATGGTGCGCACATCGTCGCCGGCCTGGTACACGCGCACCTGGTCGAAATCGACGCCACGCCCGCGCAGCTTGGAGTGATGCAGGCCCACCAGCGGGCTACGCTGGCCAGGCGTGGAGAACAACTGCACCTCACGCACGCGGTGGCGCATCTCAATCAATTCACTGAGGGTTACGCGGATGCCATCGCTTGCGTTCATCGACTTCAAGCGACGGCAACGACGTCGAGAATGCGTTGCACCACGCGGTCCTGGTCGACACCGGCGGCCTCGGCCTCGAACGACAGGATGATGCGGTGACGCAGCACGTCGAACAAGACCGCCTGGATATCTTCCGGGCTGACAAAATCGCGACCGGCCAGCCAGGCATGGGCGCGGGCGCAGCGGTCCAGGGCGATGGAACCACGGGGGCTGGCGCCATAGGCGATCCACTCGGCCATTTCCGGGTCGAACTTCGCAGGGGTGCGCGTGGCCATCACCAGTTGCACCAGGTATTCCTCCACGGCATCGGCCATGTACAAGCCGAGGATTTCCTTGCGGGCGGCAAAGATCGCCTGTTGGCTGACGCGCCGCTCGGGCTTGGTTTCGCCATTCAATGCTTCGCCACGAGCTTGCTGCAGGATGCGGCGCTCGACGGCGGCGTCCGGGAAGCCGATCTTGACGTGCATCAGGAACCGGTCGAGCTGGGCTTCGGGCAGCGGGTAGGTGCCTTCCTGCTCGATGGGGTTTTGCGTGGCCATCACCAGGAACAGCGGCGACAGCTCGTAGGTGCTGCGGCCCACGCTGACCTGGCGCTCGGCCATGGCTTCGAGCAAGGCCGACTGCACCTTGGCCGGGGCACGGTTGATTTCGTCTGCGAGCACCAGGTTATGGAAGATCGGCCCCTGCTGGAATACGAAGCTGCCGGTTTCCGGACGATAGATCTCGGTGCCGGTGATATCGGCGGGCAACAGGTCGGGGGTGAACTGGATACGATGGAACTGCGCTTCGATCCCTTCGGCCAACTCCTTGATCGCCTTGGTCTTGGCCAGCCCCGGTGCGCCTTCGACCAGCATATGGCCGTCAGCGAGCAGGGCGATCAACAGGCGATCGATGAGTTTTTCCTGGCCGAGAATCTGCGTAGAAAGAAAGGTTCGCAGCGCAAGCAGCGCTTCACGATGTTCCATCGATGACGGTTCCTGGAAAGATGAGCCTGGGTGTCGTGACAGAACACCGGGCCTGGGGCGTTTACTTTAATGCATCGCGGGGTGCGGCGACTAACGGCTTGATGGGTATTTTTAGCAAAACCCATGGGATAGTAAGCGTCTGGGCAGGTAAAGCACGGTCACTGTGGGAGCTGGCTTGCCTGCGATGGCCTCAACTCGGTCTGGCTGAAAGACCCCACCGCCTGCATCGCAGGCAAGCCAGCTCCCACATGGGGTCTTCGGTGCATTCAAAAGACCGGTTTCAAGTCCGAATGAACGTGCCGGTGCCTGTGAGGATGTTCTGCAGGGTTTCCTGCACTTCGGCCATGTCTGACGCGGCGGTGCCGTGGGTGATCTCCAGCTGGTCCTTGCCGCCCAGGGCATCGGCATCGCCGGCCGCCAGTTCGATCAATAAGGTGGTCTCGCCCAACGTCACTTTCAGCCCATCCAGGGTCGAAGGTTCGTAGTCCCAGGTCAGCTCCACTTCGTCTTCATCCGGGTAACGGGTGAGCATGAACATTTCGCCGTTCTTGCCGTGACAGCAAAGCATGGCCATGTTGTCTTCTTCGTCGTCGCACGGGGTGGCCATCAGGGCGTCGGTTTTCAGCTGCAGCATGGGGCAATCCTGTGTAGGGGAGGGCAATTGTGCCACTGCGGCGAATTTTGTGCTTCATCCTGTGTCGGAAGTCAGGCATGACCTGACGGGCCGGATCGGTCATTTCTGGTACTGATGGTGTGCAAAGTAGCAAGATTTTCTATCGAAAATCCTGGGTTGCCCAAGTTGCAACCGACACCCTGCTTACCGATGACCGAATATGTCGCAGCGTTGCAAGCAGCGTTCTTCCTACACTCGTTAAGCTGCGCAACGGATGTGCCCTGTGCCAGGCGCCTGACCTGCCCGTCGTATCGTCATCTGGCCAACGGCATGCCGTATGGAAGTTGTATGTGACCTGACTGTCCTGTCCAGCTTCACCCACCTGTCACCCTGATTCGTTTATGGTGCTTGTCAGCACACCAGCGAACAGAGCTGACGGTCTCCCCGCAAGGGGATAACACGCGACGCTTTCATCAATAACAAGCCCAAGCGGAGTACCACAGATGGCGTTCTTCACCGCAGCCAGCAAGGCCGACTTCCAGCATCAACTGCAAGCGGCACTGGCGCAGCACCTCAGTGAACAGGCACTGCCACAAGTGGCGCTGTTCGCTGAACAATTCTTCGGCATCATTTCCCTGGACGAACTGACCCAGCGTCGCCTTTCCGACCTGGCCGGTTGCACCCTGTCTGCCTGGCGCCTGCTTGAGCGCTTTGATCACACCCAACCGCAAGTGCGGGTCTACAACCCCGATTACGAACGTCATGGCTGGCAATCGACCCACACTGCGGTCGAAGTGCTGCACCATGACCTGCCGTTTCTGGTCGACTCGGTACGCACCGAGCTGAATCGCCGCGGCTACAGCATCCATACCCTGCAAACCACCGTGCTCAGCGTGCGTCGTGGCAACAAGGGCGAGCTGCTGGAAATCCTGCCCAAGGGCACCCAGGGCGAAGGCATCCTGCAAGAATCGCTGATGTACCTGGAGATCGACCGCTGCGCCAACGCCGCCGAACTGAACGTGCTGAGCAAAGAGCTTGAGCAGGTGCTGGGTGAAGTACGCGTGGCTGTGGCCGATTTCGAACCGATGAAAGCCAAGGTCCAGGACCTGCTGGCCGGTATCGACGCCAGCGCGTTCGCCATCGACGGCGAAGAAAAAGCCGAAATCAAGAACTTCCTCGAATGGCTGGTGGGCAACCATTTCACCTTCCTGGGCTACGAAGAGTTCGTGGTACGTGACGAGGCGGACGGCGGTCATATCGAATATGACGCAAGCTCTTTCCTCGGTCTGACCAAGTTGCTGCGCGCCGGCCTCACCGCCGAAGACCTGCGCATCGAAGACTACGCCGTGGCCTACCTGCGCGAGCCGACCGTGCTGTCGTTCGCCAAGGCCGCCCACCCAAGCCGCGTGCACCGTCCGGCTTACCCGGACTACGTGTCGATCCGCGAGATCAGCGCCGACGGCAAGGTCATCAAGGAACACCGTTTCATGGGCCTGTACACCTCCTCGGTGTACGGCGAAAGCGTGCGGGTGATCCCTTACATCCGCCGCAAGGTCGCGGAAATCGAACGTCGTTCGGGTTTCCAGGCCAAGGCGCACCTGGGTAAAGAGCTTGCCCAGGTGGTGGAAGTACTGCCCCGTGACGACCTGTTCCAGACTCCGGTTGACGAGCTGTTCAGCACCGTGATGTCGATTGTGCAGATCCAGGAGCGCAACAAGATCCGCGTGTTCCTGCGCAAAGACCCCTATGGTCGTTTCTGCTACTGCCTGGCGTATGTACCTCGCGACATCTACTCCACCGAAGTGCGCCAGAAGATCCAGCAAGTGCTGATGGACCGTCTGAAGGCCTCGGACTGCGAGTTCTGGACCTTCTTCTCCGAGTCCGTCCTTGCCCGTGTACAACTGATTCTGCGGGTAGACCCGAAGAACCGCCTGGACATCGACCCGCTGCAACTGGAAAAAGAAGTGGTGCAGGCCTGCCGCAGCTGGCAGGACGACTACGCCAGCCTGGTAGTGGAAAGCTTCGGCGAAGCCCAGGGCACCAACGTGCTGGCGGATTTCCCCAAAGGCTTCCCGGCCGGCTATCGCGAGCGTTTCGCCGCGCATTCGGCTGTGGTCGACATGCAACACCTCAACAGCCTGACCGAAGCCAACCCGCTGGTAATGAGCTTCTATCAGCCGCTGGGCCAGGTCTCCGGCCAGCGCGAGCTGCATTGCAAGCTCTACCACGCTGATACACCGCTGGCGCTGTCCGACGTGCTGCCGATTCTGGAAAACCTCGGCCTGCGTGTGCTGGGCGAGTTCCCTTATCGCCTGCGCCATGCCAATGGCCGCGAGTTCTGGATCCATGACTTTGCGTTCATCGCCGCCGAAGGCGTGAACCTGGATATCCAGCAACTCAACGACACCCTGCAGGATGCATTTGTGCACATCGTGCATGGCGATGCCGAGAACGATGCGTTCAACCGCCTGGTCCTCACTGCCGGCCTGCCATGGCGCGACGTGGCGCTGCTGCGTGCCTATGCCCGTTACCTGAAGCAGATTCGCCTGGGCTTCGACCTGGGTTACATCGCCAGCACCCTGAACAACCACACCGACATCGCCCGCGAGTTGACCCGGTTGTTCAAGACCCGCTTCTACCTGGCGCGCAAGCTCACTGCCGACGACCTGGAAGACAAGCAGCAACGCCTGGAGCAAGCGATCCTCAGCGCCCTGGACGACGTTCAGGTGCTCAACGAAGACCGCATTCTGCGTCGCTACCTGGACCTGATCAAGGCCACCCTGCGTACCAACTTCTACCAGACCGATGCCAACGGCCAGAACAAGTCGTACTTCAGCTTCAAGTTCGACCCGCGTGCTATCCCCGAGCTGCCCAAGCCAGTGCCGAAGTTTGAAATCTTCGTGTACTCGCCACGGGTCGAAGGCGTGCACCTGCGCTTTGGCAACGTGGCTCGTGGCGGCCTGCGCTGGTCGGACCGTGAAGAAGACTTCCGCACCGAAGTGCTTGGCCTGGTAAAAGCCCAGCAAGTGAAGAACTCGGTGATCGTGCCGGTGGGCGCCAAGGGCGGCTTCCTGCCGCGTCGCCTGCCATTGGGCGGCAGCCGGGACGAGATCGCGGCCGAAGGCATCGCCTGCTACCGCATCTTCATTTCCGGCCTGTTGGACATCACCGACAACCTGAAAGACGGCGCGCTGGTGCCGCCGGCCAACGTCGTGCGTCATGACGACGATGACCCGTACCTGGTGGTGGCGGCGGACAAGGGCACTGCGACCTTCTCCGACATCGCCAATGGCATTGCCATCGACTACGGCTTCTGGCTGGGCGATGCGTTCGCTTCCGGTGGTTCGGCCGGTTACGACCACAAGAAAATGGGCATCACCGCCAAGGGCGCATGGGTCGGTGTACAGCGTCACTTCCGTGAGCGCGGCATCAACGTGCAGGAAGACAGCATCACTGTGGTAGGTGTCGGCGATATGGCCGGTGACGTGTTCGGTAACGGCTTGTTGATGTCGGACAAACTGCAACTGGTCGCAGCGTTCAACCACCTGCATATCTTCGTTGACCCGAACCCGAACCCGGCCACCAGCTTCGTCGAGCGCAAGCGTTTGTTCGAACTGCCGCGTTCGGCCTGGACCGACTACGACACCAGCATCATGTCTGAAGGTGGCGGTATCTTCTCGCGCAGCGCGAAAAGCATTGCCATCTCGCCACAGATGAAAGAACGCTTCGACATCCAGGCCGACAAGCTGACCCCGACCGAACTGCTCAACGCCTTGCTCAAGGCGCCGGTGGACCTGTTGTGGAACGGCGGTATCGGTACCTACGTCAAGGCCAGCACCGAGAGCCATGCCGATGTGGGCGACAAGGCCAACGACGCACTGCGCGTCAACGGCAACGAGCTGCGCTGCAAGGTAGTGGGCGAGGGCGGTAACCTCGGCATGACCCAGCTGGGCCGGGTGGAGTTCGGCCTCAATGGCGGCGGTTCCAACACCGACTTCATCGACAACGCCGGTGGCGTGGATTGCTCCGACCACGAAGTGAACATCAAGATCCTGCTCAACGAAGTGGTGCAGGCCGGTGACATGACCGACAAGCAGCGCAACCAGCTGCTGGCGAGCATGACCGACGAAGTCGGCAACCTGGTGTTGGGCAACAACTACAAGCAGACCCAGGCCCTGTCCCTGGCTGCGCGCAAGGCTTACGAGCGCGCTGCCGAGTACAAGCGCCTGATGAGCGACCTGGAAGGCCGTGGCAAGCTGGACCGCGCCATCGAGTACCTGCCGACCGAGGAGCAGCTCACCGAGCGCGCCTCCAGCGGCAAGGGCCTGACCCGTCCGGAGCTGTCGGTGCTGATCTCGTACAGCAAGATCGACCTCAAGGAAGCACTGCTCAAGTCGCTGGTACCGGATGACGAGTACCTGACCCGTGACATGGAGACCGCGTTCCCACCGAGCCTGGTGGCCAAGTTCGGCGAAGCCATGCGTCGCCATCGTCTGAAGCGCGAGATCGTCAGCACCCAGATCGCCAACGATCTGGTCAACCACATGGGCATCACCTTCGTGCAGCGACTCAAAGAGTCGACCGGCATGAGCCCGGCGAACGTGGCGGGCGCTTATGTGATCGTGCGGGACATCTTCCATCTCCCGCACTGGTTCCGTCAGATTGAAGCCCTGGACCACCAGGTTTCCGCTGACGTGCAACTGGAGCTGATGGACGAGTTGATGCGCCTGGGCCGTCGCGCTACGCGCTGGTTCCTGCGCAGCCGTCGCAACGAGCAAGACGCCGGGCGCGACACCGCGCACTTCGGTCCGCACCTGGCGGCGCTGGGCCTCAAGCTCGACGAACTGCTGGAAGGCCCGACCCGCGAAGGCTGGCAGAACCGCTACCAGGCCTACACCCAGGCCGGCGTACCGGAGTTGTTGGCGCGCATGGTTGCGGGTACTACCCACCTGTACACCTTGCTGCCGATCATCGAAGCCGCCGACGTGACCGGGCATGACGCCGCCGAAGTGGCCAAGGCCTACTTCGCCGTCGGCAGCGCCCTGGACCTGCCGTGGTACCTGCAGCAGATCAGTGATCTGCCAGTGGCCAACAACTGGCAGGCCCAGGCCCGCGAAGCCTTCCGCGATGACGTGGACTGGCAGCAACGGGCGATCACCATCTCGGTCCTGCAAATGGCCGATGCACCACAAGACATGGAAGCCCGCGTGGCCCTGTGGCTTGAGCAGCATCAGGACATGGCGGATCGCTGGCGCGCCATGATGGTGGAAATTCGTGCCGCAGTGGGCACGGACTACGCCATGTACGCGGTGGCCAACCGTGAGTTGCTGGACCTGGCGTTGAGTGGCCAGTCGGTGTTGCAACCGGCTTGATGCCTCGCTGAACAAAAAGCCCCCGCATCGTGAGATGCGGGGGCTTTTTGTTTGATCTGGAATGCGATCAATGTGGGAGCTGGCTTGCCACCTTACTGTAGGAGCGAGCTTGCTCGCGAAAAACGTCAACGATAACGCGTGCTTGCTGAATGAATGCGGCGCCTGTGAGTTTTTCGCGAGCAAGCTCGCTCCTACAATGGCATTAAGGCAAGCCAGCTCCCACAGGTTGATCTTCATTCACTGGGGATCAGTGATGTTTCAGTAGTCGGGTTTCCAGGTGATCCAGGTGCTGGGTCATCAGGGCGACAGCCGTGTGGGCGTCGCGCTGTTCCACGGCATCCACAATCGCCACATGCTCCTGCCATGCGCAATAGGTGCAGGCCTTTGTTTCAAATTGCGCAATGATCAGCGACGTCAACGGCACCAGGCTGTTGAGAAACTGTGCCAGCGGCGCATTGCCTGCCATGTGCGCCAGTTGCAGATGAAACTCTCCCGAAAACCGGATCGCCGGCCCCCGCTGGTCCCGCTCAATGGCGTTGCGCTCCTGTGCAATCAGCTCGCGCAGTTGGCGAATTTGCATCGCTGTGGCCTGGGCGCAGGCCAATTGCACCACGGTCATTTCGGTGAGGCGCCGTGCTTCCAGAATCTGCCGTGTGTGCTGGGCATCCGGCGCGGCGACCTGGGCGCGCTGGTTGGGGCGCAAGATGACCACTTGCTGATGGGACAGCTTGGCGAGCACCCGGCGAATCACGCTGCGGCTCACGCCAAAGAGTTCGCCCAGGCCTTCTTCGGTGAAGCGGCTGGCGGGCGCAATGCGTTGCTCAAGAATGGCGTCGAACAAGCGTGGGTAGATATCGTCCACCGAGGGCTTTTTTTCGGGCGTCCAGCGTAGGGACGTGAGGGTGGAGTCGCGTTGCAGGGCGTGAGCGTTCATGGCCGGTCTCCGAAAATCAACTGCCCAGATGGTCGTCCGGGATATTCAAGCGAATGCCCATGCGCAGGCCTTCCTGCAGGATGTGCCGGCGCATTTCGGCACTGGCCAGGGCGCTGTTCTTGTTGCGGATGGCGCGTACCACGGCTTCGTTCTCTTGCAAGCGTTCGGCCAGGTGTTCAGGGGAGTTGCGCAATACCTGGGCGCTTTGTTTGAGCGCGGTGCTGGTTTGCTGCACCACGTTCTGGAAGATCGGGTTGGAGGTCAGGGCGAAGAGTTCTTCATGGAAGTCGATATAGGCGTTCATGCCGGCTTCGGCATCGCCGGCATCCAGGGCTTCGCGCATGTCCATCAGGGTCAGGCGCAGTTGGCCGATTTCCTTGCTGCTGATCGACTGGGCCACCAGGCCGACGATGAAAGGTTCGAGGGTGTAGCGCAGTTGTAGGATGTCCTCGAGGCTGGCGTCGGCCACGGCGTCGCTCGATTGCGGCTCGCTGACGCTGGTTTCCAGCACGACCACGCCTTTGCCCGGCATGGAGCGCACCAGGCCGAGGGTCTCCAGCACGATCACAGCCTCACGCAGGCTCGGGCGGCTGATGCCCAGCTGTTCGGCCAGTTCGCGTTGACCGGGCAGCATTTCACCGCGGCGCCACTGGCCTCGCGCCAAGGCGGCGCGCAGTTTTTCTACCACTGAATTGACGACGGTTGAGGTGCTGATCACGTCGAAGGCTCCTTGATGTTGCTCATACAGTATTCAGTCTGGCGAAGGTCCAATGTGGGAGCTGGCTTGCCTGCGATAGCGGTGGGTCAGCACCCAATGTATCGCCTGACACTCAGTCATCGCAGGCAAGCCAGCTCCCACATTGGGTGGGTGTTGTCCTAGAACTCCTGATGTGCCGGTAATACCGGCTTCTTGGCCTGAAAGGCATAACCTTGCTGGCCGTCGAGCACTTTGTTGGCGCGCTGGATATCAATGTCTTTTTCCCAACGGGCAATCGCCACCGTGGCGACGCAGTTGCCGATCAGGTTGGTCAGCGCACGGCCGATGCCCATGAACCAGTCCACCGCCAGCACCAACACCAGGCCGACCACCGGAATCGCCGGAATCGCTGTGAGCGTTGCCGCCAGGATCACCAGCGCCGAGCCTGGAATGCCATGGGCGCCCTTGGAGGTGATCAACGATACCAAGAGGATGGTCAGCAAGTCGGTCATCGACAGCGGCGTGCCGGTGGCGTTGGCGATAAACACGATAGCCAGGGTCAGGTAGATCGAGAAACCGTCGAGGTTGAACGAGTATCCGGTGGGGATTACCAAACCCACGGTGGAGCTGCCAATGCCCAAATGTTCCAGCTTGCGCATGATCTGCGGCAGCACAGCGTCGGACGAAGCGGTGCCCATCACGATCAGCAGTTCTTCGCGCAGGTACTTGAGCAGCGGCAACATGCGCAGGCCCGACAGGCGCATCACCAGCCCGAGGATCACCGCCACGAAGGCAAAGCAGGTCAGGTAGAAAAGCCCCACCAGGCTGCCCAGGTGTTGCAGTGAGTCCAGGCCATAGGTGCTGGTGGTGAAGGCGATGGCACCGAATACGCCAATCGGCGCCAGGCGCACGATCATGCCCATGATGCGGAAGATCACATGGCTCAATTCGTTGATCAGTCGCGAAATCCCGCTGGCCGCTTCGCCCACCAGGTTCAGCGCGCTGCCGAACAGCACCGAAAACAACAGCACTTGCAGCACGTTATTATCGGCAAAGGCGCCGACTACCGAGTTGGGGATCAACTCCATCAGAAACTGGCTGGTGCCGCGGATGTGCTGGCCCTTGTCGGCCAGTTCATTCAAACCGGCGGAAGAGAGTTGCTCCAGATGAATATTGGCGCCGCTGCCGATGCCGGTGCTGAAGGCCATGATCAGGCCGAGCACCAGGGCGACGGTGGTCAGCATCTCAAAATAGATCACCGACTTGAGGCCGATGCGTCCGACCTTCTTCAAGTCGCCCGCGCCGGAAATACCGCTGACCACCACGCAGAACACGATCAGGCCGATCAGCATTTTGATCAGCTTGATAAAGCCGTCACCCAAGGGTTTGAGTTGCGAGGAGAATTCGGGAAGGGCCAGGCCGCAGGCGATGCCGAGCATCAGGCCAATCACGACTTGCAGGAAAATCGAACGCGAGCACCATCTGAGCATGGGAGGGATCTCTATTCGGTGCCCTGGTGGTTCCAGGGCTTAATTGTTGTGGTCTTACCGGTAAGTCCAGTGCGGGGCCAGTCTACGCTCGGTTTTTTTCAAATCACAAGTAAATATTTGGCGGTTGGCAGGTCCCGGTCTGACCAGTTGGTCGGTAAGTACGATGCTTGAGCGGTTGGCGGAGATTAATTTTTTTTGCGTATCATCGTCCTCGGCATACGAGGTGATGGATGGACCAATCAGGGCTGACAACCGACGAAGCAGGGCGCATGTACTGCGCCTGGCGCACTGCAGCGCCTGCTTACCTGCATTACCACGACCACGAATGGGGCGTGCCGGTGGCGGATGACATCGCGTTGTACGAGAAGATCTGCCTGGAGGGCTTTCAGGCGGGGATGGCGTGGATCACCATCCTGCGCAAGCGCGAAAACTTTCGGCAGGCGTTCGAGGGTTTTGATTTTCGCCGGGTGGCGCAGTACGGCGAGGCGGACATCGAGCGGTTGACGAGCGACCCGGGCATCGTGCGCAATCGCGCGAAGATCGTCTCGGCCATCAACAACGCGCGCCGGGCCTGTGAACTGGTGGCGGAGACCGGTTCGCTGGCGCGCTGGCTGTGGGCGTTCGAACCCGGCGCGCAAGAGCGGCCGGCAGTGGTGGACATGGCTTACTGGACGGCCAATCCGACCTCAGCGGCTTCGGTGCGCTTGTCCAAGGCCCTGAAGAAACGCGGCTGGACCTTTGTCGGCCCGACCACGATGTATGCGTTGATGCAGGCGATGGGGATGGTCAATGATCATCTGGAGGGTTGTGAGTGCCGCCCGCGCATTGAACACCAGCGCAACCTGTTCAAACGTCCCTGACCAGATACGGTTAAAACTGTGGGAGCTGGCTTGCCTGCGATAACGGTGGGCCAGTAAAAGATGAGCTGGCTGGTCCACCGCTATTGCAGGCAAGCCAGCTCCCACATGGGTTTTGTGGTGTTGCTGATTACTTGGGAAGTGGGGTAAGTACCTCAGCCTTGTCATCCAGCACCATCACCACCAGCAGCTTGGCCGGTTGGGTCTGGCTGGCATTGCTTGACTCAAAATGCCGCGAGCCGGCCGGTTCGTAGAACGATTGCCCGGCTTTGTAGGTGATCGCCTTTTCATCATTGACCCGCGAGGTGATCTCGCCTTCGAGCACATAAGCCACGGCGGTGCCGGTGTGGCTGTGGGGCACGGTGGCCTGGCCGGGGGCGTAGTCCACGGTGAGCATGATGGTTTTCTTGCCCGGCACGTTGGTCAAGGCGTGTTCTTGCAGCACCTTGAGCGTTTCCTTGTTGTAGACCGGGTCGTGGGCAAATGCACTGAGGGAGGCGAGCATCAGGGTAGCAGCGAACAAGCGTTTCATGATGAGGGTTCCATCGGGTGAAAGACCGCTTCACCCTACGCCGCTGAGGGCTTGCCACCAATGACCAATGCGGCGGAAAACCGCCTAGCCAATCTGCAGGAGGATATCCCGCACCTTGTCCAGCGCCGGGTCGATATCCAGAGTCTCGATGGCGCCGAACCCCAGAATCAGCCCCGAGCGCACCGGGCGGTCGTGAAAAAACACGTCCAAGGGATATAAACCCACCTCGACCTGACGCGCCCGTTCCATCAGCAATGGAATATTCACCGGCACCTTGCACAGGGCCGCCAGGTGAAAGCCCGCCACCGTCGGTACTGCCTCGAACCACGGCGACAGATCGCCCGCCAGACGCTGCAGGATGCGTTCGCGACGCCCCGCGTAGACGCCGTGACAGCGGCGAATATGTTTGAGCAGGTAGCCTTCGCTGATGAACTTGGCCAGTGCCCACTGCGGCAAGGTAGCGCTGTGCTGGTCGGTCAATTGCTTGGCCTTGAGCACCGCACCATAAATGGCCGGCGGCAGCACCGCATAGCCCAGGCGTAACTCCGGCGACAGGGTTTTGGAAAAGGTGCCGACGTAGGTGACCACGCCTCGGGTATCCATGCTTTGCAGGGAGTCGGTGGGGCGGCCTTCGTAGCGGAATTCGCTGTCGTAATCGTCTTCGATGATGATCGCGCCGAGCGCAATGGCGCGGTCCAGCAGGGCTTCGCGCCGCGCCTGGCTCATGGGCATGCCGAGGGGGAATTGGTGGGACGGCGTCACATAGATCAGGCGCGTGCCATCCGGGATCTGGTCGACCTGCAGGCCCTGTTCGTCGACGGCAACACTGGCGACGCGGGCGCCCATCGCGACGAACAATTGGCGTGCGGGGCTGTAGCCGGGGTCTTCCATCGCGACCAGGCTGCCGGGTTCAAGCACCACGCGGGCAAGCAGGTCCAGCGCCTGCTGTGCCCCGTTGGTGACTACGATATCGCGGGCGCCGCATTTGACCCCACGGGAAAACGAGATATGCCCGGCGATGGCTTCGCGCAGGGCGGGCACGCCTTCTGGCTGGCTGTAAAAGCCACTGTTCTGGGCGATGCGACGCAACGCATCCTGGGTGCAACGCCGCCATTCATCCTGGGGGAATTGGTGGCGTGTCGTCGCGCCGCCGATAAATTCGTAGCGCAGGATCTCCTCGCGGGCGGGGTGGCCCATGGGTGAGGGCAGTGCGGCCCATTTGCCCAGGTTGGCGGCACACGCCAGGTCGGTGGCGGTTTGCACGCGGTCGGGCTGTGGCGCCCACGCATTGACGAAAGTGCCGCGGCCGATCTTGCCAACCAGCAGGCCCTCGTAGGTCAAGGTGGCGTAGGTGTCCGACACCGTCTTGCGCGAGATGCCCAGTTGTTCGGCGAGCAGTCGGCTGGGGGGCAGTTGTGCGCCTGCCGACAGCCGCCCGGTGGCGATGGCTTCGCGCAACTGCTGGTAGAGCTGTTCGGCCAGGTCCTTGCGGCCATTGATTACCACGTGCAGTTCCATGTTTCATCCCAAGGCTTCACTCCGCGCCAAGATTACTCGCTTGCGGTGCGGGCTCAAAATATCTATGAGTCAGTCGCCCCTGCGTATAAGCATCTACCGTCGCCTGGCTATTACCGGCCGCCATGATTTCCCCTATTGCAGGCACCGATTGCCTGCCGCCCGCGTTATTCAACGTGATGGCATAGGGAGCCGGACTTATGACGACATCGAACACACATACTAAAAAGAGGCTTGAGACCTTGCTCGCCCTGGACCAGAGCCTGGGACCGCTGGTGGTTGGCGAGTTGACTGTCTCGCGTATAGACCTGGCCGCCATGGGTGCCCAGGTGGCGGGAAAACCGGTCAAGACCCATCGTCTGGCGGTACGCGAGGCAGATCAGACGCTGCTGGATTCAATCCGGTTCTCGGCATCCAGACTGCAGCGTTATCTTCGTGGGAGTAGTTCTGTCAGCGACAGCAGCGCCGCTGTGCTATTTGAGTTCGCGGCGTTGCGCTCTACACAAGCTGCGCCTTTACTGGTGGTCAAGCCGGGAGACGAAAATCCCGGTGCAGTGGGCAAGCTCGATAGGCTGTTACGTTCAGTGCAGAAAACCAATCTCAACCAAGCGGCGCAGTTGGAGGGAATGCCTGGTTGGGTCGAGCCGAAGAAAAGCCGAAGCTTGGCGGTAATGGGCGCGGGGCTGGAGGTTTACGGGTACTACAGTGCGATCAACGCGTTGGCCGAAGCGATCAAGACCGGCGATATCAATGAGGCGGTAGTCACAGGCGCAGAGTTGTTTGCCAACCTCACGGGCACGGCACTGGAGTTGGCGCTGGAGCACTTGGGCAGACGACTGCTGGAAAACGGGCATAAGGTGTTAGCAGGTTTCAGCGCCAGTTCTCTTGGCCAGGCCCTGCGACGGGGCGCCGGCCTGTTCGCTCTGGTGCTGACGTTGCCGTTTGACTATCACAATGCCAAGCAATCGCTGCATAAGGCGGCGAACAGCACTGGCAAGGAAGCGCTTGATCATTACGTCAACGCCGGCTTCAGTATCGTGAGCGCCAGCGTCAGTGTGGCCCTGGGGGTTGCAGCGTTGGCTGGATTCGGCGTGGCCGGCCCGCTGGGTATTGCCGCCGCCGCCGTATTGATGTTTGGCGCGCAACTCTATGCGGCGGTTCGTCAGGTGGATGAAATTGATGACTATATCGAGCTGAGTGTTTTCGAGCGGCTGCACACGGGCTGGTTGGCATTTCAGGGCAAGGAACCGGAGAAAGAAATACGTGAGCGGTTCGCCCTGGCCAGGATGGAAAATTGGTATGCGCAGCACCTGACCAATCAGGCCCAGACCTGGCTCAGGGGGGCGCTCAGAGGCACCGTACAGGCGGTAGTCAATGGTGGGTTTGAGGTGCGGCTGAGCCCGGTCCGGCATTGGAAGCATCGATGGAACGAAGCCGAGGGTGAGGATCCCTACATCGACACCACCGAGCCGATGCTCGTCGACCAGAATGATCAAATAGATGCTTCCAGCGCCTCGGTTGGCCGTCTGCCTGGTGTGGTGCTTGGTCAGGGTGATGCGAATTCCGCGGTGCTTTGGCGGCTGGGGGGCGGCAATGACGATGTCAAAGGCTTCGCTGAGATCCCCAATATTTTTCAGTTCGGTGAAGGCCAGAAGCAGCTGACCGGTGGCGCCAGGGACGACGTATTCAGCTATGACATGCCGACGGGCACACTGGACGAGGCCGACGCACATCGCCCGGCCAGTCAGCTGCGTGGCGAGGCAGGCAGCGATACGCTCTACCTGTCCAACTCGGCAATCTATGAGCACAACACGCAGGGCTATGCCATCGACCTGCAGGCGGGCACCGTCGTGCGGCGCAAAGATATCGACAAACCGTTGCCTCATCACTCGATCAGCCTCGACTCGATAGAAAATATCGCCACGCCAGCCGGGGTTGCCAGCCAAGTCAAGGGTTCGGAACAGGCCAATACGATAATCGCAAACGGCGATGGCGATCGGATCGAGGCCGCGCAGGGCAATGATACGGTGATCGTGCTGGGTTCCAACGCCTGGGTGGACGGCGGAGCGGGCAAGGACCGTTATGTTCTGGCCACCAACCGCGGCACGGTCTCGCTATACGAGCAGGACTGGGCCGAGGGTGCCGTGATCGAGATGCGCTGGCCTCTCTCGGCTATCGCCCATTGGGGCGTCCAGGGGGGTGCGTTGGTCATTGTGGTCTGGCGGGGCGTTAATGGCGAACTGCCGCAGCACGTGATCAAGCTTGAGCAGCTCTATACGCAAGGTGATGACCGGCGCTGGTTGAACAAGCACAGCCTGCTGTTTCTCACGGAGGACGGCTACATGCTTGAGCCGATTCTCGAACCGACATTGGTTGGCAACGAGGACGCCGACGTGACCGTCGCCGTGAGAGCAGGTGGCCAGGACGTCAGCCTGGACAGGGTGTTGAACGCCGGAACGTTCGTGGTGCCCCATGGGCGTTCGACCCGCTGTTTCATCGAACGTGGGCCACACAGAAAGGTGGTCGAAGTTCGTCTTAAAAGCGACGCGACTGCTTGCGTGTTGTACGTGGATTATTCGTCGCAGGAGATTCTCCAGGTATTGGCCGGTTACCGTGTGACCCTACGCAGGTTGGTTCACTTCGATTCGCTGACCTATAGCGACGTGAAATTAACCATCAGTTTCACCGACGGCAGTCAGTTGGTGCTCTGCGAATATGCCAGTGATCGATCCTCGATACGCACCAACGTGACGTCAAACATCATCGCGGTCAGCCTCAAACTGGACTGCCAGTTTGTACTGGTCATGAATGATGGCGTCTCATACCGGATACAGGCGGCCCAGCAAACCTATAGCCAGGACCGCGCCTCACCAGGTTTCAACACCTTCGATGGCAGCTCGGCATTGGTAAAAAGGCCAGGGATACACGGTTTTTTTCGACCGCACAGTGCCAAGGGGGTCTGGTTGCAATCGTCGCCGCAGAAAGTCGTTATTCCTGCCCCACCGCATTATCAAAAGTCTTACTCGTTGATGGGGCGGGCGTCGACCTATGAAGTGGTGCCCAGTACCGGCTCAACGATCTACCTGTCCACGCCGGGCGCGCTGGCCAAAAAGTCGGACGCATCGTTCTGGCGGATCAACACGGCCAAGCTTGGTGAGCTGATTGAGCGGGCGCACATCGTCTTGAACGAAAACACGCTGACCCTCGGCAGCGTGAAGGTGCTGCTGCCACCCGTGACAGACCCTTCGGTGCCGCTGGAACAAGTCAGCGTACTCACCAAGCAGGGCGAGCAATACGACATCCGCCAGGACCTGGGGGGCATCTATCTCGCGCAACTGGATGCCTCCCCTTATCAGACTGTAGCCGAGGTCTGGGAAGCGTTGCGGCGTTCTCGCCAGTGGTCAACCTTGATGGCGCGTCAGCTGCGCGTTATCGGCTTGGAGCTGAGCGACGGCACGGTGTCAGGCGTTCATTACGATTCAGGCCGCGATTGCTGGGGGGCGGATGTTGATCCGCTGCGTACCGTAACGTCTGCGGACTTGCGGTTCAGCGGTGTTGACTCAGTCTGATTGATCATTAAAAGGGATTTTTTATTTATGCAGCAAAAACCGCAATCGCCCAGAACTGCCGGCCGACCCTCTGGGCGTGCCGGTGACGGTGCCGACACTGTCATGGTCAGGGACTATGGCCGCCCGACCAGTACCACTCAACCGGCGTATCAAGGCGCGCAGCGCACGCGATACCGCAATGGTGGTTTGCTTGGGGTCCCGCAAATAAGTGCTTTGGATCTGCCTGGGCCGCCACCGCCAACGGCTGTATGGGTGACAGGCGATACGCTTGGAGCCGTCAATGCCGAGGGTATGCATGATGTGAACGGCCGCAGTTACGTCAATCTGGATACCGGGCAAACGGTGCAAGTGGTCCATCAGCCGGCCAGTGGTACTTATCACCCGCGCTTGGCGCATCAACTGGCTGCCGGCTCCGCTGTGGTACAGAGGGTTGGGAATACTTCAACCTGGACAAACGTGACGACCGCAGCGCATTCCAGTGCTCCGATAGCCACGCCAGTGACGATGCCAGCACCCGGGCCGCGAGATCCGCAGTGGGATCTGCAGCTCTACGATGCGCGAGGTGCTGGTGCAGCGACGGGGACTCCTATCCCGGGGAAAAAACAGTACGTCATTGGCGGGCAAAACTACTACGGTGATGAACTGTTTTCGTTGGACCACTACAAGGCAGGCGATAACAGGCTCTACATGCAGAATGCGAATGGTGTGTTGCAGCCTCGCGGCTCCATCACCGAAGACGGGATGATTCAGCTCTCTGGTGACACGGCCGTCGCCTATTTGGAGGTGGGGAGCGTGCTGGTTCGCGTCGAGCTTGATAGCACGAGAAATAAATACCAACTGATCCCGAATGGTTCCAACAGCGCGCCGGGTATTTACCTGGATACTGGCGGCAGCCGGGCATCGTGGGTGCCCGAAATGCGCTTGGACAGCATCGGCGCAATCATTAACGCCGCCCGCAAATCGCTGGGCTACACCGGTGTTACCAGTGATATGAGCCAGGGCTTGATGTCGACCGTGGACAAGCAGACGTACTGCTATATGCGCCAATATGCGCGGCAGATGATTGCATTCGATAACCCGCGTATCCGCAACGCGCCCGTGCAGCTGCGAGATCGCATGATTGATGCACACATCTGGACCCATGGCTACCCGTATGACCGCCTGTTGCTCGGGATGCACGCCAGGGCTGAGGGCGTCGCACTACCACCGGGTGTTGTGCAGTTTGATGCGTTTCAAGGCATGGCCACCGTGGCGGCCCGTCGTGAGGGAACGTTCAATCTAGAGGCCGTTGCCGTCAATGATCAGCTTCATTATCCCTATCGCGGCAGGCGCGGGGATGAACAGGATTTTTTTAATCAATGGAGGGCGTTGGACATTAAGCAGACCAGGCAGCGTGGGGCGGCCAATGAGCAAATGTACCGTGAGTTACTTAAAAATGATGGCTATCGAATCATTCCCGGTGGGACCTACGGCGGCAGCCAGAATGGCTTCGACCTGGTATTCATGGGGCCGGCGGGCGATGTCTATGTGCTTGAAGTCAAACATGCCAAATCCGGCCACGTCAGCATGGCTAGGGTCAATCAGCACTTCCAGATGGAGGATGGCTGGGTCACACGGGTCCTGAGCAAACTGGACAGTCACGATCCAGGTGCCGGGCAGCAGGTTGCGGATGCACTGGCACGTCAACGGCTTTTCAAGGTCATTGGTGCGACCCTGCCAGATGGCAAACTGGTGCTATTTAAGATCGACATGAGCGCTGTACGTGCGCGGTGACAAACAGGCGAGCCCGTTCGCCACCGACAGTGCCGGCGGCTTCAGGACAAGAAGCCACCGTCCACGTTGAGCGAAACGCCCGTGGTGTAGCTCGATGCGTCACTGGCCAGGTACAACACCGCGCCAGCCATTTCGCTGGGGTCGGCCACGCGCTTGAGCGGGATCTGCGCCAGGGCAACTTTCAGGATCGAATCGTTCTTGACCAGTGCCGAGGCGAACTTGGTATCGGTCAGGCCCGGCAGCAGCGCGTTGCAACGGATACCGAACGCCGCGCACTCCTTGGCGAATACCTTGGTCATGTTGATCACGGCGGCCTTGGTCACCGAGTAGATGCCCTGGAACACGCCCGGCGAGATGCCGTTGATCGAGGCTACGTTGATGATGCTGCCGCCGCCGTTCTCGCGCATCAGCTTGCCGGCTTCCACCGACATGAAGAAGTAACCACGGATATTCACGTCAACGGTCTTCTGGAATGCGCCCAGGTCGGTGTCCAGCACGTTGCAGAACTGCGGGTTGGTAGCGGCGTTGTTGACCAGGATATCCAGGCGGCCGAACTGTTCACGAATGCCGGCGAACACCTGGGTGATCTGCTCCATTTCACCAATATGGCAGGCAATGGCCGTGGCTTTGCCGCCCTCGGCGATGATCGCATCGGCCACGTGCTGACAACCCTCCAGCTTGCGGCTGGAGACAATCACATGGGCGCCTTGCTGGGCCAGCAACTTGGCGATGGCTTCACCGATGCCACGGCTGGCGCCGGAAACAAACGCAATCTTGCCATCGAGGTCGAACAGGTTGGTCTTGGACATGAGGGTTCCTTGTAGTTGCACTCAGAGCGCTGATTTGCCGATGACATTCAGGCTCATCTGCTCCAGCAGTTTGTTCATGTGGATGAACTGCGCGAAGCGTTTGTCCTGGGTCTGGCCATGGAAGAAGCGGTAGTAGATCTGCTGCACAATCCCGGCCAGGCGGAACAGGCCATAGGTGTAGTAGAAATCGAAATTGTCGATCTGGATGCCGGAGCGCTCGGCGTAGTAGTCGACAAACTGGCGGCGGGTGAGCATGCCGGGGGCGTTGCTCGGCTGGCGGCGCATCAATTGCACCGGCGCCGGGTCTGCGGCCTCGATCCAGTAGGCGAGGGTGTTGCCCAGGTCCATCAGCGGGTCGCCCAGGGTGGTCAGTTCCCAGTCCAGCACGCCGATGATCTGCATCGGGTTGTGCGGGTCGAGGATCACGTTGTCGAAGCGGTAGTCGTTGTGCACGATGCTGGAGGTGGGGTGGTCGGCAGGCATCTTGTCGTTGAGCCAGGCGCGTACCGCCTCCCATTTTGGCGCGTCGGGCGTCAGGGCTTTTTCATAGCGCTCGCCCCAGCCGCGAATCTGCCGCGCCACGTAGCCTTCAGGCTTGCCCAAGTCGGCCAGGCCGCAGGCGTGGTAGTCGACCTGGTGCAGTTCGACGAACTTGTCGATAAAGCTCTTGCACAAGGCTTCGGTGCGGGTGGCGTCCAGGCCCAGCTCAGCCGGCAGGTCGGAACGCAGGATGATGCCGTTGACGCGCTCCATCACATAGAACTCGGCGCCGATCACCGATTCATCGGTGCAGTGCACATAAGCCTTGGGGCAGTACGGGAAGCCATCTTTGAGCTGGTTGAGAATGCGGTATTCGCGGCCCATGTCGTGGGCAGACTTGGCCTTGTGCCCAAATGGCGGGCGACGCAGCACGAATTCCTGGTCGGGGTATTCCAGCAGGTAAGTCAGGTTCGACGCGCCACCAGGGAACTGGCTGATTTTGACGGTACCGCTCAGGCCCGGAATATGAGCTTTGAGGTAGGGATCGATCAGGCTGGCATCAAGTTCTTCGCCTGGGCGAATCTGGGTCGATTGGTCGTTCAGCGCCATGCTTATCCCTTCTGCTTATTCTAAAGGCCTTGGACTATTTCCTAATCTAATGCGCATAGCCGCCCAGCGACAAGGTCGGGGCGGTTTAATAGGTTAGCGTGTTGAAGGGTGATCAGCGTGCCTGATTGGTCATTTTGCGGGCGCTGGCAAGGCCACCGGTGTAAGCACGGGGCGGCCGGCAAAGTATTCCACCAGGTTATCAGCGACGCGCTGCACCGTGTCATGGGCCGCTTCCGGGGACAGGCCGGCCACGTGGGACGTCAGCACGGTATTGCTCAGGCGCTTGAGGGCATCGGGCACTGCAGGCTCATCGTCAAACACGTCCAGCGCGGCGCCGCCGATGCGGCGCTGCTCCAGCGCGGCGACCAGGTCGGCGGTCACCACTACGCTGCCGCGCCCGATGTTGACCAGAAAGCCGTGCGGCCCCAGAGCGTCCAGGGCGTGACGGTCGATCAGGTGACGGGTGCTGGCACCGCCGGGCGTAGCCAGCACCAGGAAATCCGAGGTACGCGCCAGCTCGACAGCCGTCGCACAGTAGGTGTAATCCACGTCATCGCGGGGTTGGCGGTTGTGATAACTCACCTCCATGCCGAACCCCAGGGCGGCGCGCCGGGCAATCTCCATCCCCACCGCACCCAGCCCGAGAATCCCCAGGTGTTTACCGCTCAGGGAAGGGCGCATCACTTTCGGCCATTCGCCACGCCGCACCGCTGCATCCGTCTGGGGAACGCCACGCACCAGCGACAGCAGCAGCGCCATGGCATGGTCGGCCACCGACGGCGCATTTACCCCTGCACCGTTGGTCACCACGATCCCACGATTGCTCGCGGCCTGCAGGTCCACGTGTTCGTAGCCGGCACCGATCACGCAGATGATTTCCAACAACGGCAGTGCCGCGATTTCATCGGCGTACAACCCCAGCGGGCCACGGGTCAGCACGGCCTTGATCTGCCCACCGTGCAACTTGATCGCCTGAGCGCGTTCGACGGGCGTCGGCGCCAGAATCACATGAAAGTCATTGCTCTCGATGATTTGCAGGTACTCGTTGATGGTTTCAACCAGGACCAGAACGGTGGTGGGCATGGGGCAGCTCTCCGGTGAGTTCGATGCTCGGAGTATGCTGCATTTTTGTTGCGCGAAATGCCGAGGGCCCGAGAAAGCGCGACTGATTTTGCGAAAGGTGCCAGCGTCTCGGCGAGCGGGAGACGCTGTTTGCACGCGGGCGAATTATTTAGCGGGTGCAGCCTTGCGCACCTTGCTCTGTTCGGCCGCTACGATGTCCATGTAATCGTAGGTAGGAAAGAACTCTGTCCTGAAGGGCCCCCATGCAGAGCGTTCGATGGCGAGATTGACCTCCCGCAGGCGCGAGGCGGGGAAGCGTAGAACGATGACGTGGCCGATCCCCATGGCGATGGTCCAACTGACGATCTCTACCCCTTCAGGAGGGAATACTTTAAAGAGTTCCTGTTCGGTGAGTTTTGTTCTTATTTCGTTCAAGTTGCGAGATTGGTCATGTTTGAGGAAAACGGTCAGCAGCACCGCATTGTCAGCGCTGATGGCGACAGGTTTTCCTGATGTGGAAGCCTGCGCATGAAGGCCGCCTGAAACAAGGGTAGAGAACAATAAAACAGACGCCAATAAAGGCTTTAATAGCGTTTTCATTGAGTGAGGCCTTTTATGAGTATTGTCGCTACTCGTGGGGTGAGTGTTGAGGGTTAGTGGGTGGGGGTGGTTTTTACTGATCCGGTATAGGGCGCATGAACCACATGTATTCGAACAAGAGGGTTGGCGTCGATCATGTCGCGCGGCACTTCACGAGAGTAAGTGAATTCCTGATTGTTCAACGTCTCAAGTTTTCTGACGATGGTTCTCGTTGCACCTTTATCGGGTATCAGGATATGGTTTTTCCTGTCCCCTGTTACCATGAAGTAACCGCCGCCGCCGTTGTCATATTTTGATAGCCCGGTATCGGTGTAGAAAAATTCGTAGCGATTACGCTCAGGGTCCCACGCTGATATTCCAACGACACCTGGGTACTTGTCCTTTACATCGATCTCTGGGGCGCCCTCTATATAAACTTTTGTCGTCAGCCAGCGGGGGGATGTGCCCAGGGCACTTGCGTCGGAGTTTTCTACTGCCGGTTGTGCTTGGCTTGCCAATGGGCTGAGCATTCCGGTGGCAAGTATCAGGGAGAAAATAAGGTTGTGTTTTTTCATCAAGTCGCTCCTGGCGAGTGAGGTTTTTAATTCTGCTGTCGTGGGTTTAGAGGACTTTGTTTTTTTGAGCTGAGCTGGAATATAGACGTGATGGGAGGGGCTCTCAATGCTTGGGAAAACCCTTGCAACAAAACCCGCAATAATTAGAGTTTCAGTCCAGATGCGCTGATTAACTGTCTGTAAGAACTTTCTTATATGTGAGGGTGCGTAACTTTAATTGATGTTGGGTTTCTGTCAGCGGCTTGCCACTGGAGAACTTTGAATGACTGGATTTGTTTAAACACAGCTTCGCCGGCCTTGCGTGATCGACCCTCCCAATGCCACGCCGGCAGGGGGGCTCGTGAGGTGGGTAAAGGCGGTGCGCATCTGGCGTTGACTCAACTGAGCTGCCCATGGACCGCCTTCCAGGCTTTGCACTGCAGTGCCGTTCCTCAGCTAAGTCTTTGCTTATTCACAAGAATCCCGGACAATCGCGCCCCTGTTAAGGTCAGGGCGCTGCCTGTCAGGTTTTTCTGACTCGTCCTGGCCGTGTGAATGCGGAGATCCGACCGGATGAATGATCAGGCCAATAGCGTCGACGAACGCTATGCAACGACACCTGCAACGCTCACAAGCTGGAGCCGCCAGGACACCACCTGGATGCTCGGGCTGTTCGGTACCGCTATTGGCGCCGGTACTTTGTTCTTGCCGATCAACGCGGGCCTGGGGGGCTTCTGGCCGCTGGTGATCCTGGCGTTGCTGGCCTTCCCGATGACGTTCTTTGCCCACCGTGGGCTGACCCGTTTCGTGCTGTCCGGCCGTGAAGGTTCCGACATCACCGACGTGGTGGAAGAGCATTTCGGTATCAAGGCCGGTGCACTGATCACCTTGCTGTACTTCTTCGCGATCTTCCCGATCCTGCTGATCTACAGCGTGGCGCTGACCAATACCGTCAGCAGCTTCATGGAGCACCAACTGCACATCCTGCCGCCGCCCCGGGCGATCCTGGCGTTTGTATTGATCCTCGGCCTGCTCGCCGTTGTGCGCTGCGGTGAACAGGTGATCGTCAAGGCCATGAGCCTGATGGTGTACCCGTTTATTGTGGCCTTGCTGTTCCTGGCGGTGTACCTGGTGCCGCACTGGACCGGCGGCATTCTCAGTACCGCCAGCGAAGTCCCCGCGCCTTCAGCCTTGCTCAACACGCTGTGGCTGGCGATTCCGGTGATGGTGTTTTCGTTCAACCATTCGCCGATCATCTCGGCTTTTGCGGTGGACCAGAAGCGCCAGTATGGCGCTCACGCCGAGGAGCGCAGTTCGCAGATCCTGTCCCGTGCGCACTTGCTGATGGTGGCGATGGTGCTGTTCTTCGTGTTCAGTTGCGTGCTGACCCTGTCGCCCGCGCAGTTGGCGGAAGCGAAAGCGCAAAACCTGTCGATCCTGTCGTACCTGGCCAACCACTTCGATAACCCGACGATTGCCTTTGCCGCACCGTTGATTGCGTTCGTGGCGATTGCCAAGTCGTTCCTGGGCCACTACATCGGCGCCAGCGAGGGCCTCAAGGGCCTGGTGGTCAAGACTGGCCGCCGTCCGGCACCCAAGACCCTGGACCGCATGACCGCCGCTTTCATGTTGGTGGTGTGCTGGATCGTCGCCACGCTTAACCCGAGCATCCTTGGCATGATCGAGACCCTGGGTGGGCCGGTGATTGCGTCGATTCTGTTCCTGATGCCGATGTACGCCATCCGCAAGGTGCCGGCCATGGCCAAGTACCGTGGGCAGGCGTCGAATGTGTTTGTGACTGCAGTCGGCTTGGTTGCCATTACGGCGTTGGTGTATTCGCTGGTTGCGTAGGAGCGAGCTTGCTCGCGAAGAACGTCAACGATAACGCGTGCTTCCTGGATGAACGCGGCGCCGGTGAGTTTTTCGCGAGCAAGCTCGCTCCTACACTGGATTAGGGCAGCCAGCTCCCACATTTGTTTTGTGTTGGCAGTAAAGGTTAATTCCAGGCATAAAAAAACGCCGCGTACCTTGCGATACGCGGCGTTCTTCACATCAACACACCGTTAAGCTTGAATCACGGGGATGTTGGCGCTTGCTGCGATCTTGCGGAACTCAGCGATCTGGTCGAAGTTCAGGTAGCGGTAGACGTCACTGGCCATGGTGTCCAGTTTTGCCGCGTAGCCCATGTACTCTTCGACGGTCGGCAGGCGACCCAGGGTCGAGGCCACGGCCGCCAGCTCGGCCGACGCCAGGTAGACGTTTGCACCATCACCCAGGCGGTTCGGGAAGTTACGGGTCGAGGTAGACACGACGGTGGAGTTCGGCTCAACGCGTGCCTGGTTACCCATGCACAGCGAGCAGCCTGGCATTTCCATGCGTGCGCCAGCCTTGCCGTAGATGCCGTAGTAGCCTTCTTCGGTCAGTTGGTGAGCGTCCATCTTGGTCGGCGGCGACAGCCACAGACGGGTTGGCAGCTGGCCCTTGACCTGCTCCAGCAGCTTGCCGGCAGCGCGGAAGTGACCGATGTTGGTCATGCACGAACCGATGAACACTTCGTCGATCTTCTCGCCAGCGACGCTGGACAGCAGACGGGCGTCGTCCGGGTCGTTTGGCGCGCAGAGGATCGGCTCGTTGATTTCCGACAGGTCGATCTCGATGATTTCGGCGTATTCGGCGTCGGCATCGGCTTCCATCAGCTCCGGGTTGGCAACCCAGGCTTCCATCGCTTGGGCGCGACGTTCCAGGGTGCGTGCATCGCCGTAGCCTTCGCCGATCATCCAGCGCAGCAGGGTGATGTTGGAGTTCAGGTACTCGGTGACGGACTCTTTGGACAGCTTGATGGTGCAACCGGCAGCCGAACGTTCAGCCGAGGCGTCGGACAGCTCGAAAGCCTGTTCCAGCGTCAGATCGTTCAGGCCTTCGATTTCCAGGATGCGGCCAGAGAAGGCGTTCTTCTTGCCTTTCTTTTCTACGGTCAGCAGGCCAGCCTGGATCGCGTAGTAAGGAATGGCATGAACCAGGTCACGCAGGGTGATGCCAGGCTTCATCTTGCCTTTGAAGCGCACCAGAATCGATTCCGGCATGTCCAGTGGCATTACGCCAGTGGCTGCGGCGAACGCGACCAGGCCAGAACCGGCCGGGAACGAGATGCCCATCGGGAAACGGGTGTGGGAGTCGCCACCGGTACCGACGGTGTCCGGCAGCAGCATGCGGTTCAGCCAGCTGTGGATGATGCCGTCGCCTGGACGCAGCGATACACCGCCACGGGTCATGATGAAGTCAGGCAGGGTGTGGTGGGTGGTCACGTCGATCGGCTTCGGGTAAGCCGCGGTGTGGCAGAAGGACTGCATCACCAGGTCGGTCGAGAAGCCCAGGCACGCCAGGTCTTTGAGTTCATCACGGGTCATTGGGCCGGTGGTGTCCTGGGACCCCACGGTGGTCATCTTCGGCTCGCAGTAGGTGCCTGGACGAACGCCTTTGCCTTCTGGCAGGCCACAGGCCTTGCCGACCATTTTCTGCGCCAGGGTGAAGCCTTTGCCGGTGTCGACAGGCGCTTCAGGCAGCTTGAACAGGTCGGTCGGGCCCAGGCCCAGCTCAGCGCGTGCCTTGTCGGTCAGGCCACGGCCGATGATCAGCGGGATACGGCCGCCAGCACGGACTTCGTCCAACAGCACTGGGGTCTTCATTTCGAAGGTGGTCAGGACTTCGTCGGTGCCGTGTTTGCAGACTTTGCCAGCATGCGGGTACAGGTCGATCACGTCGCCCATGTTCATGTTGGTGACGTCGAATTCGATTGGCAGTGCGCCAGCATCTTCCATGGTGTTGTAGAAGATCGGAGCGATCTTGCTGCCGAAGCAGAAACCGCCGGCACGCTTGTTCGGCACGTAAGGTACGTCGTCGCCGAAGAACCACAGTACCGAGTTGGTCGCCGACTTACGCGACGAACCGGTACCGACCACGTCACCCACGTAGGCGATCGGGAAGCCTTGGCCGCGCATTTCTTCGATCTGCTTCATCGGGCCGGTCTTGCCTTGCTCGTCCGGCACGATGCCTTCGCGAGCCATTTTCAGCATGGCCAGGGCGTGCAGCGGGATGTCAGGGCGGGACCAGGCGTCAGGCGCAGGCGACAGGTCGTCGGTGTTGGTTTCGCCGGTGACCTTGAAGACGCGCAGGCTGATTTTGTCGGCCAGGGTAGGGCGGTTGCGGAACCACTCGCCGTCAGCCCAGGACTGGATCACGCCTTTGGCGTGCTCGTTGCCGTTGCGGGCTTTTTCGGCGACGTCGTGGAACGCATCGAACATCAGCAGGGTGTGCTTGAGTTGGGCGGCCGCGACGGGCGCCAGTTCGGCGTCGTCCAGCAGCTCGACCAACGTCACGATGTTGTAGCCGCCCTGCATGGTGCCGAGCAGTTCAACAGCGCGTTTCTTGTCGATCAGGGGGGAAGTGGCTTCGCCCTTGGCCAGGGCAGACAGGAAACCGGCCTTGACGTAAGCGGCTTCGTCAACGCCTGGTGGAATACGGTTGGTGATCAGGTCAACGAGGAATTCTTCTTCGCCAGCCGGAGGATTTTTCAGCAGCTCGACCAGGCCTGCGGTTTGTTCGGCGTTAAGCGGCTGGGGAACGATACCCAGTGCTGCACGCTCTTCGATATGTTTGCGGTAGGCTTCAAGCACAGTTATTACCCTCATCAGTGGTCCCACGGGACGCTCATCCAGAAATGAACGGCACGCATGCGCTCGGGGGCTTTTTGGGCCGCAAAGCCAGCGCTGCCGGCATTCCTTACAGAAGCTGCTTTCAAAGTTTTACGCCTGCAGAACGGAGCTGATGAGGGTTGGCGCGGGCTCTGACCTACCGGGTCGAACCTGCGCCAACACCGTTCTGAAGGAACGACTGTGCTCGTGACGCTTTGAAAACAGCTTCCAGCGGATTATTGGCGCCTTACAAGGCCGGGTGATTCTACGGCAAAAAAAATCTAAAGGTAAGTTGCCTGCTCAAGTTTGCTGGGTGATCAACCTTAGACAAAGGGCTAACATGGCACACTGTTTCGCTGATTTGCGTGTTGCTGCTTATGCCCAACCAAACCATCAAGACCCCCTGCGTCGGCCTGTGCTCCACGGTCTACGGCGATCTCGTGTGCCGTGGATGCAAGCGCTTCCACCATGAAGTGATCCAGTGGAACGGCTATAACGAAGAAGAAAAACGCGCGGTCTGGCTCAGGCTTGAGCAGCTGTTGGTGCAGGTCATGGCCGGTAAAGTGGAGGTTTTCGACCCCAAGACCCTGCGCGGGCAGTTGGAGCAACGCAAGATTCGCTTTGTGCCACACCAGTCCGAGTATTGCTGGGCCTACCAGTTGATCGCCCGTGGGGCCCGGGTGATCAATAACCTGGAGGCCTATGGCATGGTGCTGTTGCCGGAGTTTCGCGACTGGGCGCTGCCTGAACTGCGCGATGCCATTGATCGCGAGTTCTTTATCTTGTCCGAGGCGCATTACCAGCGCTATATCGCGCCGGGCTTCTTGAAAGATGCGCTGGGTTAACTGACTGGCGAGGTCAATGTGGGAGCTGGCTTGCCTGCGATAGCGGTGTATCAGGAGCAAATGCGCCCGCTTACCCACCGCAATCGCAGGCAAGCCAGCTCCCACATTTGATCCACATTGCCTGAAGGTCGGTGTCAGGGCTTGGTCGCCAGCGCTTCCAGATGGTCCATGAGCGTCTGCGGCTTGAGCACCAGCACATCGCTCTGCACCGCATCCAGCACCACTTCTGCGGTATTGCCGATCAACGCGCCGGAAATCCCCGTGCGCGCCACCGTGCCGATAATGGTCACCGCCGCCTGCAAGCGATGGGCGATATGTGGGATCAGCACATCGGCCGGGCCTTCTTCGATATGCAGGTGCCTGTCGTCCACGTCGAACTCGGCCTGGAAGGCCTTGCATTGCTCGCGGTAACGCGCCTCGATGGTTTCCTTGAGCTGAAAGGTCGGGTCTGCCGCCGACAGCATGGGCGAGGGGTGAGCGCTGATCACATGCAACTGCGCTTTGGCGAGGCTGGCGATATCAAAGCCATGGTCGATGATCGAATTGTGCAGCGAGCGGTGTTCGCCGTCGGCGTTGCCCACGTCGATGGCCGCCAGGATCACGCCGCCTGCCCAGGGGGTGGCGGTCTTGACCAGCAACACCGGCGTCGGGCAATAGCGCAGCAACTTCCAGTCCGCCGGGGTCAGCAGGGCTTTTTTCAGAGGGTTGTCGGGGAAGTGCTGTTTGATCACCAGGCCACAGCCTTCGGCTTGCTGCACATCGATGATGGTTTCATGCAGGCTGTCGTTCCAGGCCTGCTCGGTGGTGACGCTGTAGCCGTCTTCTTTCAAGCCTTCCTTGAGCAGGCTCAGCAGCGCCGAATGCTCGTGCTTCTTGTCACAGACCAGCAAGTGCAGGTGCGCGTCGGTGACTTTGGCAATCAGCTTGGCACGCTTGAGGGCCAGGCTTTCCGAATGCTCGGGCTCGATGACCACCAGGATGCTGCGGATGGCTTGCATGGTCGGGATCTCCAAAAGGGCAGGCGTTGGATAACTATAGTTGCTGCTACGCAGCCGTCATGTTGATACACATCAAGGCCGGTGGCTGGTGGTCTGCGACGGGGTCGGTATAATCGGCGCCCTTTTGTGATCCTTTGCCCGTGAGCCCGATGAACCTGCCCGAAATCCATGAATTCCTCGGCTGCCGCACCCCCGATGCCTGGGTCCAGGCCGCGTTGGCCGATCAGGAAACCCTGCTGATCGACCACAAGAACTGCGAATTCAAAGCCGCCAGCACCGCCTTGAGCCTGATGGCCAAGTACTACGGCCACGTTGACCTGATCAACATGATGTCGCGCCTGGCCCGCGAAGAGTTGGTGCACCACGAGCAGGTCATGCGCCTGATGAAAAAGCGCAAGGTCGAACTGCGTCAACTGCACGCCGGCCGTTACGCCTCGGGTTTGCGCAAGGTGGTGCGCAGCCATGAGCCGGTCAAGCTGGTGGATACCCTGGTGGTGGGGGCCTTTATCGAAGCGCGCAGTTGCGAGCGGTTCGAAGCGCTGGTGCCGCATTTGGACGAAGAACTCGGCAAGTTCTATTTCGGCTTGCTCAAAAGCGAGGCGCGGCACTTCCAGGGCTACTTGAAGCTGGCATACCAGTACGGCGACGCCAAGGATATCGCCCAGGTGATCGAGCGGGTACGGGCCACCGAGCAGGACCTGATCGAATCACCCGACGTCGAGTTCCGCTTTCACAGTGGCGTGCCAGCCTGAGGCCACGGCCACACCGATCAAGGCGGTGATCCCGGTCAGCAGCAGGATCACCGTTGGCGTGCCCAAAGGCGCTGCCAACACGGCAATCATCAAGCCCGCCAAGGGCTGGGCCAGGTTGTTGAGCAAGGTCATCACGCCAACGGTCTTGCCGAAGTCCTGCACCGGAATCACCCGTTGGCGGGTGCTGCGCAGGTACACGTTGAACATCTTGTCGAAGCCGGTCAGCAGCAGGAACCCCACCGTGTAGGCCCACACGCCGGGGCTGAGCGCGGTGATCAGCGCGCCGACGGTGATCATCGAGTACGACAACCCGCCCAGTACCTTCAGCTTCAGTGATGAATGCGCCAGGTAGAACAGAATCGCGATTGTCACCAGCGCCCCGGCGGCTTGCAGCAGGGCATAGGCGTCTTTGCCCGCTGCGTAGTGGCCGGTGACCATGGCAGCCGAGGTAGCCAGCGTCACGCCGACCATCAGGTTCACACCGACCGCCAGGACGATGATGCGTTTCAACTCCACCCGGTTGAGGATGTGGCCAAAAGCGGTGCGCAGGGGTTGCAGCCAGTTACCCGGCTGTTGTTCATGGATGTGCAGGTCCACCGTGGTGTTGCGCTGCCAGATCAGCATCGCCAGGTCTGCCAGCACAAACAGCGCGGCGACGCCCAGCACTACCCATGGCCACGCCCAGACTTCCAGCATCAGCGCCGCCACCAATGGCCCTAGCACCAGTCCGCCCTGGTCGGCGATCTGCGAATAGGACAAGGTCTTGGCGTAGGTGTACTGCCCGAAGATATGCGGCATCACCACTTCCCGCGCCATGATGCCCTGGGTGGTCAGCACGCCGCACAACGCGGACAGCATCACCAGCCAATGGATACCGTCGAACAGCCCATACAGCGCCATCGCCACCACGCAGGCCAGGGCCCGATACACCTGGCTGATATGCAGGATACGCACCGGTGAAAACCTGTCGCACAACGCGCCGCACACCGGAAACGCCAGGTAGCGCGGCAGTGACTCGATAAAAAACGCCAACCCCGCCCACGACACGCTTTGCGTAGTCTGGAACACGATCAGTGGCACGATAAACAGCAGAACCTGGTCGGCCAGCCGTGAAAGGAACAGCGAAATGAAGAACGCCAGGTAATCCTTGCGCATGGAACTCCCTGTCAATGGCGTTAAAAACTGCAGGCTATTTGTTAAAAACTCTTAAAAGCATGAAGCTTCTTCGCTGGGGACTGGTCAGCCACCTCTGTCGGCCAGCTTGCCACCTATAATGGCCCCATTTCAATCCGCGCATTCACACTGAGAACTTATGGAAAACCTGGGTCTGGGCAATGTTCTGCTCGTTGAGGACGATGAAAAGCTGGCAGGGCTGGTCTCGCATTTTCTGTCGCAGCATGGTTTCGAGGTACGGGTGGTGTACCGGGGCGATGAAGCGCTAGTGGCGTTCCTGGATTTCAAGCCGAAGATCGTCGTGCTCGATCTGATGCTGCCGGGTCAGAGCGGGCTGCATGTCTGCCGCGAGATTCGCAACGTGTCGGATACGCCCATCGTGATCCTCACCGCCAAGGAAGATGACCTGGACCATATCCTTGGCCTTGAGTCCGGTGCTGACGACTACGTGATCAAGCCGATCAAACCGCCGGTGTTGTTGGCGCGCCTGCGTGCGCTGCAGCGCCGCCAGGTACCCGAGCCCACCGTGCGCGGTGCCCTGGAATTTGGCCGCTTGTCGATTGATCGCAGTTGCCGGGTGGTCCGCCTGGGCGGCGAGACCATTGACCTCACCACCATGGAATTCGAGTTGCTGTGGTTGCTGGCCAGCAGCGCGGGCAAGATTCTCTCTCGCGACGACATCCTGAACCGCATGCGCGGCATTGCCTTTGACGGGCTGAACCGCAGCGTAGACGTGTACATCAGCAAACTGCGCGGCAAGCTCAATGACAACCCCCGCGAGCCGGTGTGCATCAAGACCATCTGGGGCAAGGGCTACCTGTTCAATCCGTTCGCGTGGGAGGTGTAGATGCTGCGCTTGTATCTGCGCCTCTATTTGATTCTCGCGCTCGGTCTGGCCGGGTCGATCTGGTTGGTCAACTTCGGCCTGGACGCTTACATGCCCGAGTCCAACGAAACCTATAACCGTGAAGCCCTGCGCGGCCCGGCCTGGGCCCTGGTGGAACAGTTGCGCCCCGTGCAGGCAGAGGCGCGCCAGGCACGCCTGGACGAACTGCAGCCGCATTACGGCTTGCGGCTCGAACTGGTGCAGCGCGACACCCAGGATTTGAGCGAACGGGAACAGAAACTCCTGGCGGCTGGCCAGGTGGTGGTGCGCGAGGACTTCATGAAATTTCTTGCGCCTATCGACGACGGCCCGCAACTGCTCGAAATCAGATTGCCAGAGGAACCCAAGTGGTTGTATCTCTGGGCCTACGCTTTCCTGGGCGTGAGCCTGGCCATCGTCCTGTATTTCTGGGTGCGTCCACACTGGCGCGACCTGGAGCACATCCGCCTGGCAGCGCAACGTTTCGGTGACAATGACCTGGGCTCGCGCATCTTGCTGCCGACTCGCTCCACCGTGCGTTCACTGGCCGGGCACTTCAACCAGATGGCCGAGCGCATCGAAGGTTTGATCGCCAACCAGCGCGAACTCACCAACGCGGTCTCCCACGAATTGCGTACGCCGATTGCGCGGCTGTCATTCGAGCTGGACCAGCTCAGGCAGCAGAGCGACCCACGGCAAAGCCGAGCGTTGATCAACGACATGTACGCCGACCTCGGTGAGCTGGAAGAAATGGTCTCCGAGCTGTTGACCTATGCCAGTCTTGAGCCAGGCGCTACCCAGGTCACCCGCGAGCATATCGAGGCCCACAGTTGGCTCGACAGTGTGATCGGCAGCGTGGCCCTGGAGGCCGAAGCGGAAGGGGTGCAGTTGTCGTTGCGCACCTGCGAGGTGGACGTTATCCAGATCGAGCCACGCTTTATGGCGCGGGCCGTGATCAACCTGCTGCGCAACGCGATTCGTTATGCCGATCGTCGCGTGGAAGTTTCGCTGGTCAAGTTTGGCAGCGGTTACGAAGTGCGGGTCAACGACGATGGGCCGGGAGTACCGCTGGAGGGTCGCACCAAGATATTCGAACCCTTCCTGCGCCTTGACGCCAGCCGCGACCGCCGCACAGGCGGATTTGGTCTGGGCCTGGCGCTGGTCAAGCGTGTCAGCCAGTGGCATGGCGGGCAGGTGGAAGTGCAGGATTCGGAGTGGGGCGGGGCGTCGTTTCGAATGACGTGGGCCTATGCAGAGTAAGGGGGCTTGCCCCAATGCCATCCTGTAGGAGCGAGCTTGCTCGCGAAAAGCCTCAACGATAACGCGTGTTCTCTGGATAAACGCGGCGCCTGCGAGTTTTTCGCGAGCAAGCTCGCTCCTACAGAGGGCAAGTCAGATCAGAAGGTGTACTGCAGCTCCCCCAACACCGATGCCTGCAGCCGCTGCTCCACGATCGGGCTCTTGCCTGCTTCATCCGCCAGGTATTGCACATCCAGCAAGGTCGAGAACTGCGTGTGTTCGTTGATCGGCACGCTCCATGAGAGGTTCATGCCATTGCTGATATTGCCGGCACTTGCCTTGTATTCCTTGAAGCGGCTGCGGGTGGCCTGGTCGGCAGTCAAGCCGTACCAGGTTTGCAGGTAGTTGCGGTCACCGAAGTGGCTGTTGATGGCGGCATCGACGGAGCCGTAGCGGCCTTCATAGAGATTGGTACCCAGGCTCAACTCCAGGTGGGTAAAAGCCTTGCCGGTTTCCTTGTGTTTATCTTCTTCAAGCGCATGTTCCAGGGTGGCGCCGATGATCACACCGCCGAGGTTGTAGGCGGCACTCACCCCCAATTGCGGACGTGACTTGATCTCGCCCATGCCTTTGAGGCGTTTGGAGCCGGCATGCATGCTTTCATTTTTATCCTTGCGCGAATCGCTTGCGCCAACGTATGCGCTGAAGCTCAGGGCATTACCTTCGTAACCCCAGCCCAAGCCCGTATCAGTGTCGAGGAAGACGCCCCAGGGGCTGATGATTTTGCCACCGAGCACAGGCGCCGTCATACGTTCGTCGCTGCCACTGTAGCGGGGTGCGTTGGCCATGCCGGCCTCGAGACTGTATTGCCAGTCTTCGGCAAGCGCCGTATCGGCGGCGGCGAGCAGGCACAGTGAGGTCAATGACAGGCACAGGTTTTTTGAGTGCATCAGGGTGTTTTCCTGGTTAGAGGTTCAAGGGTGTGTGGGGTGAATGGGTGCGTTTGAACGAGTAGCCCGAAGCACTCAGGCCGTTGACCTGGCGGCTGACGGTATCGCCCAGGCCGTAGCCGTTGCCGGCCAGCACCGCATGGGCGTTGTCGATGGGCAGCAGGATGTAGTCGGTCAGCGGCTCGCCGTGCAATTGGCCGCGAATCACCAGGAAACCGTCCTCCTGGCGCACGCTGATGCCACTCAATGGTGCGTCGGGTTCATGGCTGCTGAGCACCTGGTAGGTGCCGACCGTGTTGGCCCATGCGGCGGACAGGGGCGGCGGCTCGATGCGCTCGCCGATGGCAATGCGTTGGCCGTGGCTGCGGGCGGTGAGCATTTGGCGGCCTTGTACCGTGAGCACATCCAACTGCACGCGGCCCAACTCGCCGAGGTCCTTGCGCCAGAAACCCAGTATCTTTTTCTGCGCCCGCAGCCAGCCTTGCTCATCACGCAATAGCTGGAAATCGTAGCCGGCCAGTTCACCGCTCAAGCGCGCATGCTCATCCCTGATGCGGAACACGCCCCAGGCGGTCGCGTAGAAGCCTGCCAGGCGCTTGCGATCCACCGCCGCCGGTACATGGCGCAGCTTGAGGCCGTGGCTGGGGGCCTGGCAGTCATCGGCGCATACGGGCTTGCCGGTCTGAGCCTGGAGCATCAGGCGCAGACTGTCGGTGGTCAGCGACACCACCATGTCTTCGGCGTTGCTGTCGTTGGCCATGATGACCACGGCCAGTTGCTGATCCGGCAGCAGGGTCAACTGGGCCACGAAGTCGTCGCCGCCACCGCTGTGCTGGTAGGTGCGCACACCGGGGCCGATGGGCTCGTCACCACAGGGCGCCAAGAACCAGCCCAAGCCCATCTGGCAGTCGAAATCCAAGGCATTGCCGGTGTTTTGCTGGGTAAACATGGCGTCGATAGACGTGCTGCCGAGGATCTGGCTGCCCTTGTAGGTGCCCTTGGCAAACAGCATGCGTACGTAGCGGCTGAGGTCTTTGGGGCTGGTCCACAGGCCGCCGGCGGCGAGGTCACGCACCTGTGGGTCGGTGCTGGCCTTGCCATCCTCGTAGCCGTGGGCGCGATAGCTCATTTGCGCACCGGTGCCCAGGAAACTGGACTGGTTCATTCTCAAGGGTGTGAGCAGGCTGCTTTGTAACTGGGCTTCGAAGCTTTTGCCGCTGCTGCGCTCAATGGCGGCGCCCACCAAGGCATAGCCAAGGTTGGAATACGCCACCTGGGAACCCGGCAGGCTGCTCAGCCACACACCCGACACACGCATCGGCATCTGCCCCATGGCATAGGTGCTGCGCAGGTCGCGCAGGTGCTCGCTGGGCAAGCCGGATTGATGGCTGAGCAAGCGCCGCAAGGTGATCGCTCGATCCGCCTCGGCCTGGTCGCTGTGAAAGCGGGAGCGTACGTAGAACTCACGCAGGGTCTTCTGGATCGGCGCATCCAGCGCCAGGTGTTGCTGCTCCACCAGTTGCAGCGCTGCCGTGGCGCTCAGCAGCTTGGAGATGCCACCTGCGCGAAACGCGGTATTGGGCGTGACCGGCACCCCCAGGTCTTTGTCAGCCAGGCCAAAGCCGCGGGCCCAGATCAGCTCCTGGCCATTGACCAGGGCAATCGACAATCCCGCCACATTGTCCCGTGCCATCTCCTGGGGAATGTGGGTTTGCAGGTAGCGGATGATTGCGCCGTAATCGCCTTTTTGAATCGGCGGCGGGACAGGCGGTTGCGAGTGGCAACCGATACTGCCCAACAGGCAACCCAAGAGCGGAATACCGCGCAATCTGCGAAACATCAAGAGCACCCGAATGATGATTTGGATGCTGGAATGCTAGGGCGGCGGGGGCCGAGAATCTTTGAGTGCTTTGTCGGGAAACTGTCAAAGACTGTTAACGGCCGCTTATAAAAACATCAGGATTTGCCCAGGGGGGCAGGCATCAACGTGGCGATCAGGGCGCGAATGGTCCCCGGCAGCGCTTCCAGCTCGCGTACCAGGATGCTGCGCTCGCGGATCGCCCAGGGCTCGTCCAGTTTCACCGTCACCAGCTGCATGGTGCGGCTGTGACGCAGGGCGGCGGACTCTGGAATGATGCCAATGCCCACGCCGGCCTCGACCATCCGGCAGATCGCCTCGAAGCTCGAGACCTGGATACGCAGCGACAATTGCTTGCCCAGACGCTCGACGTGTTCGCGCAGGAAACTCAACAGCGTGCTGCCTTCATGCAGGCCGATATGCTGATACGCCAGGGTCTGCTCAAGGGTCACCGAAGGCTGGTCGGCCAACGGATGCCCGACGGGTACCATCAGCACCAGTTCGTCGGTGCTGAAATGCAACACTTGCAGGCCGGAGGCTTCCACGGGGCCGGCGATGATGCCCATGTCACTGGTGCCATCGAGCACCCCACGCACGATGTCCCGCGACAGGCGCTCCTGCAGGTCGACGGTGACGCCCGGACGCTGTGACAGAAAGCCTGCCAAGACCTCCGGCAAAAACTCGGTGACCGCCGTGGTGTTGGCGAAGATACGGATATGCCCGGCCGAATCCACGCCGTATTGGGTGAACTCGCTTTTGAGGTAATCCACCTGGCGCATGATCAACCGCGCATGGTGTAACAGGCGCTCGCCTGCCGGGGTGATCTCCACGCCTCGGCTGTCGCGGTACAACAGGCGCGTGTCGAGCTGACCTTCCAGGGCCTTGATCCGCGCACTGGCGGCAGCCGGCGACAGGAAGGCGCGCTTGGCACCCTGGGTGAGGCTGGGGGATTCGGCGATATGGATAAACAGGCGCAGGTCAGCAAGATCAAAGTGCATGCAAAACTCCAGGCTTGTGATCACCCGTGGCGAGGGAGCTTGCTCCCGCTGGACTGCGAAGCAGGCCTGTTTTTTGGGGCCGCTTCGCGCCCCCACGGGAGCAAGCTCCCTCGCCACAAGAGGTACGCATAGGAATGGTGCGTTCAGCTTAACCGAACGCTGGTTTATTGAAATGCAAATTCTCAGAACGGGCAGGCCCTTGCATGATCCACGGCAGACACCCACTGCCCGAGGAATTGCACCCGATGAGCGCCACCGATTGGATCGGCCGAAGCGAGACCGCCCACGACCACCTCAGCCATAACCTGCTCAAACGCATCGCCGCCACGTTCGGTGAAGCAGTGCCCGCCGACGGTGAAGCCGTACCTGCGCTGTGGCAATGGTGTTTTTTCCAGGACCCGTTGCCGGAGTCGGCCCTGGGCGGCGATGGTCATCCGGCCCGCGGCGGGTTCTTGCCACCCGCCGATAACCGCAATCGCATGTGGGCCGGTGGGCGTATCGAGTTTCTGCACCCGCTGCGTGCCGGTGAATCGGCCACCCGTGTGTCGACCATCACTCAGGTTGAAGAAAAGACCGGTCGCACCGGTTCGCTGCTGTTTGTCACGGTGCGCCACGACTATTCCCAGGCCGGGCGTCTGGCGATTCGCGAGGAACAGGACATCGTCTACCGCGAACCCACGCCACCCAAGCCTGGCAGCGGCGACGCGCTGGCCCGGGGCGAATGGACAGAGGCCGTCGAGCCGACGCCGACCCTGTTGTTCCGCTACAGCGCCGTCACGTTCAACGGCCACCGCATCCACTACGACTACCCCTATGTCACCGGCACCGAAGGCTATGCCGGCCTGGTGGTGCATGGCCCGCTGATCGCCACTTTGAACCTGCGTGCGTTCTGCCGGGCGCACCCTGAGGCGACCCTGCGCCGCTTTGCCTATCGCGGCGTGCGCCCACTGATTGCGCCACAGCCTTTTGAGGTGGGCGGGCGTATCACCGCAACCGGCGTCGCAGAACTCTGGGCGGGCAATACTGAAGGCCTGGCACAGACCGCCCAAGTGCATTTCGAATAACCCGATAACAACAGGCGGAGAGCCGTTAATGAATGCCCATGACAACGAAGAACTCAAGGCCATCCGCGACGGCGTGCGCGCCTTGTGCGCCGAGTTCGATGCCGCTTACTGGCGCAAGATCGATGAAGAAAAAGGCTTCCCTGAAGCCTTCGTCAAGGCCCTGACCGACGCCGGTTGGCTGTCGGCCATGATCCCCGAGGAATACGGCGGTTCCGGCCTGGGCCTGGCCGAAGCCTCGGTGATCCTTGAGGAAGTCAACCGCTGCGGCGGCAACTCGGGCACCGTACACGGCCAGATGTACAACATGTTCACCCTGCTGCGTCACGGCAGCGAGGCGCAAAAACGCTACTACCTGCCCAAGCTGGCCAGCGGTGAATTGCGCCTGCAGTCGATGGCCGTCACCGAACCCACTACCGGCACCGACACCACCAAGATCAAGACCACGGCGATCAAGCGCGGCGACAAGTACGTGATCAACGGCCAGAAAGTCTGGATCTCTCGGGTACAGCATTCCGACCTGATGATCCTGCTGGCACGCACCACGCCCTTGGCCGACGTAAAGAAAAAATCCGAAGGCATGTCGATCTTCCTGGTAGACCTGCGCCAGGCCATCGGCAACGGCCTGACCGTGCAGCCCATCGCCAATATGGTCAACCACGAGACCAACGAGCTGTTCTTCGACAACCTGGAGCTGCCCCTGGACAGCCTGATTGGCGAGGAGGGCAAGGGCTTCAAATACATCCTCGATGGTCTGAATGCCGAGCGCACGCTGATTGCCGCCGAGTGCATCGGTGACGGCCGCTGGTTCATCGAAAAGGCCAGCGCCTATGCCCGAGACCGTGTGGTGTTTGGCCGGCCAATCGGGCAGAACCAGGGCGTGCAGTTCCCGATTGCCGAGGCGCATATCGAGATCGAAGCGGCCGACCTGATGCGCTGGCGTGCCTGTGAGGAATACGACAGCGGCAAGAACGCCGGGGCCAGTGCCAACATGGCCAAGTATTTGGCGGCCAAGGCGTCCTGGGAAGCGGCCAACGCCTGCCTGCAAACCCACGGCGGCTTCGGCTTTGCCTGCGAGTACGACGTGGAGCGCAAATTCCGCGAGACCCGCCTGTACCAGGTAGCGCCGATCTCCACCAACCTGATCCTGTCCTACGTGGCCGAGCATTTGCTCGAATTGCCACGCAGCTTCTGAGGGCCTTGAGCATGCATCATACCCAAGCCCTGTGCCGGTTCCTGGCCGAGCTGACGTACTCACAATTGCCCGAGCCCGTGCTGGCGCGCACCGAAGAGCTGTACCTGGATTGGCTCGCGTGCGCCTTGGCCAGCCAAGGCGCGCACCCGATCCCCTTGTTTGAACGCTACGCGCAGAAGATGGGCCCGAGCAGCGGTCCGGCCCAGGTGATCGTCAACGGCACCGGCACCAGCGCGTATTTCGCCGCACTGGTCAACGCCGCCTCCTCACACCTGGTGGAGCAGGATGACCTGCACAACAGTTCCGTGCTGCACCCGGCCACCGTGGTGTTTCCCGCCGCGTTGGCGGCTGCCCAGGACCTCGGCAAGGCTGGCCGTGAACTCTTGCTGGCCTCGGTGGCCGGCTACGAGGCGGGGATTCGCATCGGTGAGTTCATGGGCCGCTCGCACTACCGCATCTTCCACACCACGGCCACGGTCGGCACCCTGGCGGCGGCGGTCGCGGTGGGCAAGTTGCTCGATTTCAACGAAGAACAATTCATCAACCTGCTCGGCAGCGCCGGCACCCAGGCTGCCGGGCTGTGGGAGTTTCTGCGCGATGCCGCCGACTCCAAACAACTGCACACGGCCAAGGCGGCGGCGGACGGCTTGCTGGCGGCTTACCTTACGGCCGATGGGCTGACCGGCGCGCGCAATATCCTTGAAGGTGAGCAAGGTTTGGCGGCAGGTATGTCCAGTGATGCCCAGCCGGGCAAATTGTCTGCCGAGCTGGGCAGCCGTTGGGCGCTGGTGGAAACCTCGTTCAAGTTCCACGCCTCCTGTCGCCACACCCATCCTGCTGCCGACGCGCTGCTGGCCGTGATGCAGCGTGAAGGCTTGAGCGCTGCGCAGATCTCCCAGGTGCGAACCCACGTGCACCAAGGCGCCATTGACGTACTCGGCCGAGTGACGGTACCGGCCACCGTGCACCAGGCGAAGTTTTCCATGGGCACCGTGCTTGGGCTGATCGCTGTGCATGGCAAGGCCGGGTTGCCTGAATTCCATGAGCTGGCGTTGACCGATCCTGCGGTCGCGGCGTTTCGCGACAAGGTCAGCATGACCCTGGACGCGGAAGTCGACAGCGCCTACCCGCAACGTTGGCTGGGCCGCGTCACGGTCACCACCACCGATGGCCGCACGCTGCGCGGTGCCATTGATGAACCCAAGGGCGACCCGGGCAACACCCTGAGTCGGGCCGAACTGGCGGATAAGTTCCAGCGCCTGGCCCACTTCAGCGGCGCCCGCACCCCGACCCAGGCCAGAGGCCTGATCGAGCAGGTGTGGAACCTGCGTACTACCGCGTCCATGGCCCATTGGCTTTGAGGGATTTGTCATGACTGAACAACGACCGCTGGACGGCATCACCGTCGTCAGCCTGGAACACGCGATTGCCGCGCCATTTTGCACGCGCCAGCTGGCCGACCTCGGTGCCCGGGTCATCAAGGTAGAGCGACCCGGCACCGGCGACTTCGCCCGTGGCTATGACGAGCGGGTGCGTGGCCTGGCGTCGCATTTCGTCTGGACCAACCGCTCCAAGGAAAGCCTGACCCTGGACCTCAAGCAGGACGAGGCGGGCGCTATTCTGGATGCGCTTTTGGCCGATGCCGATGTGTTGGTGCAGAACCTTGCCCCCGGCGCGGCAGCGCGCATGGGCTTATCGTTCGAGGCGCTGCACGTGCGCTTTCCACGCCTGATCGTCTGCGATATTTCCGGCTACGGCGAAGGCGGGCCCTACGAGAAAAAGAAAGCCTACGACCTGCTGATTCAGAGCGAGGGCGGCTTTCTCTCGGTGACCGGTGGCCCAGGTGAAGAGCAGATGGCCAAGGCCGGTTGCTCCATCGCGGATATCTCCGCCGGGATGTACGCCTATAGCGGCATTCTGTCGGCGCTGCTGCTGCGCGGCAAAACCGGCCAGGGCAGTCGCATCGATGTGAGCATGCTCGAAAGCCTGGTGGAGTGGATGGGCTACCCGATGTATTACGCCTTCGACGGCGCGCCGCCGCCACCGCGTGCGGGTGCCGCGCATTCGACGATTTACCCCTACGGGCCGTTTCCCACCGGGGGCGGCGGCACGGTGATGCTTGGCTTGCAGAACGAGCGCGAATGGGCGGCGTTCTGCGACAAAGTGCTGCTCACCCCGGCATTGGCGACGGACGAGCGCTTCAGCGCCAATTTCAAGCGCTCGGCCAACCGCGAGGTGCTGCGCCAGATCATTGTGGAGCGCTTTGCCCAACTGGACGTCGAGGCGGTGATCCAGCGCCTGGAGCACGCGCAAATTGCCAGTGCCCGGGTCAACGACATGCAAGGCGTGTGGGACCACCCGCAACTCAAGGCCCGCGACAGCTGGCGTGACGTCGACAGCCCGGCGGGGCCGTTGCCCTCGCTGCTGCCACCGGCCCGTAACGCCGCGTTTACCCCGCGCATGGACGGCGTTCCAGCGCTGGGGCAACACAGCCAAGGCATCCTCGACCAGTTGGGTTACTCCGTTGAGGCCATTAACAGTCTGCGTGAGCGCGGCGTTATCTAATCAGGAATCACGTGATGCCAAAGCCTTTAGTACGTTCTGCGCTGTTTGTGCCGGGCAGCCGCCCGGAGCGGTTTGCCAAGGCCCTGGCCAGCGGCGCCGACGCAGTGATTGTGGATTTTGAAGACGCGGTGGAAGAGCCGCTCAAACGTCAGGCCCGGGATAATCTGGGCGCGTTCCTGCACGCCCATCCTGAGGCCCAGGTGTGGGTGCGCATCAACGCGCCGCAACATGCCGAGCATTTTGAGGACGTGGCGTTCTGCAAGGCCCATGCAAATGTCGCCGGGGTATTGCTGCCCAAGGTCGAAAGCGCGGCCCAGGTGGCTGTGGTGGCCGCGACCGGCAAGGCTATCTGGCCGATTATCGAAAGCGCACGCGGTTTGCTGGCACTGGCGCAGATTGCCCAGGCGCCCCAGGTGGAGCGCCTGTCGTTCGGTGGCTTGGACCTGGCGCTGGACCTGAACCTGAGCAGTCACTCCCGTGCCGCCGAATTGGCCCTCGACCAGGCGCGCCTGGCGTTGATCGTGCATTCGCGCGCCGCGGGCCTGGCGGCGCCGCTGGACGGCGTGCACCCGGCCATCGACGACCCCGAAGGCCTGCACCGTTCGATCCGGCACGCTTATGAAATGGGTTTTGCCGGGGCGTTGTGCATTCATCCCAAGCAAGTGGCGGTGATCCATGCCGCGCTAGCGCCGAGCGCCCAAGAGCTGGCC
>NZ_WJZD01000037.1:0-60372 GCF_021609665.1 Pseudomonas sp. PA-1-3F | reverse complement strand
ACTCAGCAGTGAAACGATGCATCGCCGATGGTAGTGTGGGGTTTCCCCATGTGAGAGTAGGTCATCGTCAAGATTAAATTCCAAAACCCCAATTGCGAAAGCAGTTGGGGTTTTGTTTTGGGCGCTCTAAAAGCACGCCAACTTCCAAAGCCTGCATAGCGTTCCATTGAAACCTTTTGTACAGATACCCGAATACCAGTCGAACCTTGCGTGTTATCAAGGTTCACAGGTGGTGCGCCATGTATTTATCTCCACGGTTATGTACCTCACAGACACCCGCGTAGCGTCTGAGCTGTGAAACAAAATAATCGCCGGGAACAGGCCCTGCTGCCTGTCCGGATTCAACCGCCCCGGACTATCATGCTGATAGCCCTACCCCTCACCGCAAGGAGCCGCTCGGAACGCCGATGCGCCAGATCTGGAAATCTTTTCGAGCCCTTTATTTCGCCTCTTTGATGATGCTGATCGGCTCCGGCCTACTTAGTACTTATCTGGCTTTGCGTCTGGCAGCAGACAATGTCGACAGCCTGTGGGTCGGTGCGCTGATGGCCGCCAACTATTTTGGCTTGGTGCTGGGCGGCAAGCTCGGACACCGACTCATCGCCCGGGTCGGGCATATTCGCGCCTACGCCACCTGCGCGGGCATCGTCGGTGCAGCGGTGCTGGGGCACGGTTTGATTGATTGGCTGCCAGCCTGGATCGTGCTGCGGATGATCGTGGGCCTGGGGATGATGTGCCAGTACATGGTCATCGAGAGTTGGCTCAACGAGCAGGCGGATGCCAAGCAGCGCGGCGTAGTGTTCAGCGGCTACATGATTGCGTCCTACCTTGGGTTGGTGCTGGGCCAATTGATCCTGGTCATGCACCCCCATCTCGGGCTTGAACTGTTGATGCTCGTGGCGCTGTGCTTTGCGCTGTGCCTGGTCCCTGTGGCGATGACCCGACGCATTCACCCGGCCCCACTGCACCCGGCCCCGATGGAGCCGCGCTTCTTTATCAAGCGTGTGCCGCAGTCGCTCAGCACCGTGTTAGGCGCTGGGTTGATCGTCGGTTCGTTCTACGGCTTGGCACCGCTGTACGCCTCTCAGCAGGGCCTGACGACCGAGCAAGTCGGCCTGTTCATGGGTAGCTGCATTTTTGCTGGATTGGTCGTGCAGTGGCCACTGGGCTGGTTGTCAGACCGCTATGACCGCGCGCTGCTGATTCGCTGCTTCGCCTTGTGCCTGGCGGTGACGGCCTTGCCGTTGGCAATCATGACGCAGGTTCCGCTGGAAGTGTTGTTCGTGGCAGGCTTCTTCTGTTCGCTGGTGCAGTTCTGCCTTTACCCTTTGGCTGTAGCCTTTTCCAACGACCATGTGGAAGGCGATCGTCGGGTATCGCTGACGGCCATGTTGCTGGTGACCTACGGGATCGGCGCCAGCGTGGGGCCGCTGTTGGCCGGTGTGGTAATGAAGCTATTCGGCAGCCAGATGCTCTATGCGTTTTTCAGCCTGTGTGCATTGATCCTGGTGTGGCGCATTCGCCCCAAGGCGGTGACCAACCTGCATCAGGTCGATGACGCGCCGCTGCATCACGTGGCGATGCCCGACAGCATGTCCAGTTCGCCTTTGGTGGCTGCCCTTGACCCGCGGGTGGATGAGCAGGTGGTACAGGATCAGATGCAAGTCACTGTGCCCGATCCAGAGCCTGCCGCTGAAACCGATGAGCCGACGAGCGAAGAGCCGCACGAGCCACCAGACCCGGACGAACATCCCCATGACTTGAGCAGGGCACGCCCCTGAACGAAAAAACGGGCAGATCCCATCAGGATCTGCCCGTTTTTTATCTCAGCGTCTAACGCTTAAAGATCGTCGTCTTTATCGAAGCGCCGAGCTTCACGCTGTAATTGGTAGACAAAGCGTTCCACTTGTCGCTGCACCAAGCCACTCATGTTATGAAAGCGCACGCCGGCAAAGGTGGTGTTGATCTTGTCTTCGAAGTGTAGATAGCGCAGTTCCACGGAGGTGGACATGCTGCCGAAGGGCAGGGCGGCGATAAAGCGATCATAGACCTGGCCTAACTGCAGACGCTCAGAGATGTCGCCTTCAAAGCGCAATTTGCAGCCGGTTGCCGAGATATCCAACAGCTTACCGCTGACAGGGGCCTTGAGCTTCTCGCCACCTAACTGAATATCCACCAATTGCGCGAGTTTCAGTGCGGCGCGGAAGGCATTGCGTCTTTGATGGTAAACCACTTCGCCGGGCAGGCTGCCGCTGTAGATGCGGTGGCCGCCTTTCTCGCTGATGGTCAAGGTGCCGTTGCTTTCCCAGGCAACCCGGACGCCCTCATGGAAGCCTTCGATACGGAAGGCTTCGCCATTCTCAAGATAGCGTTCACCGTCGCGGGGAATCATTTCGTCCAGTACCAGCGTCTTGCTGTCCCGGTCGATGTCCACCAGGTAGCTCTGGAAGCGCTGGCTACGTTCGTGGAAAGTGATGATCAGCGGGTCATGGCTTTCTTGCAGCATCCGCAACGTGCTGGCGATTTCCAGAGGCGTGGTGAGCACCTTGGGTGGCTGCGGTGCATCTTCCGCATTAAGGGCGTTGAACACGGTTCTTCCATCTCCAGGCAAAATACGACTACACGCAAGAACCGGCATTTTGCCAGTATGTAGCGCGCCTTGGATAGGTCGCGCTGTAAACCGGCGTCAGGCTTGGCTGCGGGTGCTTGGTTTGATCAGGCGTGAGGTGGAGCCTTGGGCGTTATACAGGGCCGGAGGTTCTCCGCCGTGCAATATGCGCAACTGATTGGCGGTGGTGGCTTGCTGAAGCTGGATCGACTGACCGTTGAGCAGGTTGGCTTCCTGGCACTGGGCGAGCAAATGATTGAGTTCTTTGCTTTGTGCCAGCAGTTGATCGCCGACTGAGGAGTGGCTGGCCAGTTGTGCCAGGCCATCATGATCGGCGGGCAGGCCCAGGCTGATCAGAATCTCGCTGCGTTTCTTGCCGTGCTGTTCGAGCAAGACAATCAGGGACTGTTTGCGCGCCAGGATTTCTTCCAGCAAGGGCATATCCCGGCCGTACAAGGCCAGGGATTCTTCCTTGAGCAGCTCGAGCAATTGTTGCGTCGGCGCCAGATCATCAATGATCAGTTGGAGCAAATGTTCGTCGTGGTGCATGGCTGGCCTTGGGTTTTAAGCGTCCAAAAGCCCTGCGCAGGCTTTTGCCTAGCGCTCGGCTTCGAAGTTGAGCAGCTTGCTGGCTACACGGTTGCTGTCGACTTTATAGCTGCCATCGGCGATAGCCTGTTTCAACTCGGCCACGCGGGCTTTATTGACGACGGGTTGATCGCGCAGCGAGTCAGTGACCTTCTGCAACTGTTGAGCCTCATTGCTCAGGTGTACCGATTCCCCACTCTGGCTGGCGGCGGCCTGTTCTGCTTTGGCAGGCAAGGGCTGCGGCTTGGCCTCTACGCTGTCCTTGGTACCGCCGGTGCGCGTATTGCCGGGCAAAGCCGGGGCGTTATTCAAACGACTGAAATCAATGACCATGTTGAAAAACCTCTGGGTATTTGGACGCTTGCCATGTTTTCGGCCATACCCGGGCAAACTTTAGGCTCGATTGACAATAAACCTGTTCGGCTCAATATCCAGCACACAGTGTAGGAAAAGCTGGCATTTGATTCCAGTCATCTATAGCGCCACCTCGACCTGGCCTGGTGCCGTGACCCGCGCCTTGATCACGCGATTGGAGTTGAGGTTCTTGACGCGGATCTGTTCGCTCACACCGCCATTTGACAGCGCCTCGCCCGGCATCCTGACGTTCAGGCCGCCGCTGCTGGCGGAAATTACCACCTGGTCACCCTTGCGAATCACCTCGGCCTGTTCCAGATGAACCAGCGTGAGGACTTGGTCGGTGACCACTGGCCGCGTGAGTTTCTGCCCGACGGCCTGGTCCAGCGACGTCAGGTAGCCCTGGTTGATCAAGCTTATATCCCGCTCGCGCAACGCCACGTCGTCGTAGCCGATGATGCCCGTGCGCTTCAACGGTCGCGCCACTACCACCACATCGCGATACAGCTTGACCTGAGCTGGTACGAAAACCGTCCAGGGCGAGGCGCCCTCACAGCGTACCTTTACGGTCACACGACCGATGGGCTGGGCGGGGCTTTCCAGAGTGGCTGTCAATTCCTTGTCGCACATTGGCATGCGCAAGCGAGGGTCCAACTGGTTGACCTGAATTTCATAACGCCCCGGCGTCTGGGTAGTCGCCAGATAATCTTCTACAGTGAACTCAAGAAAGCCTTGGGTGACGCCGATAAGTAGATCAGGCAGGGTGACGTTGTCGGCACGGGCCGTGACGCCCAGGCCCGAGACAAGCAGTGCCATCGCGGCGCAGAGCAGTCTACGGTAGCGTGAGCGGCCAGGGTGTCGGGAAACTGTCGTTTTAATATCCATACTCATTAAATAGCAAAGCTCGTGCCGTTTAGTGTTGGGTACGCGTCGTACCCCTAGGATTTAGGAGTCTGGGCATGGCAGGTGTAATGGATTCAGTAAACCAGCGCACACAGCTGGTAGGGCAGAATCGCCTGGAGTTGTTGCTTTTCCGCCTGGATGGCAAACAGTTGTATGGCATCAACGTGTTTAAAGTGCGTGAAGTGCTGCAATGTCCCAAGTTGACGATCATGCCCAAGTCCAGTCCAGTGGTGTGCGGCGTGGCCAACATCCGTGGCGCGACCATTCCGATTCTTGACCTGGCCATGGCCACGGGGGCCGCGGGTTTGCAAGACCGCCAGAACCCCTTCGTGATCATCACCGAATACAACACCAAGACCCAGGGTTTCCTGGTGCGCTCGGTGGAGCGCATCGTCAATATGAACTGGGAAGAGATCCATCCGCCGCCCAAGGGCACGGGGCGCGATCACTACCTGACGGCGGTGACGCGGGTCGATAACCAGTTGGTGGAAATCATCGACGTGGAGAAGATCCTCGCCGAAGTGGCCCCCACCTCGGAAACCATTTCCGTCGGGGTGGTGGATGCCGAAACGGCACACAAGGCGGTTTCGCTGCGTGTGTTGACCGTGGACGACTCTTCTGTGGCGCGCAAGCAGGTCACGCGTTGCCTGCAAACGGTCGGGGTTGAGGTGGTAGCCCTCAATGATGGCCGCCAGGCCTTGGATTACCTGCGCAAGCTGGCAGACGAAGGTAAGAGGCCTGAAGAAGAATTCTTGATGATGATCTCTGACATCGAGATGCCGGAAATGGATGGCTACACGCTCACGGCCGAAATACGTAACGATCCACGCATGCAAAAGTTGCATATCATCCTGCATACTTCGTTGTCGGGGGTATTCAATCAGGCAATGGTCAAGAAGGTCGGTGCGGATGACTTTCTGGCCAAGTTCCGTCCTGATGACCTCGCATCCCGGGTAGTCGACCGGATCAAGGCAGCAGATCACGGCTAGGGGATTTCCCCCGGCGGTCACACGATTTAAGAGGCGGCATCATTGTCTACGGGTAATTTGGATTTCGAACAGTTCCGGGTCTTCCTGGAAAAAGCCTGTGGCATATTGCTCGGTGAAAACAAGCAGTACCTGGTATCCAGCCGTCTCAACAAGCTGATGGAACAGCAGGGCATCAAGTCCCTGGGTGAGTTGGTCCAGCGGATCCAGGGGCAGCCGCGCAGTGGGCTCAAGGAAATGGTGGTCGACGCCATGACCACCAACGAAACCTTGTGGTTTCGCGATACCTATCCCTTTGAAGTGCTCAAGAACAAAGTCTTGCCGGAAGCCATCAAGGCCAGCCCGGGCCAGCGCCTGCGCATCTGGTCGGCGGCCTGTTCCTCGGGGCAGGAACCGTACTCGATCTCGATGTCCATCGACGAGTTCGAGCGGACCAACATGGGCCAGTTGAAAGCCGGCGCGCAAATTGTGGCCACGGACTTGTCCGGCACTATGCTCACCAACTGCAAGACCGGTGAGTACGACAGCCTGGCGTTGGGCCGAGGCTTGTCCCAGGAGCGCCTTCAACGTTACTTCGATCCCAAAGGGGCGGGGCGTTGGGCGATCAAGGCGCCGATCAAGAACCGCGTCGAATTCCGCTCGTTCAACCTGCTCGACAGCTATGCCAGCCTGGGCAAGTTCGACATGGTGTTCTGCCGCAATGTGCTGATCTATTTCTCCGCTGAAGTGAAGAAAGACATCCTGTTGCGTATCCATGGCACGCTCAAGCGTGGAGGTTATCTGTTCCTCGGTGCCTCCGAGGCATTGAACGGCCTGCCGGATCACTTCCAGATGGTGCAATGCAGTCCGGGCATCATCTACCAGGCCAAGTAGCCTGGGTTTATGCAATAAAACTGTGGGAGCCGGGCTTGCCCGCGATAGCGTTTTGTCAGTCGACGAATAGGTCGGCAGGCACTCCGCCATCGCAGGCAAGCCAGCTCCCACATTTGTTTTCTCGGCAAGCTGGCGTAAAGCGGCAACTGCCCATTGCCGCTTTACTGGCACTACGCGGAAATCGCTTGCCGCTTTTCTGGCATAGTCGCCGGCAACTCCCCTCGAAACCCTTTATATACGGGGCTTTCGCAAGTTTGGCATACACCTTGCTATAACCCTGCTAACGAACAGCAGGTCAGCCTAAAGGTTTCCGCCATGAGCATCAGCTTCGATAAAGCGCTCGGTATCCACGAACAAGCCCTGGGCTTCCGCGCCCAGCGTGCCGAAGTCCTGGCCAACAACATCGCCAACGCCGACACCCCGAACTACAAAGCTCGGGACCTAGACTTCTCCGCCGTGCTCGCCGCACAACAGGACAAGACCAAGAACGGCACCTTCGCCTTGAACATGACCAATAGCCGTCATATCGAAGCGCAAGGCCTGGGCAATGGTGACGAGTCGCTGCTGTATCGCACGCCGATGCAGCCGTCGATCGACCAGAACACCGTTGACGCCCAGTTGGAGCAATCGAACTACGCCGAAAACTCGGTGAACTTCCAGGCCAGCTTCACCCTGCTCAACAGCAAATTCAAAGGGCTGATGTCAGCCCTGCGCGGAGAGTAAGCCATGTCCCTGTCCAGTGTTTTCAATATTGCCGGCAGTGGCATGAGCGCGCAGACCACGCGTTTGAACACCGTCGCCAGTAACATCGCCAACGCCGAGACCGTCTCCTCGAGCATTGACCAGACCTATCGCGCCCGCCATCCGGTATTCGCCACCATGTTCCAGGGTGGCCAGGCAGGCGGCAGCGAGTCGCTGTTCCAGAATCAGGACGCAGCCGGCTCCGGCGTGCAGGTGTTGGGCGTGGTCGAAGACCAGAGCAACCTGGAGGCCCGTTACGAGCCCAACCATCCTGCCGCGAACGAAAAGGGTTACGTCTACTACCCCAACGTCAACGTGGTCGAGGAAATGGCTGACATGATTTCCGCCAGCCGCTCGTTCCAGACCAACGCGGAAATGATGAACACCGCCAAAACCATGATGCAGAAGGTCCTGACCCTGGGTCAGTGATAAGGGGCGCCAAATAATGGCCATCGTTGATACCTCAAACAACACGGCTGTCCAGGACCTGTTCAACTCCAAGGTCAAGGACGCTTCGAACAATGTCTCGAATGTTTCCAAAGCTGCCACGGGTAACCAGGCGTTGGGCAAGGACGCATTCCTGCAGTTGCTGGTGACCCAGCTGAAAAACCAGAACCCGCTGTCGCCCCAGGACAACGGCGCGTTCGTGGCCCAGCTTGCCCAGTTCAGCAGCCTGGAAGGCATCAACACCCTGAACGACTCGGTGAACAACATCTCCAGCAACTTCAGCTCTTCTCAAGCGCTGCAGGCTTCGTCGCTGGTGGGGCGGTCGATCATTATCCAGACCGACAAAGCCATGGTGGATACCAGCAAGAGCATGAACGGTTCAGTGGCGGTGCCATCGGCGGTGGGCAACGTGTCCGTCAAGATCACCGACAAGGACGGCAACGTCGTACGCACCGTGGATATGGGCGCGCAGAGTGCCGGCAGCCAGAGCTTTATCTGGGACGGCAAGAACGACAAGGGTGAGGTCGCCCCAGCCGGCACCTACACCTTCAATGCCTCCACCAAGAACGACAAAGGTGACGCGGTGGCCCTGACCACCTCGCTACCAGCCACGGTCACCAGCGTGACCCTGAGCAAGACCGGCGGCGAAATGCTGCTCAACCTTGCAGGCGGCATGGGCAGCGTCAAGCTGTCGCAAATTCAGACTATCGGTACATAGAGCCGGCTAAATACGGCAGAGGAGAGAAACATGTCTTTTAACATCGGCCTTAGCGGCCTCTATGCGGCCAACAAACAACTGGACGTGACCGGCAACAACATCGCCAACGTCGCGACCACTGGCTTCAAGTCATCCCGTGCGGAATTCGCGGATATCTACGCGGCCTCCAAGCTGGGCACCGGCCAGAACAGCATCGGCAACGGTGTGAACCTGGCGGCGGTTTCCCAGCAGTTCACCCAGGGCGACGTCAACGGGAGTGGCGGTATCCTCGACATGGCGATCCAGGGTGGTGGCTTCTTCGTGCAAAAGGGCAGCGACGGTTCGCTGGAATACACCCGTAGCGGTGCTTTCCGTGCGGACAAAGACGGCTATATCACCAACAATACCGGCACCTCGCGCCTGCAAGGCTATGCCGCGGACGAGAATGGCAAAATCACCAAAGGCGGCCTGGTTGACCTGCAGCTGAACCTGGCGAACCTGCCGCCGAAGGCGTCTACCAAAGTGGACTCTTCCAGCAACCTGAACTCCTCGTCGCCGGTGATCGATCAGTCCAAGAACCCGTTTGATCCGACCAAGTCCGAAAGCTTCACCACGCAATACAGCACCACCTTGTACGACTCCCAGGGCAATGCGCACCCGATGGTGCAGTACCTGGTCAAAACCGATGCCAACCAGTGGCAGGCCTACACCTTGATCGATGGCCGCAATCCTGATGGTTCGGCTCCTACCGGTACCGGTGCTGACATGAAGGCGCCTGTGCCGTCGACGTTGAGCTTCGATGGTGCTGGTAACCTCAAGAGCATCGTGACCGGCGGTGTTGCCGGTAACACCTTGACCATCAAGGATTGGGTACCTGGCACGGTGACCGATGGCGTATGGAAGGCTAACGATGCGACGGCTAACAAGGATGGCATCGCCATCAACATGGGCACTGTCACCCAGTACAACTCGGCCAGCTACCGTAACCCGCCGGTCACAGATGGTTACGCCACCGGCCAGATCACCGGCCTGAAGATCGATGGCAGCGGCGTGCTCTTCGCCACCTTCAGTAACCAGCAGAGCAAGGCCATCGGCCAGATTTCCCTGGCCAGCTTCAACAACGAGCAGGGCCTGCAGCCCGCCGGCGGTACGACCTGGAAAGAGACCTACGCGTCGGGCCAGCCGGGCTACGACGCACCGGAATCTGGCACTCTGGGGTCGATCAAGGCCAGCTCCCTGGAGAACTCCAACGTCAACTTGACCAACGAGCTGGTGGACCTGATCAAGGCCCAGAGCAACTACCAGGCGAACGCCAAGACCATCTCCACCCAAAGCACCATTATGCAGACCATCATTCAGATGACCTGATAGGTTAGCGCTTTAAAATGTGGGAGGGGGCTTGCCCCCGATAGCGGTGTATCAGCCAAGTATCCATTGACTGACACCCTATCGGGGGCAAGCCCCCTCCCACATTTGCATCTGCTTCACGCTGCCCATCCAGGTATTGACCGAACAGCAATACAGCAACAAGGGCTTTATGCCCGCCCAAGAAAAAGCCCCCGATACACCCTAGGTGTATCGGGGGCTTTTCTGCCTCGGGTGGTTAAACCCAGGGCAGGTTCAGCTTATTGGCAAGCTTCGCAATCCGGCTCGTCAATCGCGCAGGCCTTTGGCACAGGTGCCGGGCCGGCTGGCGCTGCGAGTACCGAGTCATCACCGTGGTTGCCGCTGGACACTGCGTTCAGCTTGCCGGTGTTGATGGTCGACTTCTCGGTGCTGGTGGCGGCCAGGGCACGGAGGTAGTAAGTGGTTTTCAGGCCACGGTACCACGCCATGCGGTAGGTCACGTCCAGCTTCTTGCCCGAAGCGCCGGCGATGTACAGGTTCAGGGACTGGGCCTGGTCGATCCACTTCTGACGACGGCTGGCGGCGTCAACGATCCACTTGGTGTCCACTTCGAAGGCGGTCGCGTAGAGCTCTTTGAGTTCTTGCGGGATGCGCTCGATCTGCTGCACGGAACCGTCGTAGTACTTCAGGTCGTTGATCATGACCGAGTCCCACAGGCCACGGGCCTTCAGATCGCGAACCAGGTACGGGTTGATCACGGTGAATTCGCCCGACAGGTTCGATTTCACATACAGGTTCTGGTAGGTCGGTTCGATCGACTGCGAGACGCCAGTGATGTTGGCGATGGTGGCGGTCGGTGCGATGGCCATGATGTTGGAGTTACGAATACCCTTCTGCACACGGGCACGTACCGGGGCCCAGTCCAGGGTTTCGTTCAGGTCGACGTCGATGTACTTCTGGCCACGGGCTTCGATCAGGATCTGTTGCGAATCCAGCGGCAGGATGCCCTTGGACCACAGCGAACCCTGGAACGTCTCGTAGGCGCCGCGCTCGTCGGCCAGGTCGCAGGAAGCCTGGATCGCGTAGTAGCTGACCGCTTCCATGGACTTGTCGGCGAACTCGACCGCTGCATCGGAACCGTAAGGGATGTGCTGCAGGTACAGCGCGTCCTGGAAGCCCATGATCCCCAGGCCAACCGGACGGTGCTTGAAGTTGGAGTTCTGCGCCTGTGGCACCGAGTAGTAGTTGATGTCGATCACGTTATCGAGCATGCGTACGGCGGTGTTGACGGTGCGTGCAAGCTTTACGGTGTCCAGCTTGCCGTTGACGATGTGGTTCGGCAGGTTGATCGAGCCCAGGTTGCAAACAGCGATCTCGTCCTTGTTGGTGTTCAAGGTGATCTCGGTGCACAGGTTCGAGCTGTGGACCACGCCCACGTGCTGCTGCGGGCTGCGCAGGTTGCATGGGTCCTTGAAGGTCAACCATGGGTGGCCGGTTTCGAACAGCATGGACAGCATTTTGCGCCACAGGTCTTTGGCCTGGATGGTCTTGAACAGCTTGACCTTGCCTGGGTACTCGGTGAGGGCTTCGTAGTACTCGTAGCGCTCTTCGAAGGCCTTGCCGGTCAGGTCGTGCAGGTCCGGCACTTCGGATGGCGAGAACAGGGTCCACTTGCCGTCATCGAAGACGCGCTTCATGAACAGGTCAGGGATCCAGTTGGCGGTGTTCATGTCGTGGGTACGACGACGGTCATCACCGGTGTTCTTGCGCAGCTCGATGAACTCTTCAATGTCCATGTGCCAGGTTTCCAGGTAGGCACATACAGCGCCTTTGCGCTTGCCACCCTGGTTCACGGCAACGGCGGTGTCGTTTACCACTTTCAGGAACGGTACGACGCCCTGGGACTTGCCGTTGGTGCCCTTGATGTACGAACCCAGTGCACGCACCGGTGTCCAGTCGTTGCCCAGGCCGCCGGCGAATTTGGACAGCATGGCGTTGTCGTGGATCGCGTGGTAGATGCCCGACAGGTCATCCGGCACGGTGGTCAGGTAGCAGCTCGACAGCTGTGGACGCAGGGTGCCGGCGTTGAACAGGGTCGGGGTCGACGACATGTAGTCGAAGGACGACAGCAGGTTGTAGAACTCGATGGCACGGTCTTCTTTGTTCTTCTCTTCGATCGCCAGGCCCATGGCCACGCGCATGAAGAACACTTGCGGCAGTTCGAAGCGGATACCGTCCTTGTGGATGAAGTAACGGTCGTACAGGGTTTGCAGGCCCAGGTAGGTGAACTGCTGGTCACGCTCGTGGTTGATCGCCTTGCCGAGTTTTTCCAGGTCGAAAGTGGCCAGGATCGGGTTCAGCAATTCGAATTCGATACCTTTGGCGATGTAGGCCGGCAGGGCCTTGGCGTACAGGTCGGCCATCTCGTGGTGAGTGGCGCTGTCGGCGACTTTCAGGAAGCCCAGGCCTTCGGCACGCAGGGTGTCCATCAGCAGGCGGGCGGTCACGAACGAGTAGTTCGGCTCACGCTCGACCAGGGTACGGGCGGTCATTACCAGGGCGGTGTTGACGTCGGTCAGGGCCACGCCGTCGTACAGGTTCTTCAGGGTTTCGCGCTGGATCAGGTCACCGTCGACTTCTTCCAGGCCTTCGCAGGCCTCGGTGATGATCGTGTTCAGGCGGCCCAGGTCCAGCGGGGCAAAGCTGCCGTCGGCCAGGGTGATGCGGATCGACGGGTGCGCTTGTACGGCGGCTTCTTCGGCCGGGGAACGTACGGCACGCTCCTTGGCGCGCGAATCACGGTAGATCACGTAGTCGCGGGCCACTTTTTGCTCGCCGGCACGCATCAGGGCCAGTTCTACCTGGTCCTGGATTTCTTCGATGTGGATAGTGCCGCCCGATGGCATGCGACGCTTGAAGGTCGCGGTGACCTGTTCGGTCAGGCGTGCAACGGTGTCGTGGATGCGCGACGAAGCGGCAGCGGTGCCGCCTTCAACTGCAAGAAACGCTTTGGTGATGGCGACGGTGATTTTGTCATCGGTATAAGGAACGACAGTGCCGTTACGCTTGATCACGCGCAGTTGGCCAGGTGCAGTGGCGGACAGATCCAGGTTCGAATCAGCGGCCTGCGGCACGGAGCCCTGCGGGTTCTCGCGAGTTGTGTCGGTTTGCATGAGGGGGTGTCTCCACATTCTATATTTATTTGGGCACCATCACGGTGCCCACCGTTCCGTCCTGAAGCACTTACAGCAGGCCTGGGCCTGGCATAACAACTTCGGGACAGGAGGAAGGGAGCTCATCGCGCCGCTTCCATGCCGAAGTCTTTGGTTCGGGGCCGGGGAGCCCTTCGCCGTATTCCTGGTGGGTGACAGTGGCCCCATTCAAGCCCTGCAACACCCGTACCGTTTTCTGCCAATCGGGTTGGAAAACGGCCGCCATCCGCGTGCGCGGTTTGGGCTTTCAAAAAATGCTTTGGTTCAACCAAACGCGAGCAAGAAAGCGCTTGAGTTTCTTGTCTGATATGTGTTTGGTCTTTTCGCTGAAAACCCTACATGTAGGGTTTTTTTAGCGCCGAGGTACAAGATAATGCGTTTTTGGGGGCTTAGCAACGGACTACCTGTGGATAACGCTGTGGGTAAAATGTGTATGAATCATGGAACACCCGTGTAGGCCGCATTACTACTGGATTACACCGTTTGTCACCGAATATTCCCGGGTAGAAACTGCCGGCGGGAATTTTGAGGGCGCGAACCCTACCACAAAAAATCGCCATGACCGAATGGATTTCCCGGCTTGTGTTCAAGGGCCGGTGCATGGCTACAATCGGCCTTTGTTATGCCTTCAAAACATGACAAACAGGCTATGCCTGCGCAGGATCAATATGTGGGAGCTGGCTTGCCTGCGATGGGGGTGTATCAGCCACCAACAGGCGCGCTGACCCACCGCCATCGCAGGCAAGCCAGCTCCCACACCGACCGTATTTCACATTCGATTGTGTCGGCCAGAAGAACGTCTTATAAAAAAGAGGACACTGCATGGAGCAAGAAGCCTGGCAGATACTGATCGTCGAGGACGACGAGCGACTCGCCGAGTTGACCCGTGAGTACCTGGAAAGCAATGGCCTGCGTGTGTCCGTGGAAGGCGATGGTGCCAAGGCCGCGGCGCGCATCATCGCCGAGCAGCCGGACCTGGTGATCCTCGACCTGATGCTGCCCGGCGAAGACGGCCTGAGCATCTGCCGTAAAGTGCGCGAGCGCTATGACGGCGTGATCCTGATGCTTACCGCGCGCACCGACGACATGGACCAGGTGCTGGGCCTCGACATGGGCGCCGACGACTACGTGTGCAAACCCGTGCGCCCGCGGCTGTTGCTGGCGCGTATCCAGGCGCTGCTACGCCGCAGCGAGCCGGTGTTGCCGCCCGCAATGGAACATCAACGCCGCCTCCAGTTTGGCCCACTGGTGGTGGACAATGCCTTGCGCGAAGCCTGGTTGCATGATGGCAGCATCGAACTGACCAGCGCTGAATTCGACTTGCTGTGGCTGCTGGTTGCGAACGCCGGGCGCATCCTGTCCCGCGAAGAAATCTTCATAGCGCTGCGTGGTATCGGCTATGACGGCCAGGATCGCTCCATTGACGTGCGTATCTCGCGCATTCGGCCAAAGATCGGCGACGATCCGCTCCACCCACGCCTGATCAAGACCATCCGCAGCAAAGGCTACCTGTTCGTCCCCGAAGCCGCTGCCGATATGCCGCTGTGAACTCGATCTTCCTGCGCATCTACGGCGGCATGTGCGCGGCGCTGATCCTGGTGGCGTTGCTCGGCGCCCTGGCACTGCACCTGCTTAATGACGTGCGCAGCGGCCAGTACCGTGAGCGCCTGGCCCACGGCACCTTTGCGTTGATGGGCGATAACCTGCAACCCATGAGCACCATTGAACGGCAGCGCGCCTTGGCGGTGTGGGAGCGCTTGCTGGGCATCCCGCTGGAGTTGCGCACGTTCACCGATGCGCAATTGGACCTGGGCCAGCGCAACCGCCTGCAACGCGGCCAGGTCCTGGTTGAGCAGACCGGGCCTCATGCGGCGCGGGTGCTGCGGTTGGTCAGCGAGCAAGAGCAATTGGTGCTCACCGGCGAAGTGCAGCAGATCAGCGAGCAATTGGCCCGTGCGACTATTTACCTGCTGGCCGACGAACTGGTGCGTTTCCCGGTGGCCGAACAGCCCCAGCGCCTGGCCGACATCAAACACGCCAAGGGTTTTGGTTTTGAAATGCACCTGATGGCCCTTGACCAGGCCGATATGGACGACGACCAGCGTCGTCGCGTGGCGGAGGGCGATACGGTGATGGCGCTGGGCAAGGGCGGCGATTCGATTCGCGTGTTTGCCGGCATGGTCGGCACCCCGTGGGTACTGGAGATCGGCCCGCTGTACCAGATGAACCCGTACCCGGCGCAATGGCTGATCCTGATCACCTTGATCGGCCTGACTCTGATCGGCTTGATCGTCTATCTGCTGGTGCGTCAACTTGAGCGTCGGCTCAAAGGCCTTGAGGCGGCGGCTACGCGTATCGCCAAGGGCAACCTGGAAGTGCGCGTACCCGCTCGCGGTGCAGACTCGGTCGGGCGGCTGGCGGCCGCTTTCAATGGTATGGCCGAGCACCTGCAGCAATTGCTGGCGATTCAGCGCGAGCTGGTGCGGGCGGTCTCCCACGAGCTGCGCACTCCGGTCGCGCGCCTGCGTTTTGGCCTGGAGATGATCGGTGACGCCGCCACGCCCGAGGCGCGGCGCAAATACCTGGAAGGCATGGATGGCGATATCCAGGACCTCGATGGCCTGGTGGACGAGATGCTCACTTATGCGCGCTTGGAACAGGGCGCGCCGGAGCTGAATTTTCAGCGCGTAGACCTTGATGCATTGCTCGACCAGGTGATTGGCGAATTATCGCCATTGCGCCCGCAGGTCACCGTCACCCGGGGTATTTGCCTGTCCTCGGCACATTGGGATGACGCCTGGGTCGACGCTGAACCGCGCTACTTGCACCGAGCCCTGCAAAATCTGGTGAGTAACGCCATGCGCCACGCCAGAGGCCAGGTGTTGATCAGTTATCAGGTGGGGCAGGTGCGCTGTCGCATCGATGTGGAAGACGACGGCCCCGGTGTGCCGGAAAGCGCCTGGGAGCGGATCTTCACGCCGTTCCTGCGCTTGGATGACAGCCGTACCCGCGCTTCTGGCGGACATGGCCTGGGCTTGTCGATCGTGCGGCGGATTATCTATTGGCACGGCGGGCGGGCGCTGATCAGCAAGAGCAATAACCTGGGTGGGGCGTGTTTCAGCCTGAGCTGGCCCAGGGATCAGCATAAACCCTGAAACCGCTATCGCAGGCAAGCCAGCTCCCACAGGTGAATGCGTTCCCAATGTGGGAGCCGGGCTTGCCCGCGACGGCGGTCTACCAGGCGCTGATAGCCACCAGGCTCAACAACTGCTCCCCCTCCACCACAAACTGCCCTTCCAGCTCTTTGCCATGCTTCCATTCTTGCGAAAGATCGGTCAGCAACCGCAGGCGCACCTTCCCAGCCGCTGACCACTCCAACACCTCGGCATGCTCGAAATAAAAGCGCTTGTGCACGATCGGATAGAGCGCCTTGAACAAGCTTTCCTTCACCGAAAACGTCAGCGTCACCAGCAAGGCGTGTTGCTCACGGGGCAGGGCGGCCATGCGCTGGAGCTCATCGGCCGTCAAAATTTCCCCGGCCAGGCGTTCGGCCCGTTCCACCGTCAGCAGATGCTCCAGGTCCATGCCCAGCCCGCGCCATTGCGCCTTGTGCCCGACAATCGCCGCAGCGTGCCCGGTGCTGTGGGTGATGGAACCACTGATATGCCCTGGCCAGACCGGGGCGCGGTCTTCGCCGATGGCCGGGATGCAGTGCAGATGATCGAGTCGTTGCAGCGCTTCGCGCGCGCACAGGCGGCCGGCGAGAAATTCCGCCTGGCGCTTGGCGACCGAGCGTTGGATGCTCGCGGGCGGCGGCACATCGCAGCGCTGGAAATCGCCGTGGCTCAATAAAGCCGGGTCGAATCGCGTGCTCAAAAACACCGTGCCCGGCAAAGAAACCGGCAACGGCCAATGATCATCGAGTGGGGTGCAGCAAGCGGGTAGGGGCGTCATGCGCGGTATTTTGCCGAGTTGGTGCGCCAGTGGATAGCCCGATGCGGTTCAGCTGCGGTTCAGAGCCTGTTCAGGGGGAGTTCAGGGGCGCCTGCGTAGTCTGGGCCCCACAGCTTAAATGCGTATGAGGTAACCACCATGACTGCGATCAAAAAGCTGATGTTGGCCTTGACCATGCTCGGCGCCACTGCCGGCGTGCAGGCGTCCGATGGCGCCTTTGCGGCCTTTGGCAGCGAGAAAACCAAGAAATCCAGCAACCTGATCCATCGTGTCAGCTTCGAAGACGCCGGCACCCAGGCCGCGCCGTGGGGCCAGGCCCTGGGCGCTACCCCTGCGCAACCCGACTATCGCAGCGGCTACGCGCACCTGACTGGCCACTACAATGGCATAAAACTGCGCCCCCAAGAGCTGCAGGGCCGCTATGATATCCCCCTGTCGGCTAGTTGAATTGCAGTGGAGAACCTTATGAAATTGCTGGTGGTGGAAGATGAGGCGCTGCTGCGTCATCACCTGTTTACCCGCCTGACCGACAGCGGGCATGTGGTCGAAGCCGTGGCCAATGCCGAAGAAGCCCTGTACCAGACCGGCCAATTCAACCATGACCTGGCGATCATCGACCTTGGCCTGCCCGGTATGGGCGGCCTGGACCTGATTCGCCAGTTGCGCACCCAGACCAAGACCTTCCCGATCCTGATCCTCACCGCCCGCGGCAACTGGCAGGACAAGGTTGAAGGCTTGGCGGCCGGGGCCGACGACTACGTGGTCAAGCCGTTCCAGTTCGAAGAGCTGGAGGCACGCATGAACGCCTTGCTGCGCCGCTCCAGCGGTTTTACCCAGTCGACTATCGTTGCCGGGCCGCTGCTGCTGGACCTCAACCGCAAGCAAGCCTCCCTGGACGAGCAACCCTTGGCGCTGACCGCCTACGAGTATCGGATCCTCGAATACTTGATGCGTCATCATCAACAAGTGGTCGCCAAAGACCGTTTGATGGAGCAACTGTACCCGGATGACGACGAGCGCGATCCAAACGTGATCGAAGTGCTGGTCGGCCGCCTGCGCCGCAAGCTGGAAGGCCCGGCCGGGTTCAAGCCGATCGACACCGTGCGTGGCCTGGGCTACCTGTTCAATGAGCGCTGCCGTTGATTCGTTCGCTACGTGTGCGCCTGATGCTGGCGGCCGCCACCCTGGCCGTGCTGTTTATGCTCGGCCTGTTGCCGGCCATGCAAGGCGCGTTCAGCCTGGCGTTGCAGGATTCCATCGAACAGCGCCTGGCGTCGGATGTGACCACCCTGATATCTGCGGCGCGGGTCGACAATAACCGCCTGCTGATGCCGGCGCAGCTGCCCGATGAGCGTTTCAACCTCACCGACAGTCGGCTGCTGGGTTATATCTACGACCGTGAAGGCCATCTGGTATGGCGCTCGCGGGCGACCCAGGAAGAAAACATCAACTACAAACCGCGCTATGACGGGCGCGGCAACGAATTTGCGCGGATTCGCGAGGCCAATGGCCAGGAATTCTTCGTGTATGACGTCGAGGTGCGCCTACTGGGAGGCAAGAGCGCGGCGTTCAGCATTGTCGCCTTGCAGCCGGTGCGCGAATACCAACTGACCCTCGAAGGCCTGCGTGAGAATCTCTACCTAGGGTTCGGCGCGGCCTTGCTGGTGCTGTTGACGCTGTTGTGGCTGGGCCTGACCTGGGGCCTGCAAGCCCTGCGGCGCCTGAGCCATGAGCTCGACCAGATCGAAGGCGGCACCCGCGAAAGCCTCAGCGAAGAACACCCCCGTGAGCTGCTGCGCCTGACCGGCTCCCTGAACCGCTTGCTGCACAGCGAGCGCGAACAGCGTGCGCGCTACCGCGATTCTCTTGATGACTTGGCTCACAGCCTGAAAACGCCACTGGCGGTGTTGCAGGGCGTGAGCGAAGACATGGCCCAGCGGCCTGAAGAACGTAGCCAGGCGTGGGTGCTGCAATCGCAAATCGAACGCATGAGCCAGCAGATCGGTTACCAACTGCAGCGTGCCAGCCTGCGTAAAAGTGGCCTGGTGCGCCACCAGGTCCGCCTGGAACCGGTGGTGCAAAGCCTGTGCGATACATTGGAAAAAGTTTACCGCGACAAGCGGGTCACCGTGACCTTCGATTTACCGCAGGCCTGCGAAGTGCCCATCGAGAAGGGCGCGTTGCTCGAAATGCTCGGCAACCTGCTGGAAAACGCCTACCGCCTGTGCCTCAAGCAAGTGCGTATCAGCCTGGTGGAAAACCTCGATGGCATTGAGCTGTGTATCGAAGACGACGGCCCCGGCGTACCACCGGACCAGCGTGCACGGATCCTGCAGCGCGGCGAACGGCTAGATCGCCAGCACCCGGGGCAGGGGATCGGGCTGGCGGTGGTCAAGGACATCATCGAAAGCTATCACGCGCGGTTGACGTTGGGGGATTCAGCGTTGGGTGGGGCGGCGTTCAGGATTCACTTTCCTGCCTTGTGATCTGCACTGGCCTCATCGCAGGCAAGCCAGCTCCCAAATGTTGATGTGTGAATACATTCAACTGTGGGAGCTGGCTTGCCTGCGATGAGGCCCTCCCAGCCAATACACCGCTAACTCTCCTGCGCTCTGTAGGCCCCCGGCGTCAGCCCCGTCCACTTCTTGAACGCCCGATGAAACGCCGACGGTTCGGAAAACCCCAACTGCTCGGCGATCTCCTGCAAAGACAAATCCGCCCGCCCCAGGTGGTAAATGGCGATATCCCGGCGTAACTCATCTTTCAATGCCTGAAAGCTCGTGCCTTCTTCGCGCAGGTGCCGACGCAGGGTCTGTGGGCTGATGTGCAAGTGCTGGGCGACGGCTTCCAGGTCTGGCCAGGGCGTGCGGTCGCGGCTCAGCAGGCGGCGCAACTGGCTGCTCAGGCTGTCACCTTCATCCGGCCGGGACAACAAGTCGGCAGGGGAGCGCTGCAAGAAGTGCTTGAGGGTGCGTTCATCCTGCAACAGCGGCAGGCTCAGGTAGCGGCTGGGAAACACCAGGCTGCTGGTCGGCGCGCCGAACACCTGGGGGCAGGGGAACAGCAGGTCATATTCACCGGCATGGGCCGGCATCGGGTAACTGAAGGTGGCCTGCTGCAGCCGGATACGCTGGCCGATCAACCAACTGCCCAGGCGATGCCAGATCACCAGCAGGCATTCACTGAGGAAGTGGTTCGGGTCCCATAGCTGTGAGTCGTCCAGGCTCAGGCGCGCCATGTCGCCTTCTTTGGTCAGTTGCCAGCGTGGGCCTTGGGGGAACAGGCTATAAAACAATAAGCCGCGCTCCAGCGCCTTCTCCAGCGTGCGGCAATGGATCAGCGCGTGGCACATCATGGCGAAAGTGCCGCGTTTGCTCGGCGCTTCGGCAAACCCCAGGTATTCGTCATCCAACCCCAGCCAGAGCATTTGCAGCAAGCGGGTAAATTGCTCTGGAGCGATGCGGGCGCGGGGTTCGGTCAGTAGTTCCGGGGTGATGCCCACCTGCTGCAACACCCCCGAGTAGTCGAAACCGGCTCGGCGCGCACCGCCGAGGGCCGCTCGGGCGTAATGGCTGGCGATGGTACGTTCACGCATGCAAGGGCCTCATCCATGGAGTGGCGGATGGTAGCCATCACCCAGTGGGGCGACAAGGCGGATATCCGCCAAATTGTAGGACGAGACAGGATGAGTGGGCGGAAATCCGCCACTGTGTTGCACTCTCCGGAGTCGCCCGTGAACCCCAAGCCCTGATGTCTAAAGGCCTTCAGCGCGTTTAAGCAAAGTGGCACGCTGTTTGCGATAAGGATTACAGCGCAGGCTTGCTCCTACAGGCTTCGCAAACAACAAATCCCTCCAGTGCAGGAGGGTTCGCAATTCAAGTGCCGTGGGCAATGGCGGATATTTGCCACACGGGACGATTGAGGAACTTTGCAATGACGACTCGTCAGCCAATCTACAAATCCCTGTATTTCCAGGTGATCGTTGCAATCGTTATCGGTATTTTGCTCGGCCACTTCTACCCGCAGACCGGCGTGGCCCTCAAGCCACTGGGTGACGGCTTTATCAAGCTGATCAAAATGGTCATCGCCCCGATCATCTTCTGTACCGTGGTCAGCGGCATCGCTGGCATGCAAAGCATGAAGTCGGTGGGCAAGACCGGCGGCTACGCGCTGCTGTACTTCGAAATCGTTTCCACCATCGCCCTGCTGATTGGCCTGGTCGTGGTCAACGTGGTGCAGCCGGGCGCCGGCATGCACATCGACGTCGCGACCCTGGATGCTTCCAAAGTGGCGGCCTACGTCACCGCCGGTAAAGACCAGAGCATTGTCGGCTTTATCCTCAACGTCATCCCGAACACCATCGTCGGCGCCTTCGCCAACGGCGACATCCTGCAAGTGCTGATGTTCTCGGTGATCTTCGGTTTCGCCCTGCACCGCCTGGGTGCCTACGGCAAGCCGGTGCTGGACTTCATCGATCGCTTCGCCCATGTGATGTTCAACATCATCAACATGATCATGAAGCTCGCGCCAATCGGTGCCCTGGGTGCCATGGCGTTCACCATCGGCGCCTACGGTGTCGGTTCCCTGGTGCAGTTGGGCCAGTTGATGATCTGCTTCTACATCACCTGCATTCTGTTCGTGGTGCTGGTGCTGGGCGCTATCTGCCGCGCTCACGGTTTCAGCGTGTTGAAGCTGATCCGCTACATCCGTGAAGAACTGCTGATCGTACTGGGCACCTCGTCGTCGGAATCCGCACTGCCGCGTATGCTGATCAAGATGGAACGCCTGGGCGCGAAGAAGTCCGTGGTCGGCCTGGTGATTCCAACCGGTTACTCCTTCAACCTCGACGGTACGTCGATCTACCTGACCATGGCGGCCGTGTTCATCGCCCAGGCGACCGACACCCACATGGACATCACTCACCAGATCACCCTGCTGCTGGTGCTGCTGCTGTCGTCCAAAGGCGCTGCTGGCGTGACCGGTTCGGGCTTCATCGTACTGGCCGCCACCCTGTCGGCCGTTGGCCACCTGCCGGTTGCCGGCCTGGCGCTGATCCTGGGTATCGACCGTTTCATGTCCGAAGCCCGTGCGCTGACCAACCTGGTGGGTAACGCAGTTGCCACCATCGTTGTGGCCAAGTGGGTCAAGGAACTGGACACCGACAAGCTGCAAAGCGAGCTGGCGTCTGGCGGTACCGGTATCTCCGAAACCCGCGAGCTCGATGACCTGGGCGTGGCTGAAGGCCCGGCGCCTGTCGTCAAGTAAGTGGCTGCTGGCGTGAACTGACGCCAGCGCTATCCGTAAACGCCCCGACTGGTTCGGGGCGTTTGCGTTTCTGGCGGGATACAACCGATATTTTTGGTTTACAGTGAGCGCGACAGTACTTACCGGAGGCCTGATGGACAGTGTGGATCTGAACGTCCTGCGCAGCGTGCTGCAATGGCGCCGCGCCGGGCAGCGCGTGATGTTGTACAGCGTGGTGCAAACCTGGGGCAGCGCGCCGCGCCCGCCGGGAGCGATGCTGGCCCTGCGCGGTGATGGTGTGGTGATTGGTTCGGTGTCGGGCGGTTGCATCGAGGATGACTTGATCGCGCGCCTGCAGGACGGCCGCTTACCCGCTGACGGCCCGCCCGTGCAGTTGGTGACCTACGGCGTCACTTGCGACGAGGCGGCGCGTTTTGGCCTGCCCTGCGGCGGCACCCTGCGGCTCACCGAGGAGCGCGTGGAAGAGTGGGGTTGGGTCGAAGCGCTGCTGGCGCGTTGTGAAGATCATCAGATCGTCGCTCGCGAGCTGAACCTGGCCACCGGCGAGGTGACGTTGAGCGCCGCCAGCAAGACCGACGTGGTGAGCTTCGACGGCGAACGCTTGCGCGCCATCTATGGCCCGCGCTGGCGCCTGCTGTTGATCGGCGCCGGGCAGCTGTCGCGCTACGTAGCGGAAATGGCACGCCTGCTGGATTTCGAAGTGCTGATCTGCGACCCCCGCGAAGAGTTCGTCTACGGCTGGGAAGACCAGCATGGCCGCTTTGTGCCGGGCATGCCCGACGAGGCGGTGTTGAATATTCATACCGATGAACGCACGGCTATTGTCTGCCTGACCCACGATCCACGTCTGGATGACATGGCGTTGCTGACGGCGCTGAACTCCGCGGCCTTCTATATCGGCGCCCTCGGTTCGCGGGTCAATACCCATAAGCGTCGGGAGAACCTGGCCGCGCTGGGCCTGTCGGCGGAGGCCATTGCGCGTTTGCACGGGCCGATCGGCCTGCACATCGGCAGCCATACGCCGGCGGAAATTGCGCTGTCGCTGATGGCGGAAATTGTTGCGATCAAAAACGGGGTGGCACCGATGCAGAAAAAGCCGATGGCAGTGGTGGCCGAGTGACGGTGACGGCGATTGTGCTGGCGGCGGGGCAGGGCAGTCGTTTTCGTGCCGAAGCTGGAGCTGATCAAGACAAATTGCTCGCCGCGTGTGTGGGGCTGGATGGCGTTAGCCGGCCGGTCATCGAGCAGGTGTTGCGCAACTTGCCTGAGCGTGTGGTAACGCGCTGGCTGGTGACGTCGCCGGAGCGCGGGGAGGTTATCCGCCTGGCAGAGGCTTATGGCTGTCAGGTTGTACTGCTGGATTCGAGCGGTATGGGCGACAGCATTGCGGCGGCGGTCAAGGCCAGCGGTGCAGCGGATGGGTGGCTGGTGGTGTTGGGGGATATGCCGTTTATTCGGTCATCGAGTATCGAACGGGTGATTGCCTGCGTGGAGGGCGTCACTGTACCGGTATCTGCCGGGCAGTACGGGCACCCGGTGGCTTTCCATCACAGATTTGGGCCGGCGCTGATGGCGCTGAGTGGGGATCGTGGAGCCAGGCCGTTGTTTGCACAAACTCAGGTGCGAGAGGTGCAGGTAGATGATCCTGGTGTGCTTTGGGATGTGGATGTGCCGCAACGGTTGAGTTTTACTGCAGGTTAAGTGTGGCAGCTGGCTTGCCTGCGATAGCCATAGGTATCTACTTAGAGCCGACGTTGGACCTGTGGCGAGGGAGCTTGCTCCCGTAACGGCCTGATAGCCGGCGCTTATCTACCTGACGCACCACCGTCCAATGTGGTAGCTGGCTTGCCTGCGGTAGCGGCCTGACAGTCAACACAGTTGGATTGTGTACATATCCATTCCTGCGGTAACGACCACTTAAGGTTCCGCCCTGACGGCGGCTAAACCGGCATCCCTGCCGGTTTAGCCCCCAAATCCCTGTCGAATTCCGGCCAGCGTGATTTGACGGGGCGCCTAAGATCAAAAGCAGATCAAGAGCGACTCGCTTCGCATCGTGGTTACCGTCTGCCGTTACAGCCCACAAAGTTGTGTAGATACCTCTGCTGCGATAGCGGTGTGTCAGTCACCGCCACGCTGGCTGAATCGACGCTATCGCAGGCAAGCCAGCTCCCACAGTGATCGCATTCCAGGTCGAGATAATCAGCCATAAAAAAGCCCCGCCTGATCACTCAGGCGGGGCTTTTTATTGGCTTATGGAATCAGACGAGGGGTTTAGGCTCATGCTCTGCTTCCTGGGCCTCGTGCTCTACCGCCTTGGCTGCGGCTGCAGCAGCTTCGGCTTCCTTGCGGCGACGACGCACTTCACGCGGGTCGTTCGGCGCACGGCCGTTTTCGGTGAGGGCGCTTGCAGGTGCAGCTTCAACCACAGGGGCGGCCACTTCGGCAACCACTGGGGCTTCAACTTCAACCACGGGCGCAGGCTCAGCAACCGGCGTCGGCTCAACCACTGGGGCTGGCTCGGCGACGACTTCAGCAACCGGTGCCGGTGCTTCTTCTACCACTGGGGCAGGCGCTGGCGCTTCAACCGGTGCAGCCGGTTCGGCGGTCCACTGGAAGGCGGTCTGTTCTTCGCGAACTTCACGCACAGCCGGGGCAGCTTCTTCGACCACCGGAGCTTCTACAGCCGCTTCGACTACTGGCTGAGGCTCAACCGATGGAGCTGGTTCAACGGCAACCACGTCGGTTTCTGGCTGTGCATCGCGAACCGGGGCAACTTCCACTTCCGGAACCGCTGGGGCTTCGACAGGGGTCGTGGCTTCAACGACTGGCGCTTCAACAACCGGCGCTTCAACCGCTGGGGTTTCGGCGGCTGGCGCTTCTACGGCAACAGTGTCTTCGACGGCAGCGGTAGCGCGTTCGGCTTGCTCGTGAGCCTGGGCTTCAGCAGGTGCGCTGATGACTGAGCTGGCAACGGCAGCGGTAACGGCCAAGCCGGCAGCCAGTTCGGCGCCTGTTGGCTCGTTGTTGGCAGCTTCTGCGTTCTCGCCGGTTTCTTCCGAACCTTCGATTACGTTGCCGTTTGCATCACGCTGACGCTCACGACGGTTGCTGCGACGACGCTGGCCACGGGAGCGGCGGCGTGGACGATCGCCTTCGGCGTTGTCCTGGCCGTCTTCCTGCAACTGCTCTTCGCCGGTCAGTACTTCTTCTTCGGAAGCAGCAGCAGCTTGCTCGGCGCGTGGTTGACGCTCTTCACGTGGCGGGCGCGGTTGGCGCTCTTCGCGTGGTGCGCGTTCTTCACGCGGCTGGCGGGCCGGGCGCTCTTCGGTGCTAACGGCTGCGGCAGCGGCAGCGGCAACGGCAGGTGCCGCGTCCAGAGGCTCGCGCAGTTCACGCACGCGTTCTTCACGCTCGCCACGCGGCTTGCGATCTTCACGTGGAGCGCGTGGGGTGCGTGGGGCGCGCTCTTCACGCGGTGCACGTTCTTCACGGGCTACGGTCGGGGTGTCTTCACGGGCTTCGCGAGGCGCACGCTCTTCACGTGGTGCGCGTTCTTCACGCGGGGCACGTTCTTCGCGAGGCTTGCGCTCTTCGTCACGGCGGCCATTGCGGTTACGGCTCTGCTGGCGACCGTTGCGACGTTCTTCATTGCGCGCCGGGCGCTCGGTGGCAGGTTTTTCAACCACAACCGGGGCAGCAGGCTCTTCCTTGGTGGCGAACAGGCTGACCAGCGACTTCACCAGGCCCTTGAACAGGCTTGGCTCAGGCAGGGCGGCCGGCGCGGCAACCGGTGCGGCAGCTTCGGTCGGTACCGGTGCGTTGGCGCGGGCCGGTGCAGTCTTCACCGCGGCTTCCTGGCGAACCAGGGTGCGGGTCGCAGCGGCTGGCTGGACTTCTTCGACTTCGGCGGCAGCCGCGGCGATTTCATAGCTGGACTGCCCGCTATGGGCTTCCGGGCTGTCGTCACGCAGGCGCTGTACTTCGAAGTGCGGCGTCTCGAGGTGATCGTTCGGCAGGATGACGATACGGGCACGGGTGCGCAGTTCGATCTTGGTGATCGAGTTGCGTTTTTCATTGAGCAGGAAGGCGGCAACCGGAATCGGCACTTGTGCGCGAACTTCGGCGGTGCGGTCTTTCAGGGCTTCTTCTTCGATCAGGCGCAGGATCGCCAGGGACAGCGATTCAACGTCACGGATGATGCCGGTGCCGTTGCAACGCGGGCAGACGATGCCGCTGCTCTCGCCCAGGGAGGGGCGCAGGCGCTGACGGGACATTTCCAGCAGGCCGAAGCGCGAGATGCGGCCGACTTGCACGCGAGCGCGGTCAGCTTCCAGGCATTCGCGGACTTTCTCCTCCACGGCGCGCTGGTTCTTGGCAGGGGTCATGTCGATGAAGTCGATCACGATCAGGCCGCCGATGTCACGCAGGCGCAGCTGGCGGGCGATTTCTTCAGCCGCTTCCAGGTTGGTCTGCAGGGCGGTTTCTTCGATGTCGCTGCCTTTGGTCGCACGTGCCGAGTTGATGTCGATGGACACCAGGGCTTCGGTCGGGTCGATCACGATGGAACCGCCGGAAGGCAGTTCGACCACGCGCTGGAAAGCGGTCTCGATCTGGCTTTCGATCTGGAAACGGTTGAACAGCGGAACGCTGTCTTCGTACAGCTTGATCTTGCTGGCGTACTGCGGCATTACCTGGCGGATGAAGGTCAGGGCTTCGTCCTGAGCTTCAACGCTGTCGATCAGCACTTCGCCGATGTCCTGGCGCAGGTAATCGCGGATGGCGCGGATGATTACGTTGCTTTCCTGGTAGATCAGGAACGGCGCGGAACGATCCAGGGACGCTTCTTTGATAGCGGTCCACAGTTGCAGCAGGTAGTCGAGGTCCCACTGCATTTCTTCGCTGCTGCGGCCCAGGCCGGCAGTGCGCACGATCAGGCCCATGTCGGCCGGTGCGATCAGGCCGTTCAGCGCTTCACGCAGTTCGTTGCGCTCTTCGCCTTCGATGCGACGGGAAATACCGCCTGCACGTGGGTTGTTCGGCATCAGCACCAGGTAACGACCGGCGAGGCTGATGAAGGTGGTCAGGGCTGCGCCCTTGTTGCCACGTTCTTCTTTTTCGACCTGGACGATGACTTCCTGGCCTTCGCTCAGGACGTCCTTGATGTTCACGCGGCCTTCAGGGGCTTTCTTGAAGTATTCGCGGGAGATTTCTTTGAGGGGCAGGAAGCCGTGGCGCTCGGAGCCGAAATCGACAAAGGCAGCCTCAAGGCTTGGTTCGATGCGAGTGATACGGCCTTTATAGATGTTGGCCTTTTTCTGCTCGCGTGCACCGGATTCGATGTCCAGGTCGTAGAGGCGTTGGCCATCTACCAGTGCAACACGCAACTCTTCGGGTTGAGTTGCGTTAATCAGCATTCTTTTCATGTTGTACCGTCGGTTTCCGGGCTGCCGGAAACGGCGTTCGGCACACACGACTTCTCACGGTCGGTGTCAGGTGCGTCAAGAGTGGTTGGCCACTCCAGTGTCCAGCAAAATCGGCCAATTGGGCCGGTATCGCGACGGACGCGTCCTGCTCGTTAGCGGTGGTGACAAAGGCACCACTTCAACAAAAGCTAAGGTCAGGAGGAGGAATCAACCGGCGACTGTGGACGAGATGAAGCGTCTAAAACAAGCCTAGTGCTACACAGTCCGACGGTTGTGCATCTCCACCCTACACGTATCCCTGATAATTCGGGTGCTGCCGCGCGCAGAATCCGCAGCGGGTTGGCATTTACCGTGTTCTCCAATGGGGAGTCCACGCTCATGGCTAAACAAGACTAGGTGTGGGCGGTTGCGCTCTCACTCAGCTCTTAACAGGCGTTGTTTCCGAAGCATTCGCCATGGTCTGGCTCAAAACTGACTGCACTTTGTGAACTGGCCGTAAATATCGGCGCAAAAGGCGAGTATTCACTCTGCTTTCTGCACTCGCTTCAGGCCTCATGTCACCTGCGCTTGTTACAATCTTGAGCCTTCCTGGGTGGCGAAAGCCCCGTAGGACGGCCTCGCGTCCTGATGAATTGCGATGGTCAGGGCCGGCAGTTTGCCGCATGTCCTCTGTCCAGGCCGCTTTTGGCGGCGTTCGCGACTATAGCAGTAATGATTAAGTGCTTCAATTCCATAAAAAATTGTTATCATCGCCGCCATGACGACTACCGCCCCCCCGACCCCCAGCGTCCAGCTGCTTGAGGTCTCGCCGGAATATGCCGGCCAACGCATCGACAATTTTCTCCTGGCCAGGCTCAAAGGCGTGCCCAAGACCTTGATTTACCGCATCTTGCGCAAAGGCGAAGTGCGCGTGAACAAGGGGCGCATCAAGCCTGAGTACAAGCTGCAGGCGGGCGATATCGTCCGTGTGCCGCCCGTGCGCGTGCCTGAGCGCGACGAGCCGGTGCCGCTGGCCCAAGGCCTGTTGCAGCGCCTGGAAGCGTCGATTGTGTTCGAAGACAACAAGCTGATCGTGATCAACAAGCCCTGTGGCATTGCGGTTCACGGCGGCAGTGGCTTGAACTTCGGCGTGATCGAAGCCTTTCGTCAGTTGCGCCCCGATTGCAAGGAGCTGGAGTTGGTTCATCGCCTGGACCGCGACACGTCTGGCCTGCTGATGATCGCCAAGAAGCGCAGCATGTTGCGCCATCTGCACACCGCCCTGCGTGGCGATGGTGTGGACAAACGCTACATGGCGCTGGTGCGCGGCAACTGGGCCAGCTCGATCAAGAGCGTGCGTGCGCCGTTGCAAAAGAGCAACCTGCGCTCCGGCGAGCGCATGGTCGAAGTGGACGAGGAGGGCAAAGAGGCCCTGACCCTGTTCAAGGTGCTGCGTCGCTTCGGGGACTTTGCCACCATGGTCGAGGCCAAGCCGGTGACCGGGCGCACCCACCAGATTCGGGTGCACACCCTGCATGCAGGTCACTGCATCGCCGGTGACACCAAGTACGGCGACGAGGATTTCTCCAAGGAAATTCGCGACCTGGGCGGCAAGCGGCTGTTCCTGCACGCCTACATGCTCACCGTGCCGCTGCCCGATGGCGGCGAGCTGAAACTGCAGGCGCCGGTCGATGAAATGTGGGCCAAGACCGTGGAGCGTTTGAGTGTCGCACCTTGACTACAAGCTGCTGATCTTCGATTGGGACGGGACGCTGGCCAATTCCATTGGCCGCATCGTCGAGTCCATGCACATGGCCTCGACCCGCTCGGGCTTTGACTTGTGCACGGACCTGGCAGTCAAGGGCATTATCGGCCTGGGCTTGCCTGAAGCCATTCGCACCCTGTACCCCGACATCAGCGACGCCGAGCTGGTAGCGTTTCGCGAGCACTACGCCGACCACTACATCGCGCTGGAAGCTACGCCTTCGCCGCTGTTTGAAGGTGTGGTGCAATCGCTGGAAACGTTTCGTGCCGAGGGTTATCACCTGGCGGTCGCCACCGGCAAGGCTCGTCGCGGCCTGGACCGTGTGCTCAAGGCTCACGGCTGGGAAGATTACTTTGATATCACCCGCGCTGCGGATGAAACCGCCAGCAAGCCCCACCCGTTGATGCTGGAGCAGATCCTTGCGCACTGTGGCGTAACGCCACGCGAGGCATTGATGGTGGGCGATGCGTCTTTCGACCTGATGATGGCGCGCAATGCGGGCATGGACAGCGTCGCGGTCAGCTACGGCGCCCAGTCGGCCGAGGCATTGCAGCAATACGAACCGAGACTGACGATTGATCATTTTTCCGAACTGCAGGCCTGGCTCAGCCGGGCCCGATAAGTCTTTGCTGGGGTTGATGGCATGAGTGACGAGTGGAAAGCGCCTGAAAAGGCACAGAGCAGTGATGATAAAAGCTGGAAGCTTTTGGAGAAGACCCTCCTGGCCAGCGTCCAGGAACAGCGGCGTTCGCGGCGCTGGGGGATTTTTTTCAAGCTGCTGACCTTTGTGTACCTGCTTGGGATGCTGGCGCTGTTCAGTCCGCTGATGGACATGGAAAAGAGCGCCACCCGTGGCAGTCACTACACCGCCTTGATTGAAGTGCGCGGCGTGATTGCCGACAAGGAGCCCGCCAGTGCCGACAATATTGTCACCAGCCTGCGCGCGGCTTTTGAGGATGCCAAGGTCAAGGGCGTTATCCTGCGCATCAACAGCCCAGGTGGCAGCCCAGTGCAGTCGGGTTATGTGTATGACGAGATTCGTCGTCTGCGCGCCTTGCATCCGGATACCAAGCTCTATGCCGTGATCTCCGACCTGGGTGCCTCGGGTGCCTATTACATTGCCAGCGCCGCAGACCAGATCTATGCCGACAAGGCCAGCCTGGTGGGCTCTATTGGTGTCACGGCGGCCGGTTACGGTTTTGTGGGTGCCATGGAGAAGCTGGGGGTGGAGCGTCGCACCTACACCTCGGGCGAGCATAAGTCGTTCCTCGATCCTTTCCAACCGCAGAAGGCGGATGAAACCGCGTTCTGGCAAGGCGTGCTCGACACTACCCATCGTCAGTTCATTGCCAGCGTCAAGCAGGGCCGTGGTAACCGGTTGAAGGATAAGGAGCATCCGGAGCTGTTCTCCGGCCTGGTCTGGTCGGGCGAGCAGGCATTGCCGCTGGGCCTGATTGACGGCTTGGGCAGTGCTAGCTCGGTGGCGCGGGATGTGATTGGCGAGAAGGAGTTGGTGGATTTTACGGTCGAGGAATCGCCGTTTGATCGCTTCTCCAAAAAGCTCGGTGCTAGCGTGGCGGAGAAGCTAGCCCTGTACATGGGCTTCCAGGGGCCGTCCCTGCGCTGAAATTCCAAGCTAGGTGTAGATCAGCTGTGGGAGCGGGCTTGCCCGCGATAGCGATGGATCAGTCGATATAAGTGTCGCCTGGTACATCGCTATCGCAGGCAAGCCAGCTCCCACATTGCTTTACGAAGGTTTCAAGGAATCTGTACGCCTTCGGTCAGCAGCATGTCCACCAGTCGAATCAGTGGCAGCCCAACCAGGCTGGTCGCATCCGGTCCCTCGGTGCTCCGGAACAAGCTCACACCGAGCCCTTCTGCTTTGAAGCTGCCCGCACAGTCATAAGGCTGCTCGATCCGCAGATAGCGCTCGATACGTTCTGCATCCAGTTCGCGCATGTGTACGGTAAACGTCACGCAGTCGACCTGGCAGCGCCCGGTCTCGCTGTTGAGCAGTGCCAGCCCGGTAAGAAAGCTCACACGCTTGCCGCTGGCAGCCAGTAATTGCTCGCGGGCATTTTCGAAGGTGTGCGGCTTGCCGATGATCCGGCCTTCCAGTGCGGCGACCTGATCCGAGCCAATGATTAAATGCCCAGGATGGCTGGCGGCGAGGGCGCGTGCCTTTTGTTCGGCCAGGCGCTTGACCAGTTCGATGGCGGATTCATCCGGGCGGTGGCTTTCGTCGATATCCGGCGAGCTGCAGGTGAACGGCAGGTGCAGGCGACTCAGTAATTCCCGGCGATAAACCGAGCTGGACGCGAGTAATAAAGGCAGCATATACGTCTCCTCAAGGCAGTCGCCGATTCTAGCGACGTGACCGGCTGACGCACAGGGCTGAATTTCCTTTGACATGGCCGGGTGCATCCCTATAATGCTGCGCCTATGTTGAATGACCCGATTCCACCTCACGTTGACCCGCGCAAATTGGCTGATCGTGGCACCACCCTTCAAGGTGAAGTGCTGCTGGCCGATTTGGAGAGACTCTGCGACCCGCTTTCCGACACTGTCGGTACGGTGCAGGCCAAATTCGTTTTTGAACGAGATGAACGTAAATCTGTGGTAATCCACAGCGTTATCGACACCGAAGTCAAAATGGTTTGCCAGCGTTGTCTTGAGCTGGTCACCCTGCCGATCCACAGCGAATGCAGTTATGCTGTGGTGAAAGAGGGTGCGAATACCCAGTCGTTGCCGAAAGGTTATGACGTGCTGGAACTGGGCGAAGATCCATTGGATCTGCATGCACTGATCGAGGAGGAGCTTTTGCTCGCCTTGCCCATTGTGCCTGCTCATCATCCGGAAGAATGCCAGCAGCCGGAGGGTCTCGATGACGAGGCCGAGCCGAGCGAGGACGAGGTAACGCGGTCCAACCCGTTCAGTGTATTGGCGCAGTTAAAGCGTGACCCAAACGTTTAGGAGTTAATCAATTATGGCTGTTCAGCAGAACAAAAAATCCCGCTCCGCCCGTGACATGCGCCGTTCGCACGACGCTCTCGAGGCTAGCACCCTGTCCGTGGAAAAGACCACTGGTGAAGTTCACCTGCGTCACCACGTATCGCCAGAAGGCGTATACCGTGGCCGTAAAGTGATCGACAAGGGCGCTGACGAGTAATCACTTGTCTGCTCAAGTCATCGCGATTGACGCAATGGGCGGGGACTTCGGTCCCCGCAGCATTGTTCAGGCCTGCATTGCCAGCCTGTCTGCCACGCCCTCGCTGCATCTGACCCTCGTCGGTCAACCCTCCCTACTTGAAGAACTGATTGCCAGCCATCCGGCTGTGGATCGCGCGCGCCTGACGATTACGCCAGCCAGCGAAACCATCAGCATGGATGAAAAGCCGGCGGTTGCCCTGCGTGGCAAACCCGATTCTTCAATGCGGGTGGCCCTTGAGCTATTGCGTGATGACAAGGTGCACGCCTGTGTCAGTGCCGGTAATACCGGCGCGTTGATGGCCTTGTCGCGGCACGTGCTCAAAACCCTGCCGGGTATTGATCGGCCGGCAATGGTGGCGGCGATCCCGACGCAGAAGGGCTATTGCCAACTGCTGGACCTGGGCGCCAATGTTGATTGCAGCGCCGAGCACCTGCTGCAGTTCGCCGTAATGGGCTCGGTGGCCGCCGAAGCGCTGGGCGTGGCCCGACCCAGGGTTGCCCTGCTGAATATCGGTACCGAGGACATCAAGGGCAACCAGCAAGTCAAGCTTGCCGCCACCTTGCTGCAAAGCGCGCGGGGCTTGAACTACATCGGCTTTGTTGAGGGTGATGGTTTGTACCGTGGTGAAGCTGATGTGGTGGTGTGCGACGGCTTTGTCGGTAATATCCTGCTCAAATCCAGCGAAGGCCTGGCAACCATGATTGCTACGCGTATTGAAGCTTTGTTCAAGCGCAACCTGGGGGCGCGTATGGTGGGAGCCTTGGCGTTGCCCCTGATGCGACGCTTGCAGGCTGACCTGGCGCCAGCACGGCACAACGGTGCAAGCTTTCTTGGCTTGCAGGGCATTGTGGTAAAAAGCCATGGTTCGGCCGGTGTGCTGGGCTTTCAAAGTGCAATTGCGCGGGCCTTGATCGAGATTCAGGAGAACCTGCCGCAACGCTTGCACGGCCGTCTCGAGGATCTGTTGCCTTAGGCGAATTGGCCCGGGAGTGCTTAAATGTGACCGGCCAGTTCAATTGACCATCCAATCAGTCAGTTTCGTTCGCGCCCACCGTAGGCGCGAGCATTTTTGACGACCAGATCATTAGGGGCTTGTTACATGTCTACATCCCTCGCATTCGTCTTTCCAGGGCAGGGTTCGCAGTCCCTCGGCATGTTGGCCGAGCTGGGCGCGCAATACCCGCTGATCCTGGACACCTTCAAGGAAGCTTCCGACGCCCTGGGGTATGACCTGTGGGCACTGACCCAGCAAGGTCCGGAAGCATTGCTCAACCAAACAGATAGAACCCAGCCGGCCATCCTGACCGCTTCGATCGCCCTGTGGCGCTTGTGGCTGGCTGAAGGCGGCGCACGCCCTGCCTTCGTCGCGGGTCACAGCCTGGGCGAATACAGCGCCCTGGTGGCCGCGGGCAGCCTGACCTTGGCTGAAGCGGTCAAGCTGGTCGAGCGTCGTGGTCAACTGATGCAAGAAGCCGTGCCGGCCGGGCAGGGTGGCATGGCCGCTATCCTGGGCCTGGACGACGCGGTGGTGATCGCGGCCTGCGCCGAAGCGGCGCAAGGCGAAGTGGTCAGCGCGGTGAACTTCAACTCCCCAGGCCAGGTGGTGATCGCCGGTGCCAAGGCGGCCGTCGAGCGTGCCATCGAGGGTTGCAAGGCCCGTGGCGCCAAGCGAGCGCTGCCATTGCCGGTGAGCGTACCGTCCCACTGCGAACTGATGCGCCCGGCGGCAGAGCGCTTTGCCGAGTCTATCGCTGCCATCAACTGGCAGGCGCCGCAGATCCCGCTGGTGCAGAACGTCAGCGCGGCCGTGGCCGCCGACCTCGACACCCTCAAGCGCGACCTGCTGGAGCAGCTGTACAAGCCAGTTCGCTGGGTTGAATCGGTCCAGACCCTGGCCGCCAACGGTGCCACCGAACTGGTCGAGTGCGGCCCGGGCAAAGTCCTGGCCGGCTTGAACAAGCGCTGCGCCGACGGTGTGTCGACCGCCAACCTCAATACCCCAGAAGCCTTCGCTGCCGCTCGCGCGGCACTGGCCTGAATCCCGTACTTAGGAGAAGCCTGCATGAGTCTGCAAGGTAAAGTTGCACTGGTTACCGGCGCAAGCCGTGGCATTGGCCAGGCGATCGCCCTGGAGCTGGGCCGTCAGGGCGCCGTTGTGATCGGCACCGCCACCTCCGCCTCGGGCGCCGAGCGTATCGCCGCGACCCTGAAGGAAAACGGCGTGCAAGGTACCGGTCTTGAACTGAATGTGACCAGCGATGAGTCCGTGGCTGCCGTACTGGCCCAGATCACTGCTCAGTTCGGTGCACCGGCTATCCTGGTGAACAACGCCGGGATCACCCGTGACAACCTGATGATGCGCATGAAAGACGACGAGTGGTACGACGTGGTCGATACCAACCTGAACAGTCTGTTTCGCCTGTCCAAGGGCGTTTTGCGCGGCATGACCAAGGCGCGTTGGGGCCGAATTATCAATATTGGCTCCGTAGTGGGTGCCATGGGCAACGCAGGCCAAGTAAACTACGCCTCTGCCAAGGCCGGCCTGGAAGGTTTCAGCCGCGCACTGGCGCGTGAAGTCGGCTCGCGGTCGATTACGGTCAACTCGGTGGCCCCTGGGTTCATCGACACCGATATGACCCGCGAACTGCCGGAAGCACAGCGCGAAGCCTTGCTGACGCAGATTCCGCTGGGCCGTCTGGGCCAGGCCCAAGAGATCGCGAATGTGGTCACTTTCCTGGCATCTGACGGTGCGGCATACGTGACTGGGGCTACAATCCCGGTTAACGGCGGGATGTACATGAGTTAAATTGTGACGGATCGCTTCAAAAAAATGTCATACGAGCTGTCTAAAATCCGTTATAAAGCTGCAACTTAATTTATAGGCAGGTGGCCGACCGGGTACAGGGTGAAGCTTTCAGTTGAAAAGCTGAAATGGCTTTCTATACACTTACCCACTGGCCAGCTGCCTGAATTTGTCCATTAGGAGTTAAACAAGGTATGAGCACCATCGAAGAGCGCGTCAAGAAAATCGTCGCCGAGCAACTGGGCGTTAAGGAAGAAGAAGTGGTCAACACTGCTTCCTTCGTAGAAGACCTGGGTGCCGATTCCCTTGACACCGTTGAGCTGGTGATGGCTCTGGAAGAGGAATTCGAGACCGAAATCCCGGACGAAGAAGCTGAAAAAATCACTACTGTTCAAGCTGCTATCGACTACGTTACTAGCCACCAGGCGTAATAGTTTGTAGTCGTCGCTTGCTGTCAGGGAAAAACCGCACTGCTGTAAAGGCGTGCGGTTTTTTCTTTAGCGGCGATGAAAAGTGTCGTCATTAGAAAAAGGAGAGTGCTGTGTCGCGTAGACGCGTCGTAGTCACCGGTATGGGTATGTTGTCGCCACTGGGTACGGATGTGCCGAGCAGTTGGCAGGGCATTCTGGCTGGCCGCAGTGGTATTGGTCTGATCGAACACACGGACCTTTCTGCCTATTCCACCCGTTTTGGCGGCTCGGTAAAGGGCTTCAATGTCGAGGAATATCTCTCGATCAAAGAATCCCGCAAGCTCGACCTGTTCATTCAGTACGGCCTGGCTGCCGGGTTTCAGGCTGTGCGTAACGCCGGCCTGGAAGTCACCGACGCCAACCGTGACCGCATCGGCGTGGCCATGGGTTCAGGCATTGGCGGTCTGACCAATATCGAAGAAACCAGCCGCACCTTGCATGAGACTGGCCCACGTCGAATTTCACCGTTCTTCGTACCGGGCTCGATCATCAATATGATTTCCGGCTTCCTGTCCATTCATCTGGGTGCACAGGGACCGAACTACGCAATCGCCACGGCTTGTACCACAGGTACGCACTGCATTGGCATGGCGGCACGCAACATTGCCTACGACGAAGCCGACGTGATGATCGCCGGCGGCGCCGAAATGGCCGCGTGCGGCCTGGGCATGGGCGGCTTCGGCGCGTCCCGTGCGCTGTCGACCCGCAACGACGAGCCGACCCGTGCCAGTCGTCCGTGGGACAAGGGCCGTGACGGCTTTGTGCTCTCCGACGGTGCCGGTGCGCTGGTGCTCGAAGAGCTGGAGCACGCCAAGGCGCGTGGTGCCACTATCTACGCCGAATTGATCGGGTTTGGCATGAGCGGCGACGCTTACCACATGACTTCACCGCCGTCCGACGGAGCGGGTGCTGCGCGTTGCATCACCAATGCCCTGCGCGATGCGAAGGTCAACCCCAACCAGGTGCAGTACATCAACGCCCATGGCACTTCGACCCCGACCGGCGACCTGGCGGAAGCAGAGGCCATCAAGTCGGTGTTCGGCGAGCACGCCTATAAGCTGGCGGTCAGCTCCACCAAGTCCATGACCGGCCACCTGTTGGGTGCGGCGGGCGCGGTCGAGGCGATCTTCAGTGTGATGGCAATCAGGGATCAGGTCGCTCCGCCGACTATCAACCTTGATGAGCCGGACGAAGGCTGCGACCTGAACTTCGTGCCCCACGAAGCGCAGCCCATGCCGATCGACGTGGCGATTTCCAACTCGTTCGGTTTCGGTGGCACCAACGGTTCCCTGGTGTTCCGCCGGTTCGCCGAGTGATGCACAGCTGGGTCGACGGTCAGCCAGCGGACAGCGTGCCCCTGAAAGATCGCGGCCTGGCCTATGGCGATGGGGTGTTCGAGACCATCGCCGTCAAGGCCGGGCAGCCGTTGCTGCTCGACCGTCACCTGCAACGCCTGGAAGAGGGTTGCAGGCGTTTGGCATTGGTGGTGGATCACGGGTTGATTCGCCACGAAGTGCTGAGCTTCGCCGCCGCCCTTGGCGACGGTATTCTCAAATTGATCCTCACCCGTGGCGACAGCTTGCGCGGTTACGGCATCAACCCTGGCGCCCCGGTGCGCCGCATCTTGCAGGGCAGCGCGCCCGCTGTTTACCCGCCCACCCATGAAGTCGAAGGCGTGCGCCTGTTCGCGTGTGCCACGCGCTTGGCGCAGCAGCCGTTGCTGGCCGGTATCAAGCACCTCAATCGCCTGGAGCAGGTGATCGCGCGTGCCGAATGGCAAGATACCGAACATGCCGAAGGCCTGATGCTGGATATGTCTGGCCGGGTGATCGAAGGCATATTCAGCAATCTTTTCCTGGTGAGCAACGGCTTGTTACTAACCGCTGATCTGAGCCGTTGTGGCGTTGCGGGCGTGATGCGCGCCGAAGTGCTGGCCCAGGCACAAGCGCTGGGCGTCCCGGTGGCCGTGGCCGACATCAGTTTGGAGCAGTTGCAACAGGCCGATGAAGTCTTCGTCTGCAACAGCGTTTATGGCATTTGGCCGGTGCGAGGCTGCGCTGCGATGAGCTGGCCGGTTGGGCCGCTCACCCGTAAACTGCAGGGCATTGTTCGCGCGCTATTGGATATTTGAGTTGATACGAAAACTGGTGTTACTGCTGCAGATCAGCCTGGTCTCGGCGGCGTTGCTCGTGGGCTTTTCTGCCTGGAAACTCGACTCTGCCCTCAAGCAGCCCCTGAAGCTGCCTCAGGAGCAGTTGCTCGATGTACCTGCTGGCGCTACGCCGACGGGCACCTTCAATCGTCTGGAAGCCGACGGCGTGCTCGACGATGCATTCTGGTTGCGTCTGTACTGGCGCTTCAACCTCGAAGGCCAGCCACTGCACAGCGGCGAGTACCGCATGAGCCCGGGCCTTACCGCCGAGGGTTTGATCGGCCTGTGGCAGCGCGGCGAAGTGGTGCAGTACAGCCTGACCTTGGTGGAGGGCTGGAATTTCCGTCAGGTGCGCACCGCCCTGGCCAAGCATGAAAAGATCGTGCAGACCCTCGCGGGCCTGACTGACAGCGAAGTGATGGATAAGCTTGGCCACCCAGGTGTGTTTCCTGAAGGGCGGTTCTTCCCCGACACCTACCGTTTTGTCCGCGGCATGACTGATGTCGAGTTCCTGAAAAAAGCCTACAACCGCCTGGACGATGTACTCGCCCAGGAGTGGAGCAAGCGTGCCGCCGACGCGCCCTACACCGACCCTTACCAAGCACTGATCATGGCGTCGCTGGTGGAAAAGGAGACCGGGGTGCCTCAGGAGCGCGGGCAGATTGCCGGTGTGTTTGTGCGTCGCCTGAAGATCGGCATGCTGCTGCAGACCGACCCCACCGTGATCTACGGCCTGGGTGAGCGCTACAACGGTAAATTGACCCGCGCCCACCTCAAGGAAGCCAACCCCTACAACACCTACATGGTTGCTGGCCTGCCGCCCACGCCCATCGCGATGGTCGGTCGCGAGGCGATCCATGCAGCACTGAACCCGGTACCGGGCAGCAGCCTGTATTTCGTCGCCCGTGGCGATGGTAGCCATATATTCTCGGATAACCTGGATGCGCATAATGCCGCCGTGCGTGAGTTCCAACTCAAGCGCCGTGCCGATTACCGTTCCAGCCCGGCGCCGGTGGTGAAACCGCTGGAAGATTCGGCACCTTCCAGCGATGCGCCTACCCCCGACGCTCCGATCGAGCCCGCGCCGGACACGACCGCGCCGCAAAGCCCGCAATGACTCTGACTAAGGACTGCCTGTGACTGGCTTGTTTATTACCCTGGAAGGCCCGGAAGGCGCCGGCAAAAGCACTAACCGTGACTACCTGGCCGAGCGCCTGCGTGCGCAGGGCATCGAGGTGGTGCTGACCCGTGAGCCGGGTGGTACGCCGTTGGCCGAGCGCATTCGCGACGTCCTGCTGACCCCGGGTGACGAGCCGATGAATCCGGACACCGAGTTGCTCCTGGTGTTTGCCGCCCGTGCCCAGCACCTGGCCGAAGTGATTCGCCCGGCCCTGGCGCGGGGTGCCGTGGTGATCTGCGACCGGTTTACCGATTCCACCTACGCCTACCAGGGTGGGGGCCGGGGGTTGTCCATGGAGCGCATCACCACCCTGGAAACCTTCGTGCAAGGCGATCTGCGCCCCGACCTGACCCTGTTGTTCGACCTGCCGGTGGAAGTGGGCATGGCCCGCGCCAGTGCGCGAGGTCGTCTGGATCGTTTCGAGTTGGAAGGCCAAGCCTTCTTTGATGCAGTGCGCAGCGCTTTCCTGCAGCGCGCCAAGGCTGAGCCCGCACGTTATTACCTGTTGGACGCCGCCCAGCCCCTGAGCCGCGTGCAACAGGCTATCGACGCGCTGCTGCCCACTCTGTTGGAGCGTAGCCGTGGCTGAGTCCTACCCGTGGCAGGACGGCCTCTGGCAGCAACTGGCGGGGCGCGCCCAGCACGCCCACGCCTATCTGCTGCATGGGCCGGTGGGCATCGGTAAACGCCACCTCGCCGAACGCCTGATGGGCAGCCTGTTGTGCCAACGCCCGGTCAATCTGGAGGCATGTGGCGAGTGCAAGTCCTGCCTGTTGCTCAAGGCTGGCAGTCACCCGGACAACTATGTGCTGGAGCCCGAGGAAGCGGACAAGGCCATCAAGGTCGACCAAGTGCGCGACCTGGTGAGCTTCGTGGTGCAGACCGCGCAGATGGGCGGGCGCAAAGTGGTGCTGATTGAGCCGGTTGAGGCGATGAACATCAACGCGGCCAACGCCTTGCTCAAAAGCCTTGAAGAGCCGTCCGGCGATACCGTGCTGTTGCTGGTGAGCCACCAGTCCAGCCGCTTGTTGCCGACCATTCGCAGCCGTTGCGTGCAGCAGGCTTGCCCGTTGCCCAGCGAAGCCATGAGCCTGCAATGGCTGGCGCAGGCGTTGCCGGAATGCAGCGCAGAAGAACGAGGCGAGTTGCTGACCCTGGCGGCTGGCTCGCCTTTGGCGGCAGTGAAGCTGCAGGCTCAGGGCGTGCGCGAACAGCGTGCACTGGTCGTGGATGGCGTGAAGAAACTGCTCAAGCAGGAATTGTCCGCCACGCAACTGGCCGAAAGCGCCTGGAAGGATATTCCGCTGTTGCTGTTGTTCGATTGGTTCTGCGACTGGTCCAGCCTGATCCTGCGCTACCAGCTCACCCAGGATGAGAACGGCCTGGGCTTGGCGGATATGCGCAAGGTCGTGCAATACCTGGCGCAAAAAAGTGCCCAGGACAAAGTGCTGAACATCCAGGACTGGATCCTCGCCCAGCGCCAGAAAGTCCTCGGCAAGGCCAACCTCAACCGCGTGCTGTTGCTCGAGGCGTTGCTGGTGCAGTGGGTCGGCCTGCTCGGGCGCCGTTAAATTCCGTGGCTGACGGGTGTATCGTTGGCCCTACCTCTTTTGTGACTTAAGCTCAGATTCCTATGCTCGTAGATTCCCATTGCCACCTTGATCGCCTCGACCTTGCCCAGCACGGCGGTTCCCTCGACGTCGCCCTTGAAGCTGCCCGCCAGCGTGGGGTAGGGCACTTCCTGTGCATTGGCGTCAGCGCCGACAACGCCGCCGACGTCAAAGCCCTGGCTGATCGCTACGCCGACGTCGATTGCTCGGTGGGCATTCACCCGCTGGACCTCAAGCCAGGCGAAGCGCCGGCTCTGGACTGGCTACTGGGCGAACTCAACCATTCGCGAGTGGTGGCCATTGGCGAAACCGGCCTGGACTATCACTACGAGCCTGAAGCTGCCGAGTTGCAGCAGGCCTCGTTCCGCCTGCACCTGCAAGCCGCCCAGCAGACGGGCAAGCCGGTGATCGTGCACACCCGAGGCGCCCGTGCCGATACCCTGGCTTTGCTGCGTGAAGCCGCGTTGTCGCAGGCTGGCGTGTTGCACTGCTTTACCGAAGACTGGGATATGGCCAAGGCGGCCCTGGACCTGGGGTTCTATATTTCCCTGTCGGGCATCGTCACTTTCCGCAATGCCGACGCGCTGCGCGATGTGGCCCGCCAGGTGCCCGCCGACCGCCTGCTGGTGGAAACCGACTCTCCGTACCTGGCGCCCATCCCCCATCGCGGCAAACCGAACTTGCCCGAATATGTACGTGACGTGGCTGATTACCTGGCGATGCTGCGCGGCGAATCGTACGAACGCTTTGCCGAGCAGACTACCGAGAACTTCAAGCGCCTGTTCCCGCTGGCCCACGTAGCCGGTTAGGGCGGCCGAATTCCAGGCAAAAAAAACCCGGGTTCTGGGGGGTGAATCCGGGCTAAGACCATTAGGAGTAAAACAAGGGCACGCAGTCCGTCGGTACCCAGGTCGACGCGTCACTTGGGGGAGATGTCGCGCCGACAGTTGAAGTATTGACCACTATCCCATTCAGTCCAGTCGTGATTGATCGTTTTTTAAACAGATTTGGAATACGCGGCCTTCGCTTGAGTTCTCATTGCGCTGATGGGCAGGTTCAGGTGTTGCGTATTATTTCTGACTGATAACGGCGAAATCGTTGGTGCATTGAAAGTTATGTGCCTGACGGGTTCACATAGACATTGCCCAACGACCGTTCAGTCGGGATAATCCCTCGCACCGGGTAAATCGTATCGCCACGTATCCATGGCCCTGCGCAACCCTCCCTATTTCCGACCTTTGCAGACTCTTCCTCATGCACAAAGAACCCCGTAAGGTCCGTGAATTTCGCCGCCGTGAGCAGGAAATTCTCGACACCGCGCTCAAGCTGTTCCTCGAACAAGGTGAAGACAGCGTCACCGTCGAGATGATTGCGGATGCCGTGGGTATCGGCAAAGGCACGATCTACAAGCATTTCAAGTCCAAGGCCGAAATCTACCTGCGCCTGATGCTCGACTACGAGCGTGATTTGAACGAGTTGCTGCATTCGGCGGATGTCGACAAAGACAAGGAAGCCCTGTCCCGCGCTTACTTCGAGTTCCGCATGCGTGATCCGCAGCGCTACCGCCTGTTCGACCGCCTGGAAGAGAAGGTGGTCAAAGGTCACCAGGTGCCGGAGATGGTCGAGGAGCTGCACAAGATCCGCGCCTCGAACTTCGAACGCCTGACCCTGCTGATCAAGGGCCGTATCAGCGAAGGCAAGCTTGAAGACGTGCCACCGTATTTCCACTACTGCGCCGCCTGGGCCTTGGTGCATGGCGCTGTGGCGCTGTACCACTCGCCGTTCTGGAGCAATGTGCTGGAAGACCAGGAAGGTTTCTTCCAGTTCCTGATGGACATCGGCGTGCGCATGGGCAACAAGCGCAAGCACAGCCCGGAACTGCCGGGCGCCGAGAAGAGCGGCGACACCCCTGCCACGTAAGTCATTCGCCACAGTGATGGCGCAACGATTTACTGCCAGGCGCAGTAACCCAGGAATATACTCAGGCAAGGACCTTGCTAAAAGCTGAGTTATGAGTCAGCTTTTAGCGCGCCCGAATTATCCTCTGCCGGAGTGATCCATGATCGTTGATCGTCAAGGCAGGCGTTTTCGCAATTTGCGGATCAGCCTGACTTCAGCCTGCAATTATGCGTGTACCTATTGCGTGCCTGACGGCAAGCGGCTGGTGGCTGCCCAGGATGAACTGTCGGCCGAGGCCATGGCCCGAGGCGTGGCTTACCTGATCGAAGCGGCGGGTATCGAGCGCTTGCGCATTACCGGCGGTGAGCCGTTGGTCAGCCCCAAGTTGGAAGCCTTCATGGGGGCGGTAGGGCAGATGGGCCTGAGCGACATCAGCCTGACCACCAACGGCCAACTGCTGGCGCGTAAACTGCCGTTGCTGGTGGCAGCCGGTATTCGGCGCATCAATGTCTCCCTCGACACGCTGGATGCCGACGCTTTCCGCAGCATCGCCCGTGGCGGCGACCTGGCCACCGTGCTCGATGGCATGGACCAGGCCAGTGCTGCCGGAATCAAGATCAAGGTCAACATGGTGCCGTTGCGCGGCCAGAACCTGGACCAGGTGATGCCGTTGCTCGATTACTGCCTGGCGCGTGGCTACGAGCTGCGCTTTATCGAACTGATGCGCATGGGGCACCTGGCCAAAGACTCCAACGCGTTCCTGCAACAGTTCGTCAGCTTGCAACAGCTGCTCAGCTTGATCGGCGAGCAACATGAATACCTGCAAGCCAACGCACCCGTCGATGCGACGGCGGTACGCTACGAAGTGCCGGGCAAAGGCTTCTTCGGTGTGATCGCCAACGAGAGCGTACCGTTCTGCCGTACCTGTTCGCGGTTGCGGTTGTCCTCCACCGGTTGGCTGCATGGGTGCCTGTCGTCCAGCAATCGCCATTATGTCGGTGACTTGCTCGATCAACCGCGTCACCAGGCGTTGCCGGCGTTGCAGGGCTTGTTGATGAAGGCCTTGGCCGACAAGCAGGAAGTGGCGTTCTCCGGCGGTGCCACGATCATGAAGATCATTGGTGGCTAAGCTAGATATTGCGGGTTCACACATTTGATTTGTAGCGCAGCTGAATGGCGCGGATTCTGCATCCCACGCCCCATTCGCCGGTTTCCTGTCACCGGCCTCTGGAGGATTAGGATGCGTAGTCTGGTTTTGCTGCTGGCGTCATTGGCCCTGGGCGGTTGCATGACCGTCAGTGATATGGCCGAAGGCACCCGCTATCAGATGAGCGATGCCGGGCTGCTCGATCACAGCGATACGCGCCGTACCGCCTCGGTGCGCATACAGCCGGATTCCTTTGTATTTATCGCCCAAGGCGCCTTCGTGCCGCCGGGCAGCGCCTACCCGCGGCCCAATGTGGTGGCCGAGGAAGCATTCAATGGCTTCGTTGAATATTTCCCCATGGTGCGTCGCGCCCGCCAGCCCGAAGGTCTTGAACAGGCCATGGCCGAAGCCCGTGCCGTCGGTGCTCACTACCTGCTGTATTGCCGTTTTGCGGCAGCCGATGACCGTATCGGCAACGCCGACGAGTGGACCGACCAGCAAGCCCTGGACCGCCTTGGCCTGGACAGCGGGGTGATCCAAGTCATGTTGATCGAGACCAGCACCCAGTATTTGATTGATACTGCACGTATTCGCAGTCGTGGCGGTTTACTGACGTTCCACGACACATCGCCACAAGATTTGATCGCTCGCCCCCTGGCGCAATATGCCCGCGGTTTGCTGGGTATGAGTGATCAGTAAGACAGAGGAGCCCGCCATGACCGATTCCGCCAAGGCCAATGATTTATTGGCCCAACTGCCCAAGGGCAAGGGGCCGGCACCGGTGCATCTGTGGAACCCGGATTTCTGCGGCAACATCGACATGCGCATCGCCCGCGATGGCACCTGGTTCTACCAGGGCACACCTATCGGGCGAAAGCCGATGGTCAAGTTGTTCTCCAACATCATCCGCCGCGATGGCGATGATTATTTCCTGGTGACGCCCGTGGAGAAGGTCGGCATCCGTGTCGATGACGCACCCTTTGTTGCAGTGACACTGGAAGTGCAAGGGCAGGGCGAAAGCCAGGTATTACGCTTTACCACCAACGTCGACGAACAGGTCGAGGCAGGTCTCGAACACCCGCTGCGGGTGGTGACCGACCCCATCACCCAGGAACCCGCCCCCTATGTGCGCGTTCGCACCAACCTCGAAGCCCTGGTGCATAGAAACGTTTTTTACCAGTTGGTGGAGCTGGCGGTGAGCCGTCCGATCAACGGTCAGAACTGGCTTGGCGTCTGGAGCAGCGGGGAGTTTTTCCCCATCGGCCTGGAGCCCTGAGGCGGTTTTTGTCTTCAGCCTGAAATAATCCTCTTGCGGTAAACGCGCGCTTTCGGTTATCAATTTGTACATGATTAGACATGTTCGATTTGATAAGAAAAAACGCGTCGTCGATGAGCTCATCCGCCGTATCGAAGGTGGAGTCATGGCCGACGGCTTTCTGTTGCCGGGCGAGCACCAACTGGCCGAGGAGTTTGCGGTCAGCCGCGGCACGCTGCGCGAGGCGCTGGCCGAGCTCAAGCGTCGCAACTACATCGCCACCCAGAGCGGCGTCGGTTCGATTGTCACCTTTGACGGCATGGTGTTGGACCAACGCAGCGGTTGGGCCCAGGCCTTGGCCGATACGGGCGCCCATGTAAGCACCGACGTCCTGCGTTTCGAAGCCGTGACGCGCCCGGATCTGTTCAGCCGTTTCGGCACCGACCAGTTCATTACCCTCGACCGCCTCCGGCGCACGGCTGACGGTACAGCGGTGTCGCTGGAACGCTCGTTGATGCCGGCCGTTGGCGATCTGGAAAACCTGCCCCACATTGGGCTGATCGATAATTCCCTGACCATCACTCTGGCCGCCTACGGCTACGTCGGGGCCGACGGTGACCAGTGGATCGGTGCTGAACCCCTGAGCGATGAAGACGCCGAATTACTCGGGCGCCCCAGCGGTACGGTATTTCTCAAGGCGTCGCGCACCACCTATGATCGTCGCGAGCGTTTCATGGAGCATGTCGAAAGCCTGCTTGACCCGTTGCACTTTCGCCTGCATCTGCAGTTTGGAGCGTCGAAATGAGCCGAGAAAATCGCGCACTTGGCGCCTTTTATGGCCTGGCCCTGGGCGATGCCTTGGGCATGCCCACCCAATCCTTGAGCCGCGAGCAGGTCCAACAGCGCTTCGGTGCCATCACCGCCTTGGAAGACGCCGACGCGGACCAGCCCATTGCGCCCAACATGCCTGCCGGTTCTATCACCGATGACACCGAACAAGCCATCCTGGTTGCCGAGTTACTGGTGCAAGGCCAGGGCAAGATCGAGCCCGCCGTGCTTGCCCAGCGCCTGATCGACTGGGAAGCGGGGATGCGCGCCAAGGGTTCCCAGGACTTGCTCGGGCCGTCCACCAAACGCGCGATTGACATGATCCTCGCCGGTCATACTCCGGAGGAGTCCGGGCGCTACGGCACCACCAATGGTGCGGCCATGCGCATCACCCCGGTGGGCATCGCCGCCGATGTCAGCGACCCGGCGCGGTTTATCCAGGCGGTGATCCAGGCGTGCCAGGTCACCCATAACACCAACCTGGGTATTTCCAGCGCTGCGGCCGTGGCGGCGGTGGTCTCGGCTGGCATCAATGGCGTGGACCTGGGGGAAGCCCTGAATATCGGGACCCAGATTGCCCGACAGGCCGAAAGCCATGGTCACTGGATCGCGGGCGGACGCATTTCTACCCGCATCAGTTGGGCTCGCACCCTGAGCGTCGGCAGCGGCGACAAAGCGTTGTTTGCCGACCTGCTTTACGAGTTGATTGGTACTTCGGTGGCTTCTCAGGAATCGGTGGTGGTCTCGTTTGCCTTGGCCCAGCAAGTGGCGTCGGGTGATATGAATGCCTTCGAAGCCCTGTGCCTGGCGGCCAGCCTGGGCGGCGACACCGACACCATTGCCGCGATTCTGGGCGCCATGCTGGGGGCGTGCCTGGGTATGCAGTGCTGGCCTGAGGCGTTGGTTGAACAGGTCAAGCGGGTCAATGGCCTGGACTTGCAGCCGCTGGCCCAAGGGTTATTGGCCTTGCGATAAACACGGAACCAAATGTGGGAGCTGGCAAGCCAGCTCCCACATTCAAAAGCGTTGGGTCAGGAAGACCGGATAAAGATTCGACTCGCTGCCACAACAACAATACAGGCATCAGGAGCCCCCCTTAATGAGCAGCCCCTCTTCCGGCCAAACCGCCGGGCAACTGGAAACACGCGGCATCGAGCCGGTCCCGGAAGGCGAGTGCAACGGTCATCCGCTGCAACTGTTCTGGGTGTGGTTCGCGGCCAATATCAGCATCCTCGGTTTGCCCCTTGGTGCAACGCTGGTGGCGTTTCGTGGCCTGGCCATCTGGCAGGCGATCATCGTCGCGATTCTTGGCGCCGCGGGCTCCTTTGCCGTAGTGGGCATCATCTCCATCGCCGGTCGCCGTGGTCGTGCGCCCAGCCTGACCTTGTCCCGCGCCATTTTCGGTGTGCGCGGCAATATCGGCCCGACATTGGTGTCGCTGATGTCCCGCCTGGGTTGGGAAACCGTCAACACCACCACCGCAGCCTTCGTATTGTTGTCGTTGAGCTCCATCCTGTTCGGCTCGGCAGTGGAGGCCAAGAGCGCGCCGGTGCTCACCCTGATCTTCATTGCCATCTTCGTGCTGTTGACCCTGGCCGTATCGGGCCTGGGCCACGCCACGTTGCTGGTGATCCAGAAGTGGGCCACCTACGTATTCGGCGGCCTGAACATTCTGGTGGGCGGCTTTCTGTGTGCCACCATCGACTGGAGCGCGGTGTTCAACGCCACCCCGGCGCCGTTGAGCGCGATGATCATTGGCGTAGGCACCATGGCTGCCGGTACCGGTATCGGTTGGGCCAACGCCGGTGCAGACATGTCGCGTTACCAGCACCGCAGCGTCAAGGCCGTGCGCCTGGTGGCCTCCGCCGCGTTTGGTGCAGGTATCCCGCTGGTGCTACTGATCACCCTGGGTGGCCTGTTGTCGGTGGGTAACAATGACCTGGCATCGGCCACCGACCCCATCATCGCGATCCGCGACATGCTGCCGACCTGGATGGCCGTGCCGTACCTGATCACCGCGTTCGGCGGCCTGTTGCTGTCGAACAACCTGTCGGTGTACTCGGCCGGCCTCACTACCCTGACCCTGGGCTTGAAGGTCAAGCGCGTGCATGCAGTGATCGTCGATATCGTGGCGATTTTTGCCGGCTCCATCTATTTCATGCTGATCGCCGATAGCTTCTATGGCCCGTTCATTACCTTCATTTCGCTGCTGGCGGTGCCGATCACGGCGTGGGTTGGGATTTTCGTGGTCGACCTGATTCACCGTCATTACTACAGCCCCACCGACCTGCTGGACGTCAGCCCCAACAGTGCCTACTGGTATCGCGGCGGCGTGGAGTGGCGTGCATTTGGCGCCTGGGCCGTGGCCATTGTGCTGGGGTTCAGCTTCACCACCATCGGCACCACCGCCGAAAACATTTGGTTTGCCGGGCCGCTGTCCGACTCCTGGCTTGGCCACAACGGGCTGGGCTGGATCGTGACCTTCGTGGTGGCTGGCGGAATATATGCAGTCTTGGGCGGGGCCTCTGACCGTCGTCCGGGTTTAGCAGAGAGCGCCAATGTCTAGATTGCTGCACACCGGCCAGGTCATTGTCGACCTGGTCATGGGCCTCGACACCCTGCCGGCAAGCGGCGGTGACGTGCTGGCCAACTCCGCCAGTTTCCAAGTCGGTGGCGGTTTCAACGTAATGGCTGCGGCACGGCGCAATGGGTTGCCGGTGGTTTACCTGGGCCGCCATGGCGATGGGCGCTTTGGCGAGCTGGCGCGTGCCGCGATGCAGGCCGAAGGTGTTGAAATGGCCTTGGCGGCCAGCGCTGGCAAAGATACCGGGTTGTGCGTGTCGCTGACTGAAGCGAGCACCGAACGCACCTTCATCTCCCATCTCGGCGCCGAGGGTGAGCTGAGTGCCGACGACTTGGCTCAGATCGTCCCGCGTATCGATGATTATGTGTACGTCAGTGGCTACAGCTTGCTGCTTGAAGGTAAGGCGCAGCCGTTGCTTGACTGGCTGCTGGCGCTTCCGCGAGAGATCGTGGTGGTATTCGACCCGGGCCCGCTGGTCAAGGCGCCGGACTCGGCGTTGATGCGTGCCTTGTTGCCGCGTATCGACATCTGGACCAGCAATGGCCCTGAAGCCCTCGCGTTTACCGGGGCGGCGGATATGAGTCAGGCGCTGCCCATGCTGAATCAGCACTTGCAGGCACTGCTGGTTGTGCGTGATGGACCAAATGGTTGCTGGGTAGGGCGCGGGGCAGAGACTGAGCATGTACCTGGCTTCAAGGTGCAGGCGGTAGACAGCAATGGTGCGGGGGATGCGCATGCAGGGGTATTTATTGCCGGGTTGGCGCAGGGCTTGAAACCCGTTGAGGCGGCGCGTCGAGCGAACGCAGCGGCGGCGTTGGCGGTGACGCGTTGGGGGCCGGCCACTTCACCTGGCGTCACCGAAGTCGACGCATTGCTGGCTGAATAAATACGCACAACCCTGGGGGAGCGGGCTTGCTCGCGAAGGAGGTGTATCAGTTAAAGCATGTGCTGACTGACACACCGCATTCGCGAGCAAGCCCGCTCCCACAACGGGTTCTGCGTCTAACCTGCTTTTTTCAGCGCTTGAACCAACTCATCTTTGCGCATGGTTGAGCGCCCAGGAATATCCTTGGCCCGCGCCTCTTTCATCAAACTTTCCTTGGTCTGCGTACCCAGCGAAGCACGGCTGCTGCGCGGGTGCCCCTCACGGCTGGCAGCGCCACGCTTGGCCGATTCCTGCCGGTCCTGAGCCTTCTTGGCTGGCGCCTTGCGTCGGCCTGATCCGCCGGCTTTTTCACCACCGCCGGACTGTTTGTTGACGGTCGCCCAGGCACGAGCTTCGGCTTCATCCTTGGGCAACCCTTTGTGCTCATAACTGTCTTCGATATGAGCGGCCTTGCGTTTCTGTTCGTCGGTGTATTTGGCTTTGCTTCCACGAGGCATCGCTAAAACTCCCTCTGGCCCCAGTCGCGGGGCCAGGCCAGAAATGGATTACTGAGTACTTTGAGCGTCGAGCTTGCGCGCCTCATCCACACCAGAAGCGGTGAGCTTGATCGGCAGGTTCAACGCGTACTCGCCGGCGTCGTCGGTGGTCACATGCCCATCCTTGATCAGCCCGCGGTCCTGCAGGAACGCCAAGACACTGGCGACCTCTTTTTCACCGCGGTAATTGTCCAGCACCTCCTTGCCCAAGCCTTGCGGATGGGCGTGCAGCAGGCGGGTGAGGACTTCTTTTTCAAGGTTTCTATCGACGTTCATGCGTACCTCTTCACTGGGAAATGGTCGGGTGTTGGTCGTACCAAGGGTGCATCAAGGCGCTGGTTGTTTCTGCGCGCCGGGGATGTTCGAGTCGTCGCCCTTGTTGATCTTCGGCTCATTGTTGCTCGTGCCAGGGCCCATCTTGCCGTTGCCTACGGCAGGCGGTGCCTGGCGCTGGGTGTCGTTGCCTTTGGTGCGTGGGTCGGCGCTGTTGTCGATGATCGCGCCACCGTTGGTATCCAGGCCGGTGCCCATGGATTTTTGCGACTCGGTAGTGGCGTCCGGCGTTGGATCGGTGGGGCCAGTGGTCGAGCTAGCCGCAAAGGCGCTCAAGGACGCGGCAGACAACAGGCCGGTGAGGGCGAGGGCAGCAAATTTGGAATTTTTCATCAGGGTGTCTCCATATGATTAATGTCCTTACCCTGTATTGGTCTGCCCGCGTTTGCCGATCGTGCCGGGATGGCGACGAACGGTATCAGCTCACATGTATCACTTTATGTGCCGATAGTCGGCGCGCTACCAAGCGCGCCACTGTGATCGTCCAGTTGAGTGCGGCGATCACCAGTACGCTCAGCATCATTGTCGCAAGGCCGAAGTCGACGATGATCTTGCCTGCGAGCCAGGGAAACCCGAAGACGCCGATAAAGTACGCCAGGCTGAACAGCAATAACGCCTGGGAAGTGGTACCGCTGGGCGCTTCGTTGGCCACCAGGCCGTTAATCACCGAATACGTCAGGCCATACCCGATCCCTAGCGTGGCGGCGGCGAGCACATAACTGAGGTTGCCGCTGACACCAAACGCGAACAGCGTGATCGCGCCGAGCATCACCCCGGATAATACGCAGGCAGCCTGGTACGCATCGCGCTTGACCACGAAACCGGCGATCAGCAGGCGACTGATAATTGCCGCTGTCAGGAAACCCGCGAAGAACAGCGAATAGTCCAGCTTATGGGCAACGGCATAGCTGGTCTGGAACGAAGATAGCCCCCCGAATACGCAGCCACCCAGGCCAACCATCAGGATGGCGAACGCCGCCTTGGAAGACAGTACTCGGCGGCTTGCAGCCCAGGAAATCCTGGATGTCGGTACATTCGCGTGCTGTCGCAACCGAGAGCCCATGCGCCAGAACATCACCACCCCGGCGAGGCTGGCGAGCCCGGCAATATAAAACGCCGTTGTCAGGGGCAGGTCCAGCGCAGTGGCGGCGCGTCCCAGCAAAGGGCCGGAACCTATGCCGCTCAACATACTGCCCGAGAGCAAGGCGAAATATTTGGCCCGCTGGCGGGGTTCCACCAGCAGCGTCACGATGATCGGACCCAAGGTATAGAACACGCCCCAGCCCAAGCCAAGGGACAATCCAAACAGCATCAAGCCCTGGCCAAACCCTGGCGTCAGGGCAAACCCCAGGCAGGCCACCACTAACAATAGGCCGGTGCTCGCAATCGCTCGCGCCGCGCCCATCGCATCGGCCAGATGCCCGGAAAGCACCACCGCTACGAAGGTGCTGAGCATTGCCGTGGCAATGACACTGCCCGCGTCGTGTTCATTACCGCCACGGGCATGGATCAGCAGTGACAACAAAAAGGTCGAGCCGTAAGACAGTGACAGCAGGAAACTGGCGAGGCAGAACAGCGCGAATGTCTTCGTGCCCACTGGTGGCGTGGCGTGCATGAGCAGGTCTCTGATCGTTGGATTTATGCCCATTGTTTACCATGGGCGTCCCCAGGCTTTGTTCTGTTGTTGCTGATGCTTGCTTCACCCCGCGCCGGAGTGAAACGTGCTGATTGGCATCAATTGCACTGCAAACGGCCATCAAACCGTCTTAGTATGTGGCCTTTGAATTTGCCCAAGGCTCGCCCATGACCATCGAGATTCGCCCCGCCGTGCCCAGCGATGCTGCGCAGATCCTGACCTTTATCACTGAACTTGCCGAGTACGAGAAAGCCCGGCATGAAGTGATCGCCAGCGTGGTGGATATCGAACGCAGCCTGTTCAGCGAAGGCGCCACGGCCCATGGCCTTATCTGCTTGCGCGACGGCTTGCCGATTGGCTTTGCGGTGTTCTTTTTCAGTTACTCGACGTGGCTGGGCAGTAACTGCCTGTACCTGGAAGATCTGTACATCAACCCGGAACAACGCGGCGGCGGGGCCGGCAAGAAGTTGCTGCGCCACTTGGCCAAGATCGCCTGTGACAACGGTTGCGGGCGCTTTGAATGGAGCGTGCTGGACTGGAACGAGCCAGCGATTGCCTTCTACAAATCCATAGGCGCCCAGCCTCAGGAAGAATGGGTGCGTTATCGCATGGAAGGCGATGCCCTGCGCGACTTTGCCCAAGGCTGAAGCCTCGTTTATGTAAACACTAAAACCAGAATGTGAGCTTTCCTGTGGCGAGCAAGCTTGCTTGCGCTGGGGTGCGAAGCGCCCCCCAAAAGCGGGAGTCTGCTGCGCAGACAGCGGGAGCAAGCTCCCTCGCCACAGCTAACCCGCTCGAACATTTTTTTATTTTTCTCAATATATGGGATCTTAATTTATATATTGAGATATTTCAGGCGATGGGTTTATAGTCGCCAGCATCAGCACTCACTACAAAAAATAAAAAGGTGAAGCGATGCAGGCGCAACCGTTGTCCCTACCCGCCGTGCCCGAGCCGACTTATGGCGAGCGGCTGAAGAACAAGGTGGTGATCGTCACCGGCGCCGCCCAAGGCATTGGCGAAGCCATCGTTACCTGTTTCCAGGCCCAGCAGGCGCGGTTGATCATTGCGGATATCCAGGGCGACAAAGTCGAGAAAATCGCCGCTCATTGGCGCGAACACGGTGCGCAGGTTTACGCCCAACCGGTTGATATTACTTCCAAGGATCAATGGCAGGCACTGGTCAACCTGGCCATCGAGCGCTTTGGCCGCGTGGATGTGCTGGTCAACTGTGCCGGGGTCAACGTGTTCCGTGACCCGCTGGAGATGAGCGAAGAGGACTGGCGCCGCTGTTTCGCCATCGACCTCGACGGTGCCTGGTACGGCTGCCGCTCGGTGTTGCCGCACATGATCGAGCAGGGCATCGGCAGCATCATCAATATCGCGTCCACCCATTCCAGCCACATCATTCCCGGTTGCTTTCCTTACCCTGTGGCCAAGCACGGCCTGCTCGGCCTTACCCGGGCCCTGGGCATCGAGTACGCGCCCAAGGGCATCCGCGTGAATGCCATCGCCCCCGGCTATATCGAAACCCAGCTCAACGTCGATTACTGGAACGGTTTCCCTGACCCTCACGCCGAACGCCAGCGTGCGTTCGACCTGCACCCGCCCAAACGCATTGGCCAGCCCATCGAAGTGGCCATGACAGCACTGTTCCTGGCGACCGACGAGGCGCCCTTTATCAACGCCACTTGCCTGATGATCGATGGCGGGCGGTCTGTGATGTACCACGACTAAAGCGTTTTCCAATAACAAGAAGGAGGTGGTCCATGTTCAAGCAAACACTCGGTGCCGTGGCACTGGCAATGGCGTTCTGCGGCTGGGTATCGGCTGAAGAAGTGAAGATCGGTTTCCTGGTCAAGCAGGCCGAGGAACCCTGGTTTCAAACGGAGTGGGCATTCGCGGAAAAAGCCGGCAAAGAGCATGGTTTTACTGTGATCAAGATCGCCGTGCCCGATGGCGAAAAGACCTTGTCGGCCATCGACAGCCTGGCCGCGAATGGCGCCAAGGGTTTTGTGATCTGCCCGCCGGACGTGTCCCTGGGCCCGGCCATCGTTGCCAAGGCCAAGGTCAACGGTTTGAAAGTGATGGCCGTGGATGACCGCTTTGTCGATGCCAAGGGCAACTTCATGGAAGACGTGCCATACCTGGGAATGGCCGCGTTTGAAGTGGGCCAGAAGCAGGGCGCCGCCATGGCCGCCGAAGCGAAAAAACGCGGTTGGGACTGGAAGGACACCTATGCGGTGATCAATACCTTCAACGAACTCGACACCGGTAAGAAGCGTACAGACGGCTCGATCAAATCCCTCGAGGAGGCCGGTATTCCCAAGGACCACATCCTCACCGCTGCGCTGAAAACCCTCGATGTCCCCGGCAGCATGGACGCCACCAACTCGGCCTTGGTCAAGCTGCCGAGCGGGGCGAAGAACCTGATCATCGGCGGCATGAACGACAACACCGTGCTCGGCGGCGTGCGCGCCACCGAAAGTGCCGGCTTCAAGGCCGCCAACGTCATCGGCATCGGCATCAATGGCACCGACGCCATTGGCGAATTGAAGAAAGCCGACAGCGGTTTCTTCGGCTCCATGCTGCCCAGCCCGCATATCGAGGGCTATAACACCGCGCTGGCGATGTACGAGTGGGTCACCACCGGCAAGGAACCGGCCAAATACACCGCCATGGACGAAGTGACCTTGATCACCCGCGCCAATTTCCAGGAAGAACTGACCAAGATCGGCCTGTGGAAATGAGCGGCGCGGCCCTGCGTTTCAATGGCATCGGCAAGGAGTTTCCCGGTGTGAAAGCCCTGGCGCAGATCAGCTTTGAAGCGCGGCCGCATTCGGTGCACGCTCTGATGGGCGAGAACGGCGCCGGCAAGTCGACCCTGCTGAAAATCCTCGGCGGCGCCTACATTCCGTCCAGCGGTACGGTGCAGATCGGCGCGCAGACCATGGCCTTCAAATGCGCCGCCGACAGCATCGCCAGCGGTGTGGCGGTGATTCACCAGGAGCTACATCTGGTGCCGGAAATGAGCGTGGCCGAGAACCTGTTCCTCGGGCATTTGCCCACGCGCTTTGGCGTGGTCAACCGGAGCCTGCTGCGCAAGCAGGCCCTGGCCTGCCTCAAGGGCCTGGCCGATGAAATCGACCCCGACGAAAAACTCGGGCGCCTGTCCCTGGGCCAGCGCCAATTGGTGGAAATCGCCAAGGCGCTGTCCCGTGGCGCCCATGTGATCGCCTTTGACGAGCCGACCAGTAGCCTCTCGGCGCGGGAAATCGACCGCTTGATGGCCATCATCACGCGCCTGCGCGAGGAGGGCAAAGTAGTGCTCTACGTGTCGCACCGTATGGAAGAAGTGTTCCGTATCTGCGACGCAGTGACGGTCTTCAAGGACGGTCGCTACGTGCGTACGTTCGAGGACATGAACACGCTGACCCACGATCAGCTGGTGACCTGCATGGTCGGTCGCGATATCCAGGATATTTACGATTACCGACCGCGTGAGCAGGGCGAAGTGGCGCTCAAGGTAGACGGCTTGCTCGGCCCTGGCCTGCGTGAACCGATCAGTTTCCAGGTGCGCAAGGGCGAGATCCTTGGCCTGTTCGGGCTGGTGGGCGCGGGGCGTACCGAGCTGTTTCGCCTGCTCAGTGGGTTGGAGCGCGCCAGTGCCGGCAGCCTGGAACTGTGCGGGCAAGCGCTGCAACTGCGCTCACCCCGGGACGCCATCTCCGCCGGGGTATTGCTGTGTCCGGAAGACCGCAAAAAGGAAGGCATCATTCCGCTGTCCAGCGTGGCGGAAAATATCAACATCAGCGCCCGTAGTGCCCATGCCTCGTTCGGCTGGTTGCTGCGCGACGGCTGGGAGAGGGACAACGCCGAGCGGCAGATCCAGGCGATGCGGGTCAAAACGCCGAACGCGGCGCAGAAGATCATGTACCTGTCCGGCGGCAACCAACAGAAAGCCATCCTTGGCCGCTGGTTGTCGATGCCGATGAAGGTCCTGCTGCTGGACGAACCCACCCGGGGTATCGACATCGGCGCCAAGTCGGAGATCTACCAGATCATCCATAACCTGGCGGCCAATGGCATTGCGGTAATCGTGGTGTCCAGCGACCTGATGGAGGTGATGGGCATCTCCGACCGCATCCTGGTGATGAGTGAAGGCGCCTTGACCGGTGAGTTGCCCCGCGCCCAAGCGGATGAAGCGCGCCTGCTGCAACTGGCGCTGCCACAGTCGCGGGCTTGAACAAGAACAAGAGGGTTTGGCTATGTCTGAGGTAAAAACTGCAAAGGGTTTCTGGCCGGGTTTCAACCAGCGCAAATTCCTCGATGACTGGGTGATGCTGCTGGCGGCACTGGGCATTTTTGTGCTCAGCGCGGTGTTCATCGATAACTTCCTCTCACCGCTGAACATGCGCGGTCTGGGCCTGGCGATTTCGACTGTCGGTATTGCTGCGTGCACCATGTTGTTCTGCCTGGCCTCAGGGCACTTCGACTTGTCGGTAGGCTCGGTGATCGCCTGCGCCGGGGTGGTGGCGGGCATCGTGATGCGCGACACCGACAGCGTGGTACTCGGCGTGTCGGCGGCCTTGGCCATGGGCCTGGTGGTAGGGCTGATCAACGGCATTGTGATTGCCAAACTGCGCATCAATGCGTTGATTGCCACCCTGGCGACCATGCAGATCGTGCGCGGCCTGGCCTACATCTTCTCCAACGGCAAGGCGGTGGGGGTGATGAACGAAGGGTTCTTCGTGTTCGGCAACGGCCAACTGCTGGGCGTGCCGGTGCCGATCATCATCACCGTCCTGTGCTTTGTGTTCTTTGGCTGGCTGCTCAATTACACCACCTATGGGCGCAACACCATGGCCATTGGCGGCAACCAGGAAGCCGCGTTGCTCGCCGGGGTCAATGTCGATCGCACCAAGATCATCATTTTTGCCGTGCATGGTTTGATCGGCGCATTGGCCGGGGTGATCCTCGCGTCACGCATGACCTCGGGCCAGCCGATGATTGGCCAGGGGTTCGAACTGACGGTGATTTCGGCGTGCGTGCTGGGCGGGGTGTCGTTGAGCGGCGGTATCGGCATGATCCGCCATGTGATTGCCGGGGTGTTGATTCTGGCGATCATCGAGAATGCGATGAACCTGAAGAACATCGATACCTTTTACCAATATGTGATTCGTGGCTCGATCCTGTTGCTGGCGGTGATAATCGACCGCATGAAACAACGCTAATGGTCGCCCTGTGAAGATCAAACTGTGGGAGCTGGCTTGCTGTGGCGAGCAAGCTTGCTTGCGCTGGGGTGCGAAGCGCCCCCAAAAGCCGGCTCCAGCTGCGCTGTCGAACGGGAGCAAGCTCCCTCGCCACAGCAAGCCAGCTCCCACTTTGGATCTCCTGTGTTCAGGAGGGCGGTATTTGCCATAATGCCCCCGCTTTCATACTTATAGGCCCGATATGCAGGAAAACGCCCACACCCCCGTCAAAGACGCCGCCCCCACCGGCACCCAGACCCTGTTGCGCGGCCTGGGCGTGGTGCAAGCGGTGGCGGCTGGTGCGCGGGATCTCAAGGAGATCGCCCGGCGCATCGGCACCACGCGCAGCACAACGCACCGCCTGGCCAGTTGCCTGGTGGACGAGCGTTACCTGCGCGTGGTGCCCCAGGTCGGTTATCTGCTGGGGCCCAAGCTGATCGAGTTGGGGTTCCAGGCCCGTGAAGAGTTGCCCTTGGTGAACCTGGCGGTGCCCTACCTGGATGAGTTGTCGGCGCTGACCGGCGATACCATTCACCTGGCGATTCGTGAGTACGACGAGGTGCTTTACCTGCACAAGAACCCCGGCCGCAATGGGCCGGAAATGCGCTCGCGGGTCGGCCATCGCATGCCGCTGGCGCGCACCGGTATCGGCAAGGCGTTGATGCTGGACGATTCGCCGCAGGAGTGGCAGCGCTTGTACGAGGCGAGTTTGCCGGCGGCGGGCAAGAGCCTGCAATGGCCGCAGCACCCGGAGCAATCCTGGGCGCAGTTCGAACAGCGCATGCATGAGTATGTCGAGGGTGGCTACGCGTTTGACCTCGAAGACAACGAGCCTTCGATCCGCTGCGTGGCCGCACCGGTGCGCGATGCCAGCGGGCGCATTGTCGCCGGCATCAGCATTGCCAGTACGGTGCCCTACATGCCGCTGGAGAAAATGGCCGAACTGATCCCTGTGATCAAACAGGTCGCAGCCCGGCTGTCAGCGGAGTTGGGCGCCAAGGCCTGATCAGGCTTTCAGGCTCGCCATGTCGATGACAAAGCGGTACTTCACATCACCGGCAATCATGCGCGCATAAGCTTCGTTGATCTGGCGAATGTCGAGCATCTCGATGTCGCAGGTAATGCCATGCTCGGCGCAGAAATCCAGGACTTCCTGGGTTTCGGCAATGCCGCCGATCAGCGAGCCGGCCAAGACTTTACGACCCAGCACCAGCTTGGCAGCGTTGACGGGTGGGTCCACCGGCTCGATCAGGCCGACCAGGATATGCACGCCGTCAAAGCGCAGCACATCGAGGTAGGGGTTCAGGTCGTGCTGCACCGGGATGGTGTCCAGCAGGAAATCGAAGTGCCCGGCAGCAGCTTTCATTTGCTCGGCATCCGTGGACACGATCACATGGTCGGCGCCCTGGCGACGGCCTTCCTCGGCCTTGCTGGCCGAGCGCGTGAACAACGTGACTTCGGCGCCCATGGCTTTGGCGAACTTGATGCCCATGTGGCCCAGGCCACCCATGCCGAGGATCCCGACTTTATCGCCGGCTTTCACGCCGTAGTGCTTGAGGGGCGAGTAGGTGGTAATGCCTGCGCACAGGATCGGCGCAGCGCTGGCCAGGTCGAGTTTGGCCGGGATCTTCACCACAAAGTGTTCACTGACCACGATGCTGTCGGAGTAGCCACCCATGGTGTTGCTGCCATCCACGCGGTCCGGCGTGGCGTAGGTCATGGTCGGGCCTTCGAGGCAGTATTGCTCAAGGTCTGATTGGCAGGCTTCGCAGTGACGGCACGAGTCCACCATACAACCCACGCCAACCAGATCACCGACTTTATGCGCGGTCACGTTGGCGCCGACCGCGGTGACTTTGCCGACAATCTCGTGGCCCGGCATCAGCGGGTACACGGCGATGCCCCATTCGTTGCGCGCCTGGTGGATGTCGGAGTGGCACACGCCGCAGTAAAGAATCTCGATGGCCACGTCATCGACGCGCGGGCTGCGGCGTTCAAATGACATCGGGGCGAGGGGCGTGGTGGCCGACTGGGCGGCGTAACCGATGGCGGTGTACATAGTAAACCTCACAAAAGCTTGGACTGCAGAGGCGGCGAATTCTGCGCGCAGGCCTTTGGCGCGAACATGGCAAATGCTCCGAGTCTCATGCCTATTCGTCCGGCAGTGCCAGAGCTTTGGATATATTGGCCGCCAGACCTGCGATGATGGTGTCATCCCCTATTCGCGAAGTTTTTTGCAATGCTGTTGACCCGCCATTTGGACGCCAATGCCACGCTGGTTGCCTTGATCGAAGGGCTCACGCCCCGCGACGGTTTTTCCCCGACTCACCTGCCCGGCGTGCAGGTGCTGCGCGCCAGTTGCGATGTGGCGCGTGGGCCGCAGATCTATGAGCCAAGCCTGATGTTCGTGGCCCAGGGCAGCAAGGTCGCCTACCTCGGCCCGCGCACGTTGGAGTATGGCGCCGGGCATTACCTGATCCAGGCGATGCCGGTGCCGTTCGAATGCGAGACCTTTGCCATGGCCCCCGAGGCGCCGTTGTATGGCGTGACGGTGGGCATCGATCGGGTGGTATTGGGCGAGTTGGTGATCGCGATGGGTATGCAGGCCGGGCCGCCGCCGACCGCGCAGACTTTGGAGTCGATGAGTTCGGTGGTGCTGGACGATACGATGCGCGGCTGCGTCGAGCGGTTGTTGCAGTGCCTGCACGATCCGCTGGAAAGCCGGATCATGGGGCCTGCGCGGGTGCGCGAATTGTTGTTCACCGCCTTGCGTGGCCCTCAGGCGGATGTGTTGCGTGCGCTGGTGGAACAACAGGGGCAGTTTTCGCGCATCGCCACCTCATTGAATCACCTGCATGCCCATTACGCCGAGCCGCTGAATATCGAGACGTTGGCCGGGTATGCGCACATGAGTGCGTCGACCTTTCATGAGCATTTCAAACGCTGCACCTTGTTATCGCCGGTGCAGTACCTCAAGCGCCTGCGGCTATTGAAGGCCCAGCAGTTGCTGCTGGTGGAAGGCATGAGCGTGGCGCAGGCGGCGCACAAGGTGGGGTACCAGAGCACGTCGCAGTTCAGTCGGGAGTACAAGCGCTATTTCCTGCGCAACCCGGGGGAAGAGCGGGCCGCCTGACACCACGAGGTTATTGTGGGAGCTGGCTTGCCTGCGATAACGGTGGGCCAGCTATACATTTGGCACCTGAAGACCGCCATCGCAGGCAAGCCAGCTCCCACATATTGATCGATGTCGCCCACAAAAAAGGCTCCCATTTCGGGTAATGCCAGTCAGTTAAGAGCTAGAGCAGACAACCAGTGACTTGTGGCGAGGGAGCTTGCTCCCGCTGGGCTGCGAAGCGGCCCTGCTCTTGTCAGGAGCTCGGACACGCACGGCGGCCGGCCGGCGCTCCTCCTCTCCTCAGTTCGCCGTGTACGTTCGGTGTTTCCGTTC
>NZ_WJZD01000036.1:0-61752 GCF_021609665.1 Pseudomonas sp. PA-1-3F | reverse complement strand
ACTGTGGCCCGCCCGCCCCAGGTGTTTGTACAGGGGCAGGGTTCCTGGCTTTCGGACGCTGACGACCGCGCTTATCTGGATTTCAGTCAAGGCGGTGGGGCCAACAGCCTGGGTCACAGTCCCCAGGCCGTACGCGACGCCATTGCCCAACAGATGCACACCGTGATCAACCCTGGCCTGGGTTTGCACAACCGCGCGCAACTGGATCTTGTCGATCGTCTGTGCCACCACACCTGCAGCGACCAGGCCTATTTGCTCAACAGCGGTGCCGAAGCCTGTGAAGCGGCCATCAAGTTGGCACGCAAGTGGGGCCAACTGCATCGCGGTGGCGCTTACCACATCATCACCGTAAACAATGGCTGTCATGGGCGGAGCCTGGGGGCGATGTCGGCGTCGGCTGTGGCCTGCGAAAACCGATTCGAACCGCAGTTGCCAGGTTTCAGCCAAGTGCCGTTTAACGATCTGCCGGCCCTGCATGCAGCGGTCGATGCGCAGACCGTCGCCATCATGCTGGAGCCGATACAAAGCGGCGGCGGTGTCCTCCCTGCGACAGAACATTACCTCAAGGGCGTCGAACGCCTGTGTCGTGAGCTCGGGATCCTGCTGATCTTCGACGAAGTGCAAACCGGTATCGGCCGCTGCGGCAGCCTGCTCGCCGAACAGCAATACGGCGTGCGCGCCGACATCATTGCCCTGGGCAAAGGCCTGGGCGGCGGTGTGCCCCTGGCGGCGCTGCTGGCGCGTGGCACTGCCTGTTGCTTCGAACCGGGCGAGCTGGACGGTACACATCATGGCAATGCACTGATGGCATCTGCGGGTATCGCAGTACTCGACGCTTTATTGGAGAACGGCTTTCTCGAGCACCTACGTGAATCGGGCTTGTACCTGGCAGAAGGCCTTGCCCGCCTGGCCTATCGCTACGGCCATGGGCCCTTGCGCGGCAACGGGCTGCTTTGGGGCCTGACACTGTCGGACGGTTGCGCCGCTGCAGTGGTCAAGGCCGCGCTGCACGAAGGCTTGATTCTCACTGCCGCGCAACCTGACTGCCTGCGCTTTACCCCTGCGCTGAACATCAGCAAAACCCATATCGACGAAATGCTTCTTCGGCTTGCCCGCGCCTTTTCTCGGGTGCGTACCGCTCAAGTGCAATGCCGCAAGGGCATCGCGGTGTGACCCCAGTTTCCTGAACCGTCTCGCGGCATACGCGGCGCCTCCAGCCTGACTCTTTTGGCTGGGGGCGTTTTTTTGTCTGGTTAATTTGTAGTTTGAAAAGATGGCTGGAGATCTGGCATGAGATGGCCCAATGCCAGAATCCACTGAACCCTCACGAACCGCCAAGGTCGATTAGCTACACGGCTCACACGAGCCGATTTTCTGGAGCTGACCCATGGACATCATTCGTATCATCATCGCCATTCTGCTGCCGCCATTGGGTGTGTTCCTGCAAGTAGGTTTCGGCGGTGCATTCTGGCTGAATATCCTGCTGACCCTGTGCGGTTACTTCCCTGGCATCATCCACGCGGTGTACATCATCGCCAAGCGTTGAGGCCCTCAGCCTTTTGCTATGAGCCTTGAGTTGCGCTCATTGCGAAAAGCCAGTTGCTCGATGGTCTGGGTGGCATGTTCGGCCTCTTCCCGCGCTTGCAGGATGATGCCGTGCTGCTCGGATTTGCTGCATACAGGGTCGGCATTACTGGCGTCACCAGTGAGCATGAAGGCCTGGCAACGGCAGCCGCCGAAGTCCTTTTCTTTTTCGTCGCATGAACGGCATGGCTCAGGCATCCAGTCGTAACCACGAAAGCGATTGAAGCCAAACGAGTCGTACCAGATGTGCTGCATGCTGTGGTCGCGCACATTGGGAAACTGCACGGGCATCTGCCTCGCGCCGTGACAGGGCAGGGCGGTGCCGTCGGGTGTGACTGTCAGGAAGATGCTGCCCCAGCCATTCATGCAGGCTTTGGGGCGCTCCTCGTAATAATCCGGTGTCACGAAGATCAGCTTGCAGGGGTGGCCTTCGGCTTCCAGTTTGGCGCGGTATTCATTGGTGATGCGTTCGGCGCGCACCAACTGCTCGCGGGTGGGCAGCAAGCCCACGCGGTTGAGCTGTGCCCAGCCGTAGAACTGGCAGGTAGCGAGTTCGACGAAATCCGCTTCCAGCGCAATGCACAGTTCGATGATGCGGTCGATCTTGTCGATATTGTGGCGATGGGTGACGAAGTTCAGCACCATCGGGTAGCCGTGGGCTTTCACCGCTCGGGCCATTTCCAGTTTTTGCGCGAAGGCTTTTTTGGAGCCGGCCAGCAGGTTGTTCACCTGTTCGTCACTGGCCTGGAAGCTGATCTGGATATGGTCCAGGCCGGCTTTCTTGAAGTCGCTGATTTTTTGTTCGGTGAGGCCGATGCCAGAGGTGATCAGGTTGGTGTAGAAACCCAGCTTGCGAGCCTCGCCGATCAGTTCGGCCAAGTCCTGGCGCACCAGCGGCTCGCCGCCGGAAAAACCCAACTGCGCAGCACCCATTTCACGGGCTTCGCGAAATACCTTGATCCATTGTTCGGTGCTCAGCTCTTTGCCCTGCTCGGCGAAATCCAGCGGGTTGGAGCAATACGGGCACTGCAGCGGGCAGCGATAGGTCAGCTCGGCCAGCAGCCACAGAGGCAGGCCTATGGCTGGCTTTTCAGGCAAGGGTGATCCAGTGCTCAGCACGGGCGACCTCCATGAATTGCTCGATGTCGTCACTCAGCTCTGGCACACCGGGGAACTGCTTATCCAGCTCGGCAATGATTGCCGCAACGTCGCGCTCGCCGTCGATCAGGCCACCGATCAATGCGGCGCTGTCGTTGAGCTTGATCATGCCTTCGGGGTAGAGCAACACGTGGCCTTTCTGAGCAGGCTCGTACTGGTAGCGATAGCCCTGGCGCCAGGTCGGTTTTTTGCTGCGATCAAAGCTCATAGGGTGATCCCTTTATGCCATACCCGCTGTTCGGTCACGCTGTGATACGGCGGGCGTTTGAGTTCATAGGCCATGCTCATGGCGTCCAGCATGCTCCAGAGGATGTCCAGTTTGAACTGGAGAATTTCCAGCATGCGCTCCTGCCCCTCGCGGGTGGTGTAGTGCTGCAGGGTGATCTCCAAGCCGTGTTCCACATCGCGACGGGCCTGGCCCAGTCGTGTGCGGAAGTACTCGTAACCGGCCGGGTCGATCCACGGGTAATGCTGGGGCCAACTGTCGAGGCGCGACTGGTGGATTTGCGGCGCGAACAGCTCGGTCAGCGAGCTGCTGGCGGCTTCCTGCCAGCTGGCGCGGCGGGCGAAGTTGACATAGGCGTCCACGGCGAAGCGTACGCCGGGCAGCACCAACTCCTGGGAGCGCAGTTGATCGGGGTCCAGGCCCACGGCCTGGCCCAGGCGCAGCCAGGCTTCGATACCGCCGTCTTCACCGGGCGCGCCGTCATGGTCGAGCAGGCGCTGGATCCATTCGCGACGGATTTCACGGTCTGGGCAGTTGGCCAGGATCGCCGCGTCTTTCAGCGGGATATTCACCTGATAGTAGAAGCGATTGGCGACCCAACCCTGGATCTGCTCACGGCTGGCGCGGCCTTCGTACATCGCCACATGGTAAGGGTGATGGATATGGTAGAAGGCGCCCTTGGCGCGCAGGGCTGCTTCGAACTCAGCCTTGCTCAACGGTGTGTCGGTCATTTCTATCGCTCCTACAATTCAATGCTCATGCCGTCGTAAGCCACTTCGACATTGCGCCGCACCAGCTCCGCTCGCTCGGGGGAGTCTTCATCGAGGATCGGGTTGGTGTTGTTGATGTGGATAAGCACTTTGCGCTGTTTGGGCAGTTGCTCCAGCACTTCAAGCATGCCGCCGGGGCCGTTCTGTGCCAGGTGGCCCATCTCACGCCCGGTGCGGGTGCCGACGCCACGGCGCTGCATTTCATCGTCGTCCCACATCGTGCCGTCAACCAGCAGACAGTCACTGCCGGCCATGATGTCCAGCAGCGGTGCGTCGATCTTGCCCAGGCCCGGGGCGTAGAACAATTTGCCGTTGGTGCGCAGGTCTTCGACGATTAGGCCAATGTTGTCACCGGGGTGCGGGTCGAAACGGTGCGGCGAATAGGGTGGTGCGGCGCTGCGCAACGGCAGCGGGGTGAAGCGCAGGTTGGGGCACGCCGGGATGGTGAAGCTGGCGTCCAACTCGATGCGGTTCCAGGCCAGGCCACCGTTCCAGTGGGTCAGCATGGTGAACAACGGGAAACCGGTGCTCAGGTCTTCGTGGACCATGTCGGTGCACCACACCTGGTGCGGGCAGCCTTCGCGCAGGCTCAGCAGGCCAGTGGTATGGTCGATCTGGCTGTCCATCAGGATGATTGCGCTGATGCCGGTATCGCGCAGGGCGCGGCCCGGTTGCATGGGCGCAAAGCCCTGGAGTTGTGCGCGGATATCCGGCGAGGCATTGCAGAGCACCCAATTCACGCCATTGTCGGAGATCGCGATGGATGACTGGGTACGCGCCTGGGCCCGCAGGCTGCCATCGCGAAAACCTGCGCAGTTCACGCAGTTGCAGTTCCACTGCGGGAAGCCACCGCCGGCGGCGGAACCTAGAATCTGGACAAACATGATCGCTCCATCAAGCACAGCTCAAAACAAAAACGCCCCGGGCGAACCGAGGCGTTGTGTCACTCAGCCAATTAACGGCTGGCGAAGTACATGGTGACTTCGAAACCAATACGCAGATCAGTGTAAGCAGGTTTGGACCAGGTCATATTCTTACTCCTATCAAGGGATGGGACGTTCACTACCAAGTAATACATATAGTCCACCTCCCATTGGAGATGTTCAGATATTGCTGCGCAATGTTACGCAATTTTATTCAAGTTAGCGCTGTCTCGGTGGAGAAAGCCTGTTGCAGGGTTGGCAACGATCACGGCGCTGCTTGCCAGTCGTCGCTGATGCGCGGCCCGTTGGCCACGCATTGCCAGCCGCCTGCGGCGTCATTGAGTCGTTGCGCGGCGCGCTGCACATCCTCGCGCGTGCACGCTTGGATCAACTGTTGAAGCTGATCCAGATAACCCGACGAATGGCCTGCCAGGTGCGCATGCCAGAGCAAGTCGGCAGCTTCGTTGATAGGCAGCGTCTGGGCCGCGAACTGCTGTGCGAGGGCCTGGTTACCCAAGTCGGGACTGCGCTCGATCAACGACGGCAGTTGCCCCAGGAAGGCCTGCAACTGTTGGACGATGCCGTCTAGGGAGATGGTGGGCGACTGCACCCCAAACAACAGGCCTGTTTGGCCGTTGATCTGTCGGATGCCGCTGAACACGGCGTAGCCGATTTGCAGTTCGACTCTCAAGCGCTGGTAGAACGGCCCCTGGAGCACGTGCCCGAGCAACCGCCAGTTGGCTTCATCGGCTAGGGATTGAGTCGGCGTCGGGCAGAATAACAGTAGCGCTGCTTCGCTGGATTCGGTGCTGACTGCGTGCCAGCGCTTTTGTCCGTCAAGGACGTGAGGTGTATAAGGCACGCTTGCCGGTTGCCCAGGCAGCCGGGCCGCTGCGGCTTTGATCGCGGCTTCACTGGTGGGGGGTAGGCCAGCGCCCAGCGCCTGCCAGCGCGCGGTAGCCCATGATGCTGTTGTCTCCTGAGGCTGGGGCTGAACACCCGCGCAGCAAGCGGGCAACGCCTTGAGCAGTTCCCGGATGGCGATCATCGGCACGGGAGCGGTCGGTGGCAAAGGTTCATCCGAGTTACTCAGACACCGCGCCAACGCTTCGAGCACCGCCGGCATGGGCTCGTGGAGGCCGTGCATCTTCACCAGCCAGTCAGTGGCGATCGTTTCGCAAGACAACTCGACGCCCGCCTGCCGTGCTTGTTCGCACAAAGGCCGCAACAGGCTTTCCAGCCCGGTGGGTACCGCCGAGTCAAACCGCCAGTGCAGGTATAGCGCGCCTTCCCCAGTGTCATCCGCCAACGCCTGGCTGAAGGTCAACGCTGACAGCTCCCGTCGGCCCCGTGAGCGATCCTGGGCAAAGGTACGCAAGCCACGGTGGGCGCTGGTTTGGCCGCGAATCAGGCCGGCGCGTTCTTCCTTGGCGGGCGCACGAAGCAAAGGGTTATTGGGCGGCAGTTGCCAAAGGTGCCGGGAGGCGGGCAGGTGCAGTGAATCGAGCATGGCCTTGAGGGCTGCGGCGCCTTGTTCCGACAGGTCTTGGGCATCGTTGCGCGCCAACGCCAGGGCGCCTTGGACCTGTTGCTGGCGAGCATTGAGCAAGGCGAACTCTTCGCGTAATGCTGTCCAGTCGCTGTGTGCGAAGAAACTCAGCCAGTCGTGCAGCAACTCTTCGATCGACGTGGCCGGTTCGCGCGCGCTGCCGAGAGTGAAGTGGATATCCAGCACGGCTTGATCCGCGAATTGGTACAGCACGGACGCCTGCAGCGCGGTGGCCAGTCGTCGTGCTTGCAGCTCGGCGAGCAACCCACCGGCGGCCGAGGCGTTGAGCCAGGTGCAGAGAAACGCCAGCGCTTCCCGTGGCGCGTTACAGGTAATGACCTGATGCAGGTGTTGGCCGGCGACGTGCTGATAACGGTGTGCCGGGCCATGCATCAAGGCCGGTGGAGCGGCCTGCGGGTGCAATGGGCCGGGCGTCAGTTGGTCACTGAACTGCTGGGCCAAGGCCTGCAGGTCGGCCAGCGATTGTGGACCGGCGAGGCTCAAGGTCATCTGCCCGCTTTGATAAAAGCGTGTATGGAACCCTCGCAAGGCATGCTGAAAGTCGTCGCTTTCCACCGGCAGGCTGTCGCGGTTGCCGGCATGAAAACCGCGCAGGGGATGATCCGCCGCCAAGCCTTGCAGCAGCGCCACTTGCTGTTGGGCCTTGGCATCCTGGGACCAGGCGATGAACTCCGCCTCCAGCACTTCGCGTTCACGTTGTTGATCGTCGAGGGCCAGGCGCGGGTGAGCCAGCATATCCGCCAAACGCGCCAGCCCGTCTGCAAAAACCGGCACCGGCAGTTCAAAGAAGAACTCGGTGGTGCGCTCACGGGTGCTGGCGTTGACCTGCCCACCGTGGCGCTGCACGTAGGCCATCAGCCCTTCGCCGGCTGGAAAACGCTCGGTACCGAGAAACAACAAGTGCTCAAGAAAATGCGCCAGCCCAGGCCAGGCCAATGGCACGTCATGGCTGCCGGCAGCCACGTGTAAAACGGCGGCGCAGCGTTTCAAGCGTGGCGCATGGCGCAGGCAAACCCGCAGGCCATTGGCGAGGGTCAGGTGAAGGGGATGAGGGTGAACCGGCGCAGGCATGGGCACTTCCGAGGCGTGGGAAGTGCCTATGCTAGCAAACCCAATGGGTCAGGGCTTGTGCAGTGCGCCGTAGAGTTCGGCGCGACGGTCTTGCAGATAGTGGTTGGCGACGCGGGCGTCGACAATAGATTGGTGATTCAGGGTGCCGACGATCAAGGCTTCATCCAGGCCGGCCTGGGCAATTCGCTGGCCGTCCGGCGCGGCAATGCTGCTTTGCCCGCAGTAGTGAATCTCGCCTTCGTGCCCGCAGTAGTTGGCATAGGCCACAAAACACTGGTTTTCAAAGGCTCGCGCCCGCACGGTGACGTCGGCAACAAAGTCGAACGGCACCATATTGGCGGTGGGCACCAGAATCAGTTCGGCACCGGCGAGGGCCAGGCGCCGGGTGTTTTCCGGAAACTCCAGGTCGTAGCAAATCAGCATGCCCACCTTCCAACCGTTCAATTCCACCACCGGAAAATCATCGGGGCCGGCGCTGAACATCGAATGGTCAAGATCGCCAAACAAGTGGGTCTTGCGGTAGTTGCACAGGCGCGTGCCCAGGGCGTCGATCAACTGCACGGCGTTGTAGACCTGGCCGTCTTCGGCCCGTTCCGGGTAGCCATACAGGATCGCCAGCCCGGCACTTTGCGCCAGTTCGGCAATCGCCTGCGCCGATGGCCCATCCTGTGCCTCGGCCAGTGCGCCAACGGCTTCGGCGCCAATGTTATAGCCGGTGAGGAACATCTCTGGCAGCACCAGCACATCGGCGCCGTGTGCCTCATGGGCCAGTTGATGCAGGCGCTGCAGGTTGGCGGCCACATCCAGCGGCAGCGGCGGACATTGGTACAGGGCGACACGCATGCTCAACTCCTTATTCTGCCAGGGCGATTGGCCCTATTTCATCGAACACGTCGCCTGGGCCTGGGTTCTCCGGGTGGGTGCTGCCACCGAAGTGGTTCATGATGCCCCATACCGCGTTGAGCGAGGTTTGTACCGCGCCTTCGACCCAGGCAGGCGTCCACGATACATCATCACCCGCGATGAATATCCCGCGTTGTTCGGCGGGCATATCCTTCTGCATGAAGTGCGCATACATCCGTTGGTTGTAACGATAGTGACCGGGCAAGGCACCTTTGAAGGCCCCGAGGAAATGCGGATCGGCCTCCCAGGATACGGTGATCGGGTCGCCGATGATGCGCGCCTTGATGTCGACTTTGGGGTAGATCTTCTTCAGTGCATCCAGGGCCAGTTTCACCCGCTTGTCGATGGGCTGGGGCAGCATCTTCAGCGCGTCGCTCATCCACGAGTAGGACAGGCAGATCACCCCCGGCTTGTCGTCACCGTTATCGAACAGGTAGGTGCCACGGGTAAGGCGGTCGGTGAGGGTCATGCTCATCAGGTCGCGCCCGGTTTGCGGGTCTTTGTCTTTCCAGAATGGGCGATCAACCATCACGAAGGTTTTCGAGGACTGCATGTAGCGAGTGCGATCCAGGGCCATCCACATTTTTTGTGAGAACAGGGTTTCGTCGCATTCGATCTGGGTGGTCAGCAGCCAGCTTTGGCAGGTGGTCAGCACCGCCGCGTATTCACGGGTGTCGCCATAGTTGTCGGTAACGGCGAAACGGCCATCGGCGGCGTGGGCAATGCGCTTCACGCCGGCCCGTGGTGCACCTCTATGCAACGAGCTCAGGCTGGTGCCGGCCGGCCAGTGGGCGCAGCGTTCCGGCACATGGCGCCAGATGCCCATGGGCACTTGTGCCACGCCACCGACGATCAAGTGTTGATGATCATCGCAGTTGGTCATCACCACGCGGAAGATTTCCAGCATGGAGTTGGGGAAGTCCGAGTCCCAGCCGCCGGTGCCGAAACCGACCTGGCCAAACACCTCGCGGTGGTGGAAGGACAATTTGGCGAAGGCTTTGGAGGTGGCGACGAAGTCGTAGAAGGTACGGTCATCCCACAGCGGCACGAGCTTGTTCCACAGTTCCTTGAGCCGTGGCACGTCGCGGTCGCGGATTGCCTGCTGGATATCGCCGAACTGCGAACCGGCCTCCAAGGCGTCGGCCCAGGCATCGGCGACTTCCTGGAACAGTGCCGGTAAATCGGAAAGTTTTTGCGCGTAGTGAGTCTGGCCTTCCAGATCGATCACAGTGCTGCCAGACGCCGGCGTCAGCGGGTTGGGAAAGGGCTTGGTTTCCAGTCCCAGTTTGTCCACGTAATGGTAGAACGCCGTGGACGACACCGGGAACCGCATGCCGCCCAGCTCGGCGATGATGCCTTCGGCGCCTTCAAAGGCCTGCGAGCGCAAGCGGCCACCCATCTTCGAGGCTTCATACACCACGGGCTTGAGCCCGAGTTTCATCAGCTCGTAGGCCGCCACCAGGCCCGCGATCCCGGCGCCGACGATCGCCACTTCGGCGCCGTGATTAGCCGCAGGAATACTGCCCAGCCCGGCGGGGTGTTCGATCCAGTCATCAAAGGCAAACGGGAAATCCGGGCCGAAGATGGTGATGGGTTTCTTGCCATCGCCCGGGTGGCGATTGGGCTTGCTGAGAGTGCTGGACGGAATGCTCATGGCTGACCTTACTGACGGCTCGGCGGGAGGAGGGCCCGTTGAGTATAGGAAAAGATGGCAGCCAGTTTAGGGAACGTTGCGCGCGTTAATAAGGCGCAATATGTCGTCGGATTGCGCTAGTTTTAGTCAATGTGACGAGTTAAGCGGTCAGATTGGTTGTCCGCGATCCAATTTGTTACTGAGGATGATCGAGGTGGTGGTTTTCTCCACGCCGTCGACACTGCCGATCTGGTCCAGCAATTGGTCCAGTTGCTCCGGCGAATCGGTGCGCAGCCAAGCCACGTAATCGAACTCCCCACTCACCGCGCACAGCTGCTGCACTTGCGCCATGGCGCTCAGCCTGCGCAATACCTCTTTGCCGGAGCGGGGTTGCACGGTAACGCCCACGTAAGCCTGCAACCCACCATCCGCAACGCGCTGGCCCAGGCGCACGCCGTAACCGGTGATGACCTGGGTTTTCTCCAGGCGGGCCAGACGCGACGTGACGGTGGTGCGGGCGATGCCCAACTGCCTGGCGAGCATGGCCACGCTTTCACGGGCGTTGAGCTGCAGGGCGGCGATCAGTTGGCGGTCGATTTCGTCTAGGACGGGCAAGGGGGGCTCCGGTGCGGGGGCAATGGGCAAGCATGGTACAGGCTTGGCCTGGCTGAAAGAACCGTGATGCCAGATACGCAAAAGCCGCGCAGTGCGCGGCTTTAAGTATGGTGGGCCCAGTAGGACTCGAACCTACGACCAAGGGATTATGAGTCCCCTGCTCTAACCAACTGAGCTATAGGCCCTCAGTAGGTCGCGGATTATAGCGATGGTTTGTTCACTGTGCCATCCGAAAAATCCTTGTGCCGTGTACGAAGGAAGCTGGCGGCAAAAAGCTCCGGTGGCAGGGGCAGGCTGACGATGTAGCCTTGCATCTGTTCACACCCCTCGCTTGCGAGGAATGCTTGTTGTGCCGGGGTTTCCACGCCTTCGGCGATGATGGTGAATTGCATGCTGTGGCCAAGGGCGATGATGGCGCGCACGATGGCTGCATCGTGAGGGTCGTCGGGCAAGCCGCGGACGAAGGATTGATCGATCTTGAGGAAGTCCAGGGGCAGGCGTTTGAGGTAGCTGAGGGACGAGTAGCCGGTGCCGAAATCATCGATTGCCAGCTGTACACCCAGGCGCTTGAGTTGGTGCAACACCGCCAGTGCTTCTTCGGCTTGGCTCATGATGAAGTTTTCGGTGATCTCCAGCTGCAGGCAGCCGGGGTCGAGGTGGTAATCGCGCAGCAGTTGTTCGATGCGTGATAGCAGGTTGGGGTGACGCAGTTGCGCGCCTGCAAGGTTGACCGACAGTGGGCCGAAATCCTTGAAAGCCGCTTGCCAGGCGTGCAACTGCCGGCACGCCTGTTCCAGTACCCAGTCGCCGATTTGCAGGATCATGCCGTTCTCTTCGGCCAGGGCAATAAAGTGCTCGGGCGGGACCTCGCCCAAGGTCGGGTGGTGCCAACGGATCAAGGCTTCGGCGCCGATCAGTTGTTGGGTGACCAGGCTGCGTTTGGGTTGGTAATACAGGCTCAATTCTTCACGTTCGATGGCGCGGCGCAGTTCGTGCTCCAGCGCTACGCGTTCATTGGCCTGGGCGGTCAGGTCGCGGGTGTAGCGCTCGACCCGGTTGCGCCCCTTGGCTTTGGAGCGATACATCGCGGCGTCGGCATTTTTGACCAGGGTGGCGACGTCGGTACCGTCTTGCGGATACAGACTGGTGCCGATACTCGCGCTTATGAAGAACTCATGCTCGCCGGCCTGGAATGGCGGGGTAAAACAGTCGAGCAGTTTGTTCGCCAAGTGCTGGGCGTCGCTGGCCTGTTGCAAGCCGGGCAGCAGGATGATGAATTCGTCGCCGCCCAAGCGAGCAACGGTGTCCACGTCCCGCAACTGTTCCTTGAGGCGTACGGCGATGTCTTTGAGCAGCAGGTCGCCGACCGGGTGGCCGAGGCTGTCGTTGATGTGCTTGAAGCGGTCGAGGTCGAGAAACAGCACCGCGCCCTGTTTACCACTTTCCTGCTGGCCGTTGAGTGCGGCCTGCAACCGGTTTTCAAACAAGGTGCGGTTGGGCAGGCCAGTCAATGGGTCGTGGTGGGCCTGATAATCCAGGCGGGCCTGGGCCAGCTTGAGGCTGGAGATGTCGGCAAACACAGCAACGAAGTGCGTGACCAATTGCTCGCGGTTACGCACAGCGCTGATGGTCAGCCAGCTCGGATACACCTCGCCGTTCTTGCGGCGGTTGGAGATCTCTCCTTGCCAGTGGCCATGGGTCGTCAACTGGTGCCACATTGCCGCATAGAACGCGCTGTCGTGCAGGCCGGAGGCGAGCAAGCGCGGGGTATGGCCAAGGGCTTCAACCTCGCTGTAGCCGGTTATCTCCGTGAAGGCGCGGTTGACGGCGCTGATGTTCTGTCGTGTGTCGGTGATCAAGACGCCTTCGGCGGTGCTTTCGAACACCGTGGCGGCCTGCTGCAGTTTTTCCTGCATCAACTGGCGTTCGGTGATGTCCCGGGCGATGGTCAGCATGCAGTCTTCGTCGCCAATCGGCAGTGGGCGGCTGGACACTTCGCAGAGGCGAATCTGGCCATCGGCACGACGGATATGACAGATGAAATCGCGGACAAAGCCGTCGCGCTGCATCAATTCCAGCATGTGCTTGCGTTCGTTGAGGTCGACCCAGATGCCCAGGTCCAAAGCTGATTGGTCGAGTGAAGAGGCGCTGGTGAAGCCGGTCAGGTGGCTGAAACCCTCGTTAACTTCGATCAGCAGGCCGTCGCTCTGGCGGCTTAGCAGTAAGCCATCTGGGGAGGCATGGAAGGCTTTGGCAAACTTTTCTTCGGAGGTTTGCAGTCGCTGTTGGGTTTCCTTGAGCTGGGTGATGTCCCGCACCACCACCACCAAGGCTTCGGTGGTGTCGAGTTGGAATGGCTCGGCTGAGATCAGCCCGGTAAAGGCCTGGCCATTGCTGCGCAGAAAGGACATTTCCAGGTTACGGATACTGGTGGTCTGTACCCGCTGCAGCAAATCCGGACCGACGCCCTGAATGCCCCATATATTCAGATCTGAGGCGGTTTTGCCCACGACCTCATCAAAGCTCAGGCCAATCTGGTCCTCGAATGCCTTGTTGACCTCCAGCAAACAACCATCAGACAACCGAGCAATCACCAGGATGTCCGGACACTGCTGAAACACCGAGGCAAATTTCTGCTCGGACAGTTGCAGGGCTTCCTCGGTGCGCTTGGCTTCGCTGATGTCGATCATCAGGCCGCGCAGCACTGGCTCGTGGCCGTGTTCGATCAGGCTGACAATGTCGCGTACCCACAGGCAGCGGCCATCGGCGGTGATGACCCGGTAATCAATACTGTGATCACGGTTGGCTCGAGTTTCCCGATAGCAATAGGCCTCGGCGCGGGTCAGGTCAGCGGGATGGATGATGTTGCGCCAGAAGCCTGGAATCAGCCAATGGGCGCGGGGATAGCCGAGCAGGTCTTCGGCATGGGGCGACACATAGCTGTAGGTGAAATCGCTGATGCTTGCTTCCCAGGCAATGGCGGACAAGCTCTCCACCAAGCCGCGATAGTGGTACTCGCTGCTACGCAATTCTTGCTCAAGGGCGACCCGGCGGGAAATTTCCGAGCTGAGCCGGCGATTGATCCGAATGACGATCGCCAGTACCGTACTCAACAGCAGCACCGCTGGCAGGCCGTACGTGAGTAGGTCAGCCCAGAAGGTGCGGTGATCAGTGAAGCTGCCGACCCAATGTTGCTGGATTGCATCCGTTTCGGCTGAGCTGAGGTCGGCGAGGACTTTGTCCAGGATGCCCACCAGGATTTTTTCATCCCGCGGGACACCCATCGCCAGTTGGTAGCGGTAGGGCGTTTCGCCGCTGACGTACAGGCCGTCGAGCTTGAGTTGGCGCAGGCTCCAGACGCTGGAGGCGAGGTCGCCGACAACGGCATCCACTTCATCGGTGGCCAGGGCTTGCAGCGTCGAACTGACGTTGGGCAGGGCGACCAGATTCAGGTCCGGATGGTGAGTGCGGAGCAATTCATGGGGCGCGTAGTTTTCCACCACGGCAATTTTAAGCCCGTACAAATCCTTGAGGCTGCGTGGTTTCGCGCCGCCTTCATGGGCCAGGATGACGATGGGAAAGTCGAGATAGGGGCGTGTGAACGCCAGGAAGTTTTGGCGTTCGGGGGTGGACATGATGCCCGGCAGCAGGTCGAGCTGATTATTGCGGGCTTGTTCAAGCACCGCGGTCCAGTTAACCGGTTCGATCAGTTTGATACGCACACCCAGGCGGTCCTGGAGCAGGCGTACGTAATCGGCTGCCAAGCCCTGATATCGGCCATTTTCATCGCGATATTCAAAAGGTGGCCAAGACGCATCCACGCCTAGGCGCAGCTCCTGATGGTCCGCCAACCAGCTACGCTCATCATCCGTAAGAGTCAACGCGCCAGCCGTTGCGGTCCAGGTCAGCAGCGACAGCAGTATCACGGTCGGCAATCTGGGCATAACGGTCTCGTTATGGCACGGGGAATGTCTCGAGTGTAGACGGGCATTGCGAGGGTGGGGTGGTGCGGGGCAGTTAATCTGTCAAAGCAATCGGTAGAAAGCAAAACCCCCGGCCTGGGCCGGGGGTTCTGGTATCACTCGTCGAGGAAGGAGCGCAGATGCTCGCTTCGCGTCGGGTGGCGCAACTTGCGCAGCGCCTTGGCTTCGATCTGACGGATCCGCTCACGGGTCACGTCAAACTGCTTACCGACTTCCTCAAGGGTGTGGTCGGTATTCATGTCGATGCCGAAACGCATGCGCAGTACCTTGGCTTCACGGGCAGTGAGGCCGGACAGTACGTCGCGAGTCGCTTCTTTCAAGCTCTCAACAGTGGCGACATCGATTGGCGACTGCATGGTCGAGTCTTCGATGAAGTCGCCCAGATGGGAGTCTTCGTCATCACCAATCGGCGTTTCCATGGAGATCGGCTCTTTAGCGATCTTCAATACCTTGCGGATTTTATCCTCAGGCATTTCCATGCGTTCGCCCAGCTCTTCCGGAGTCGGTTCGCGACCCATTTCCTGCAACATCTGCCGGGAAATTCGGTTGAGCTTGTTGATGGTCTCGATCATGTGCACCGGAATACGGATGGTGCGGGCCTGGTCGGCGATCGAGCGAGTGATCGCCTGACGGATCCACCAGGTGGCATAAGTCGAGAACTTGTAGCCGCGACGGTATTCGAACTTGTCCACCGCCTTCATCAAGCCGATGTTGCCTTCCTGGATCAGATCAAGGAACTGCAGGCCACGGTTGGTGTACTTCTTGGCGATGGAGATCACCAGACGCAAGTTCGCTTCAACCATCTCTTTTTTCGCGCGGCGGGCCTTGGCCTCACCGATCGACATGCGACGGTTGATGTCTTTGATTTCTGCAATCGTCAGGCCGGTTTCGGTCTCAAGCGCGGTCAGCTTCTGCTGGCAACGGATGATATCGGGCTGCAGGCGACCTATGGCTTCGGCGTATTTCGCCTTGCCCTTGGCCAGTGCGTCGCTCCAGCTTTCGTCAACTTCGTTGCCCGGGAACTGGCGCAGGAAATCGGTACGCGGCATGCGCGCATCACGCACACAGAGCTGCATGATCGCACGCTCTTGGGCACGCAGACGCTCAAGAGCACTGCGAACACGCTCAACCAGGCCTTCGAATTGCTTGGGCACCAGCTTGATCGGCATGAACAGCTCAGCCAGGGCCACCAGCTCGGCAATTGCCTGCTTGTTGCCGCGACCGTGCTTCTTCAGGGCCTTGCGGGTGATTTCCATTTGATCGGAAACCGCACCGAAGCGCTGGGCCGCGATGACCGGGTCTGGACCGCTTTCGGCTTCTTCTTCGTCGTCGCTGCTTTCAGCTTCGTCGTCGTCGGAGTCGTCGTCCGCTTTTGCGGCTTTCGCATCAACAGGCGGCGGTACTTCGGCGGCAGGCGGCGCAATGCCGTCGTCCGGGTCGATATAACCGCTCAGGACGTCGGACAGGCGGCCACCTTCGGTGGTGACGCGGGTGTACTCGGCGAGAATGTGGTCAACCGTGCCAGGGAAGTGCGCAATGGCGCCCATCACTTCACGGATACCCTCTTCGATACGCTTGGCGATTTCGATCTCGCCTTCGCGTGTCAGCAGCTCGACGGTACCCATTTCGCGCATATACATGCGCACAGGGTCTGTCGTGCGGCCGATATCGGTCTCTACTGCAGCCAGCGCGGCAGCAGCTTCCTCAGCGGCGGCCTCGTCGGTATCAGCGTCGGCCAGCATAAGGGAATCCTTATCTGGCGCGACTTCGAATACGTTGATCCCCATGTCGTTAATCATGCGGATGATGTCTTCCACCTGCTCAGGATCTGAAATATCCTCAGGCAGGTGGTCGTTGACCTCCGCGTAAGTCAGGTAACCCTGCTCACGACCAAGAAGTATCAACTCTTTGATACGAGACTGCTGTTGCGCTTTTCCGGACATAACACCCTATCCACTGAAGGTCTTGGCGGGCAAAAAACAAGCCGAGGATTATACCCGAGCTATGACCTCACACGCCAGCTGAGGTCGGGTTTGATGCGTAAACATTCTGTTTTAAGAGGTCGCGCATCTGTTTTGCTATCTGAATCTGCTCTTCAGCCGATAATCCCGGCTGCCTCGCTCTCTTGATAAGTTCATCGAGGGTCTGAGTGTGTTGACCCGCGGATAACCTATTAATGGTGTCTAAAAACTGTTGTTCAAGGTTGTCTCCGTCAATTAGCCACTCCTTTTCCGCCAGTGCCCGCAATAAACGGCCCTGTTCCGTGCCATGCCAGCGAGCCATCAACTGGATTGAGTTTAGCTTAGGGTTTTTCTGCACGGCTTCGATCAGTGCGATAAGCACCTGAGCATAGGTATTGCTCTCGTTGGCAAAGTGGTCGGCACTTTCAACCTTACCGGCCAATTGCGGGTGATGAATCAGTGTGCGCAGTGCAATCAATGTGGGGGCTTCCACCGCTACGGGCGTGCGTGGTGCGTAGGCTTCATCGCGATCACCGCGTTTGCCGTTTTTGCTCCAGGGCTTTTTGTCCCACTTCTTGCCGCCGGCGCCGGGCTTCTTCGGCGTCCATTCCTGTTGGGGGGCGAAGGCCTCCTGAGGTTGGTGGAAGTCGGCATAGTCCGGCATGGCGTCGTAATCCATGCCGGGGTCGTAGGCTGGCGGTGCATCCTGCGGGGCGCTGTGCACCAGCTGGCTTACGGCTTCACCGCTTAAACCAGTGATCTCCAGCAGGCGCTGGCGCATCAGCGTGCGCAAATTAGCGCCCGGGACTTTGTCGATCAGCGGCGCCGCGAGGGTGGCCATATGGGCCTTGCCTTCGAGGGAGCGCGGGTCGGCTTCTTCGGTCAGCTGCTGGAAAAAATAATCCGCCAGCGGCTGCGCATGTTGATTGATACGTGCGCGGAATGCGTCGGTACCTTCCGAGCGCACCAGGGTGTCCGGGTCTTCGCCTTCGGGCAGGAACAGGAAGCGTGCGCGGCGCCCATCCTGCAGGCTCGACAGCGTGGCTTCGAGCGCGCGCCAGGCGGCGTTGCGGCCCGCCTGGTCGCCGTCGAAGCAAAACAGCACGCTGGGCACGACGCGGAACAGGCGCTTCAAATGTTCTTCGCTGGTGGCGGTGCCGAGGGTCGCGACCGCGTTGCGCAAGCCTTGTTGGGCCAGGGCGATCACGTCCATATAGCCTTCAACCACGATGATCTCGTCGAGGTTGCGGTTGTTCTTGCGCGCCTCGAACAGGCCGTAGAGTTCCTGGCCCTTGTGGAACACCGGGGTCTCCGGAGAGTTCAGGTACTTGGGCTTGTCGTCCCCGAGTACACGGCCGCCGAAGGCGATGATGCGGCCACGGCTGTCGCGGATCGGGAACATCACCCGGTCGCGGAAGCGGTCATAGCGCTTGCCGGTCTCGGCGTTTTCCACCAGCAGGCCGGCATCGATCATGGCCTTTTGCTGGAGGGTATCGCTGCTCAGGTGTTTATACAGATTGTCCCAGCCCGGCGGAGCGAAGCCGAGGCCGAAGTCCCGAGCGATTTCGCCGGTGAGGCCGCGCCCTTTAAGGTAATCGACAGCGGCCTTGCGCTGCGGATGGCTCTTGAGTGCCTGGCGGTAAAAATCGGCAGCAGCGGTGAGCAGCGGATACAGCGGCGAATCGGTGGGTTGCCGCGGTTTGTGCGGCCGGCCACTTTCTTCGCGGGGCACTTCCATGCCGGCGGCTTTCGCCAGGTCCTCGACAGCCTGGGGGAAGTCCAGGTTGTCGTGGTCCATCAGGAAGCCCAGGGCATTCCCGCCCGCGCCGCAACCGAAGCAGTAATAGAACTGCTTGTCGGGGCTGACGCTGAAGGATGGGGTTTTTTCTTTATGAAAAGGGCAGCAGGCGGTGTAGTTTTTGCCGGCTTTTTTCAGCTGTACGCGTGAGCTGACAACATCGACGATGTCGGTGCGGTTCAGAAGGTCGTCAATAAAGCTCTGGGGAATCAGCCCGGCCATGGCGTTCTCGTCATCACTGCGTGTAAATGAGGGCCCGTGACGTGTTCAAGCGCACGTAAGGGGTGCTCGATCATCATCGTCTGCATGGGTCATCAGGGAGTGTATCTGCCGAATATTTACTGAGGATAGTTTCTGATCAGTCTTCGGCATGGAAATGTTGCCCGGGCGTCCGGTCTAGGCCAATGGCGGCCTCGGAAACGCATCGTTGGGCACAGCCGATACAGTTGATCGTCTGTTTGAAGAATAGGTGTGCTCGTCAGTAGCCTTGTTAGGCTCGTCAGAAGAGACGTGCACCGCTGGCAAAAGAGCCAGCCCTGACGTGTGAAGCAGTGTCTCGGTCGCATGTGCGGCGTCGACGGTGAAGCATCAAGCGATATCCGCAAATGCCAACAGCCCGGCTGAGGGCCGGGCTTGGCAGAAGCTTGCTACGAACGTCTGTGTATTAGTACAGACGAACGGCGCGGCGCTGTTCGCGCTGAACTTTCTTAGCGTGACGCTTAACAGCGGCTGCTGCTTTGCGCTTACGCTCAGAAGTTGGCTTCTCATAAAATTCGCGGCTACGAACTTCAGCCAGAACACCGGCTTTTTCGCAGGAGCGCTTGAAACGACGCAGAGCTACGTCGAAGGGTTCGTTCTCTTTTACTTTGACGGCTGGCATCCAGAGCTACCTTCTTTCATTACCGGGAATCAACGTTCTCGTCGCAAAAAATTCGCGGCTGAGGTCGTCGGTTTTTAAGGGTTGCGGATGTTAACCCCTCATTGCCCGGAATGCAAAGCCTCTGATCGAAAACCGCTAGTCGGGAGGGGGAGTGGCGACTATTATGCGCGCCTTCGAATTCAGCCTCTACAAGGCGCAAACCCATGCTAGTACTGGGACTTGAAACCTCCTGCGACGAAACCGGAGTCGCACTATACGACAGTGAACGCGGGCTTTTGGCCGATGCACTGTTCAGTCAGATCGACCTGCATCGCGCCTATGGCGGCGTGGTGCCGGAGCTTGCCAGCCGCGATCACGTCAAGCGCATGCTGCCGTTGATCCGCCAGGTGCTGGATGAGGCCGGCTGTGTGGCAACCGAGATCGATGCCATCGCTTACACCGCCGGCCCCGGATTGGTCGGGGCCCTGCTGGTTGGGGCCTCTTGCGCCCAGGCGTTGGCGTTTGCCTGGGGCATTCCTGCCCTTGGTGTGCACCATATGGAAGGCCATTTGTTGGCGCCCATGCTGGAAAAAACACCGCCGGAGTTCCCGTTCGTCGCTTTGTTGGTTTCGGGGGGGCATACGCAGCTGGTTCAGGTGGACGGGATCGGCCAATACACACTGTTGGGCGAGTCGCTGGACGATGCCGCCGGTGAAGCGTTCGACAAAACCGCGAAGATGATGGGACTTAATTATCCGGGTGGTCCGGAAATCGCCCGCCTTGCCGAGAACGGCGTTGCCGGTCGCTACACCTTCCCGCGGCCGATGTGTGATCGTCCTGGCTTGATGTTCAGTTTCAGCGGCTTGAAAACCTCTGCCTTGAACACCTGGCAGCAGAGCGTCAGCGCCGGGGACGACGGCCAGCAAGCCCGTTGCGACATCGCGCTGGCGTTCCAGCAGGCTGTGGTGGAGACTTTGACCATCAAGTGCAAGCGCGCCCTGAAACAGGCGGGCATGAAGCGGCTGGTGATCGCAGGCGGCGTCAGCGCCAACAAGGCGTTGCGCAGTTCCCTGGAAAAAATGCTCGGCGACATGAATGGCAATGTGTTCTACGCACGCCCTGAGTTCTGCACTGACAACGGCGCAATGATCGCCTATGCCGGTTGCCAGCGCTTGCAGGCCGGACAGCACGAAAGCCTGGCGATCAGCGTGCAGGCGCGCTGGCCGATGGAACAATTGCCGCCGTTGTAAGGTTCAAGGGCGCCGAGTCCAGGCGGGATATTTAAAAATGCCGTTCGCGCCCGGCAAACAGGTCGCGTAGATTGCCGCGGTGGCGCCAGACGATCAGCAGTGTCAGCACGCTCATCGGTAACAGCGCTTGCGGTTCCTGCCAGGCCAGCAACGGCAGGGTCAGCGGCGTAGCAATCAGCGCGGCCAGCGAGCTGGTACGGGTCAGGTAGAACGTCAGCAGCCAGGCGAGCATGGCCAGTAACGCCGCAGGAGGGTAAATACCCAGCAGCATGCCGGCCGCCGTGGCTACGCCCTTGCCGCCGCGAAAACGGAAGTACAACGGGAACAGGTGGCCCAGGACGGCACATAGGCCCACCCAGGCTTGCTGCTGCAAGCCAAGGCCGACGAGGCTGGCGATCAGCACGGGCAGCAGGCCTTTGCAAACGTCGCCCAGCAAGGTCAGGACGGCGAGTTTCTTGCCGGCCAGGCGCAACATATTGGTGGCGCCGGCATTGCCTGAGCCACTCATTCGCGGATCGGGGTTTCCCGTCAAGCGGCTGAGCAAAATGGCGAAGGACAGCGAGCCGAGCAGGTAGGCGAAAATCGCCAGTGACCAAAACATGCTAACTATTCCGGGCGAGGACGCCCTGATTCTAACGGGGCATCGCGCCCTTGTCGTGCTGCGGAGAAAAGTGCTTGGACAGAGTGTTTATCGAAGGCCTGGAAGTCGACACCGTGATCGGGGCTTACGACTGGGAGCGCGGAATCCGGCAATGCCTGCGCCTGGACCTGAGCTTCGCCTGGGATAATCGCCCAGCTGCGGCCGGTGATGACCTGACCCTGGCACTGGATTACGCCAGGGTGTCTGCGCGTATCCAGGCCTTTGCCGAGCAGTCCCAGTACCAACTGGTGGAAACCTTTGCCGAGCGTCTGGCCGAAGTGCTGATGAGTGAGTTCCAGATTCCCTGGCTGCACCTCAAGTTGACCAAGCCCGGCGCGGTACCGGCTGCCAAGGGCGTGGGCGTGGAGATCGAGCGCGGATGTCGTTGACTCAGGTTTACCTCGGGCTTGGCAGCAATATCGACCGCGAGGCTCGTCTATGTGCCGGCTTGGATGCGTTGGCGGGTTTCTTGACGGATATGCGCTGTTCGGCGGTGTTCGAAAGCCAGCCGGTGGGGATCAAAAGTGGGCCGTTTTTCAATCTGGTGGTGTCGGCTTATACCGACCTGCCGTTGATGGAGTTGGATCGTCGCTTGAAATCCATCGAGGCTGACAATGGCCGCTACGCGCCAGACCGCAAAGGCCTGCCGCTGGATATCGATGTGTTGTTGTATGGCGATCTGGTGGGTAATTTCGATGGCTTGATCTTGCCGCGAGCCGAAATCCTGAAAAACGCCTTTGTGTTGTGGCCGCTGTCGATGATGGCGCCGGACCGTATGCACCCTGAGGCGGGCAAGACAATGGCCGAGTTATGGCGAGACGCGCAGATTGATCAGGTATTGGCACCTGTGGCGTTCGAGTGGCAGGGTCAACCACTCACGCCACAAGCTCTTTTGTAGGCGCCGAGCTTGTTGTGGCGAGGGAGCTTGCTCCCGCTGCGCAGCAGCCCCACTATCTTGGGAGCGCTTCGCACTGGAGCGCCAGACCGGTCCCGCGGGAGCAAGCTCCCTCGCCACAACGGCCATCGCCTAAGGAAAGGGGTTTTCCTTGTAGGCTTTCAATGCGCTTAACCGTTCGCGCTTGAGCGCATCGCCCAGTTCGGGACCTTTGAAACCCTTTTCTAGCAGCGGCGCGACCGGCACTTCGCGTGCAGCCTTTGCCGCTCCGCGCAAATAATCGGCCTGTGGATAACTGCGCTGTTCAAAACCCTTGCGGCCACGAGCGTCCATTTCGCAGGCCACCACGAACTCCTCAAAGCGTTGCGGCCGACGGTACACGTCGAAGCTTTGCAGCAACTCCAGCAATGTCGAGGCCTTGAGTTCAAGCGCTCGATGCCCGTGAGTATGATATTGCCCCACCAGCAAGGCCAACTCCTGGCAATTCCTCGGCACCTTGAAACGCTCGTTCACCGCTTTGATCAGCTTCAAGCCGCGATATTCGTGGGCAATGTGCTGCGGCAACTTATCCACAGGTGTCAGGCCCTTGCCCAGGTCGTGCAGCAGGCAGGCCCAGCGCACGCTCAGCGGTTGCTTGTGCAGGGCAGCTTGTTCCAGCACGCTCAAGGTGTGCACGCCGGTGTCAATTTCCGGGTGGTGAGCTGCGGGCTGCGGCACGCCGAACAGCGCATCCACCTCCGGCATCAAGGTTTTCAGCGCGTCGCAGTCACGCAGTACTTGGATAAATACCTGGGGTTGATCTTCCATCAGCGCCCGTGAGATTTCCTTCCAACTGCGCTCGGGGGTAAGGGCCTCCAACTCGCCGGACTCACTGAGTTGGCGCATTAACTCCAGAGTCTCAGGGGCGACTGTGAAGCCAAGAGGCGCATAGCGCGCGGCGAAACGCGCAACGCGCAATACGCGGAGGGGATCTTCGGCGAACGCGGGAGAAACATGCCGTAAAAGACGCGCTTCAAGATCGCGCTGTCCCTGATAAGGATCAGTCAGGTTACCCTCGTCATCCTCCGCCATGGCGTTGATGGTCAGGTCACGCCGGATCAGGTCTTCTTCCAGCGTAACGTCGGGGCTCGCATGGAATATAAAGCCGCCGTAACCCCGGCCATTCTTGCGTTCGGTGCGAGCAAGGGCGTATTCGTCACCGTTCTTCGGGTCGAGAAATACCGGGAAATCGGCGCCCACCGGTTTATAACCCTTGGCGAGCATCTCTTCGGCCGTCGCGCCAACGACGACGCGGTCTATATCGGTGACCTTGATGCCCAGTAGGCGATCACGCACGGCGCCGCCGACTTTGTAGATTTTCATGAAAAAGCCTCCATTAGCGGCACAGGATAACGCCTGAGCTTGGCCAATGGAGGCTTTGCTGTTTCAGAGATGAACGACGGCCATGTCGAGGCGGCCGTAGTCGTTGTCGTTATGATCGCTGCGCGGTGGCACATGATGGGTTTTCATCACTTGGTCGCCCTGCAGGGTTTCCAGATGAATATCAAAGCCCCAGAGCCGATGCAGATGCTTGAGCACTTCCTCAGTGGATTCGCCCAAGGGTTTGCGGTCGTGCTGCTGGTGACGCAAGGTCAGCGAACGGTCGCCACGCACATCGATGCTGTAGATCTGCACGTTAGGTTCGCGGTTACCGAGGTTGTATTGCGCGGCCAGGGTTTCGCGAATGATGCGGTAGCCGGGTTCGTCGTGGATGGCAGGTACTACCAGGTCGTCCTTGAGGTCGTCGTCCAGGATACTGAACAGCTTGAGGTCGCGGATCACCTGGGGCGACAGGTACTGCAGGATGAAACTCTCATCCTTGAAGCTGCTCATGGCGAACTTGATGGTCGAGAGCCAGTCGCTGCCGGCGATTTCCGGGAACCAGCGGCGGTCTTCCTCGGTGGGGTGCTCGCACATGCGGCGGATATCGCGGTACATGGCAAAACCCAGTGCATAGGGGTTGATGCCGTTGTAATACGGGCTGTCGAAGCCTGGCTGGAAGACCACGCTGGTATGGGACGTGAGGAACTCCATCATAAAGCCGTCAGTGACCAGGCCCTCGTCGTACAGGTCGTTCATCAGGGTGTAATGCCAGAAGGTTGCCCAGCCCTCGTTCATCACCTGGGTTTGGCGCTGTGGATAAAAATATTGCGCGATCTTGCGTACGATCCGCACGATTTCACGCTGCCAGGGCTCCAGCAGCGGTGCGTGTTTTTCCAGGAAATACAGGATGTTTTCCTGAGGTTCGGCGGGGAAGCGCGCATTGTCCTTGTCGCTGTTCTTGTCGGCGCGCTTGGGGATGGTGCGCCACAGGTCGTTGATCTGTTTCTGCAGGTGCTCCTCGCGTTCCTTCTGGCGCAGGCGCTCCTCTTCTGCGGAAATCGGATAGGGGCGTTTATAGCGGTCAACGCCGTAATTCATCAGCGCATGGCAGGAGTCCAACAGGTCTTCTACCGCATCGATACCGTGGCGCTCCTCGCACTGCATGATGTATTGCTTGGCGAACACCAGGTAATCAATGATCGAACTGGCATCGGTCCAGGTTCGAAACAGGTAGTTGCCCTTGAAGAAACTGTTATGCCCATAGCAGGCATGGGCTACTACCAGCGCCTGCATGCAGATGGTGTTTTCTTCCATCAGGTACGCGATGCACGGGTCGGAGTTGATCACGATCTCGTAGGCCAGGCCCATCTGGCCGCGTGTGTAGGACTTCTCGGTACTGAGGAAGTGTTTCCCGTAGGACCAATGGTGATAGCCCAAGGGCATGCCCACCGAGGCATAGGCATCCATCATCTGTTCAGCGGTGATGACTTCTATCTGGTTGGGATAAGTGTCCAGGGCATAACCCGCCGCGATACGGCTGATTTCCCGGTCATAGGCCTGGATCAGTTCGAAGGTCCACTCGGAGCCAGTGGAAATGGGTTGGCGCTTGTTCTCTTTTTTGGCGGTCATGTCACTAACCTGCGCTGGAAGAGTTCACGGAAGACCGGGTAGATATCGCCGGCCGAGACCAGTTGCTGCTGGGCGAACGTGTCGGCAAAGGCTTCGCCGATGCGCTCGTATTCGAACCACAGGGCCTGGTGCTCACGGGGGGTGATTTCGACGTAAGTGTAGTACTGCACGAACGGCATGATCTGGTTGATCAAAATGTCCCGGCAGATTGGGGAGTCGTCGTTCCAGTTATCGCCGTCGGAAGCCTGTGCGGCATAGATGTTCCACTCGTTGGCGGGGTAGCGCTCGGCCATGATCTCCTGCATCAGCTTCAGTGCGCTGGAAACAATGGTGCCGCCAGTTTCCCGCGAGTAGAAAAACTCCTCTTCGTCCACTTCCCGGGCACTGGTGTGATGGCGGATGAACACTACGTCAATCTTGTCGTAGTTCCGTTTCAGGAACAGGTACAGCAGGATAAAGAAGCGCTTGGCGATGTCCTTGGTGGCCTGGGTCATGGAGCCGGAAACGTCCATCAGGCAGAACATCACAGCCTTGGAGCTGGGGTTGGGTTGCTTGACCAGCAGGTTGTATTTCAAGTCAAAGGTATCGAGGAACGGCACGCGGTGGATGCGCGCGCTGAGTTTTTCGATTTCCGCCTCTATTTCCTGGATATCGCCGAAGTTGTCCGGTTCTTCGCGCTTCAAGCGGGCCAACTCTTCCTTGGCCTGCTTGAGTTTGGCGCGGCTGCTACCGGACAGGGCGATACGCCGTGCGTGGGCTGAACGCAGGGTGCGGATGATGTTGATGCGCGACGGGTTGCCCTCGTTGCTGATCCCTGCGCGTACGGTCTTGAAGGTATCGGTGCCGGTCAGGTTGCGTTTGACTAGGTTGGGCAGTTCGAGGTCTTCGAACATGAATTCGAGGAATTCTTCCTGAGTGATCTGGAATACGAATTCATCCATGCCTTCGCCAGAGTTGCCGGCTTTGCCCGGACCTTTGCCGCCGCCACCGCCTTGTGGGCGCTGGATATGTTCGCCGGTGGTGAATTCCTTGTTGCCGGGGTGCACCACGGTTTGTTTGCCGCCGCGGCCATGGTGAAGCACCGGTTCGTCGATGTCCCGTCCGGGAATGCTGATTTGTTCGCCATGCTCCATATCGGTGATGGAGCGGCGGCTGACGGCCTCTTCTACCGCCTTTTTGATGTGGTCACGGTAACGCCGCAGGAAACGCTGACGGTTTACCGTGCTCTTGTTCTTGCCATTGAGGCGTCGGTCGATCACATAGCTCATGGGGAGCCCTCCGGGCAGCTTCACGTTACAAGCTTCAAGCCGCGGGCTGGAAGCTTAGAGACAAGCGGTCAACTGCCAGGCCGGATGCCTGGCAGTGCGCGCTTGCCGCTGCCTTACTGCGATTTGCGAACCCGCAGGTACCACTCGGAGAGCAGTCGTACCTGTTTGTCGGTGTAGCCTCGCTCGACCATGCGTGTGACGAAGTCGTTGTGTTTTTGCTGATCCTCCTTGCTGGCCTTGGCGTTGAAGCTGATGACGGGCAGCAGGTCCTCGGTGTTGGAAAACATTTTCTTCTCAATGACCACCCGCAGCTTCTCGTAGCTGAGCCAAGTGGGGTTCTTGCCGTTGTTGTTGGCACGGGCGCGCAGTACGAAGTTGACGATTTCGTTGCGGAAATCCTTCGGATTGCTGATGCCGGCGGGTTTCTCGATTTTTTCCAGCTCTTCGTTGAGGGCCACGCGATTGAGGATTTCGCCGGTTTCCGGGTCGCGGTATTCCTGATCCTGGATCCAGAAATCTGCGTACAGCACGTAGCGGTCGAAGATGTTCTGGCCGTATTCGCTGTAGGACTCCAGATAGGCGGTCTGGATTTCCTTGCCGATGAACTCGATGTAGCGCGGCGCCAGGTATTCCTTGAGGAAGCGCAGGTAGCGCTCACGGGTTTCGGCCTGGAACTGCTCTTGTTCAATCTGCTGTTCCAGCACGTAGAGCAAGTGCACCGGGTTGGCGGCAATCTCGTGGGGGTCGAAGTTGAAAACCTTGGACAGGATCTTGAACGCAAAGCGCGTCGACAGACCGTTCATGCCTTCGTCTACACCCGCCGTGTCACGGTATTCCTGGATCGACTTGGCCTTGGGATCGGTGTCCTTGAGGTTTTCGCCGTCGTAGACGCGCATCTTCGAATAGATATTGGAGTTCTCCGGCTCCTTGAGGCGCGACAGCACGGTGAACTGGGCAAGCATCTTCAGAGTGTCCGGCGCGCAATGGGCCTTGGCCAGGGAGCTGTTGAACAGCAGTTTGTCGTAGATCTTGATTTCGTCGCTGACCCGCAGGCAGTACGGCACCTTGACGATATAGATCCGGTCGATGAAGGCTTCGTTGTTCTTGTTGTTGCGGAAGGTATGCCATTCCGATTCGTTGGAGTGAGCCAGCAGGATCCCGGTAAACGGAATCGCCCCAAGGCCTTCGGTACTGTTGTAGTTACCTTCCTGGGTAGCGGTGAGCAGTGGGTGCAGCACCTTGATCGGTGCCTTGAACATCTCCACGAATTCCATCAGGCCCTGGTTGGCCCGGCACAGTGCGCCCGAATAGCTGTAGGCATCGGCGTCGTTCTGCGGGAATTCTTCCAGCTTGCGGATATCGACTTTGCCCACCAGCGCAGAAATGTCCTGGTTGTTTTCATCGCCCGGTTCGGTCTTGGCCACGCCGATCTGGTTGAGGATCGACGGGTAGAGTTTCACCACGCGGAACTGGCTGATATCACCGCCGAACTCGGCCAGGCGCTTGGTGGCCCAGGGCGACATGATGGTGTTGAGGTAGCGCCGCGGGATACCGAAGTCTTCCTCGAGGATCGCGCCATCTTCCGTGGCGTTGAACAGGCCCAAGGGGGACTCGAAGACGGGCGAGCCCTTGATCGCATAGAAGGGCACCTTTTCGATCAATTGCTTGAGTTTTTCCGCCAGGGACGACTTGCCGCCGCCGACCGGGCCCAGCAGATAGAGGATCTGCTTCTTCTCTTCCAGGCCTTGGGCGGCATGGCGGAAGTAGGAAACGATCTGGTCGATGCATTCTTCCATTCCATGGAAGTCTTCAAAGGCCGGATAGCGGCGGATTACCTTGTTGGAAAATATCCGCGACAGGCGCGAATTATTGGCGGTTTCCACCAGTTCTGGCTCGCCAATCGCCAGTAGCAGGCGTTCGGCGGCAGAGGCGTAGGTGCTGCGGTCCTGCTTGCACAGCTCGAGATACTCCTGAAGCGTGAGTTCTTCCTGCTGTGTGGACGCGAAGCGTTGTTGGAAGTGGCTAAAGATACTCATGACGTCGTCACCTCGCTCGATACGTGGAGCCGACGCCGGATCAATCAGTCGATGCTGGCAGTCATTGACGCACGCCAATGGCTGTTTTCCCCCCAGAACACCCTGAAACGTTACCGATGACCCGTACGCCGGTGTACCGGCTCTCCCCTGATTCGGATGGCCTGCGCTTAAGGATAGTTCGGAATCCGGGAGGTCAAGGCGCGATGCGCAATTAGTTTGGCTGCGCCGTTCGTCAGAAACGGCGCAAGCCCAAGCGTCACGCGGGGTAGCGGGGTGTGAAAAAAATTATTGCGAATCGCCTGAAGAAATTTCCGCAGGATAGGTCGTACGCCACAGCTCAAACCCGCCGTCCAGGCTATAGACGTCAGAGAAACCGTGGCTGATCAAGTACGCGGCTGCGCTCTGGCTGGAATTGCCGTGGTAGCAGGCGACGATCAACGGCGCATCGAGGTCGGCGGCGCGTATGAAGTCGGCGATGTTGACGTTGTCCAGATGCTGCGCGCCGCTGATGTGGGCGGCGGCGTAAGTAGGCTGGTCGCGGATGTCGACGACTACAGCACCTTGCTCGCGCAGGGCCTGGGCTTGTTCGGGGGGGATACGTTTGAATTCGGTCATGGCGGGCTCCTATGGCTTGGTGGCGGCCGGCTGGGTAATGGAAAGGGGGGATTCGCACTGGCAGTCCTGGCGCTCGCCCGTGTCGATGTTCATCAGGGTCATGGCGCCGCCCCACACGCAACCGGTGTCGAGGGCGAACACGCCGGGCTCATCGCACTTGCCTTCCAGCGCGGCCCAATGACCAAAGATGATCTTCGTGTCACGGGTCTTGCGTTCCTTGTAGGCGAACCAGGGCTTATAGCCGGGGAGGGCGCTGTCGGCACCTTCCTTGCTCTTGAGGTCCAGTTTGCCTTCGGCCGTGCAGAAGCGCATGCGTGTGAAATAGTTGGTGATCACTCGCAGGCGGGCGACGCCGGTGAGCTCGTTGTCCCACTTCACCGGGTCGTTGCCATACATGCCGTCGAGGTAAGCGGTGTACAGGTTGTCATCGGCCAATGCACTTTCAACTTCGGCGGCGCACTTGAGAGCTTTTTTCAGCGTCCACTGCGGCGGGATACCGGCATGCACCAAGGCCATGTTGCGGTCCTCGTCGTAGTGCATGAGTTTTTGCCGGCGCAGCCAGTCGAGCAGTTGAGCGCGGTCCGGGGCTTCGAGGATTTCCCGCAGGGTGTCGCCTTTTTTGAGGCGCTCGATATTGTTGCCGGCCGCAAGCAAGTGCAGGTCATGGTTGCCCAGCACGCATACCAAAGAATCACGCAGGCTATAGAGGTAGCGCAGGGTTTCCAGGGACTGGGGGCCGCGGTTGACCAGGTCGCCCACCAACCACAAGCGATCATTTGCGGGGTCGAAGGCTACGCGATCCAGCAGGCGCTTGAGAGGGTCCAGGCAGCCTTGCAGGTCGCCGACAGCATACGTCGCCATCAGTGCAGGGCTCCTGGCACGGCCAGGCGGAAGGGCTTGATGATTGCATCGAACAGTTGGCCGTCAGTGGCCTTCATTTGATACGAGCCTTGCATGGTGCCGACCTTGGAGGTCATCACCGTGCCGCTGCTATAAGTGTGGCTGGCGCCGCTGTCGATCAACGGTTGCTGGCCGACAACGCCTGCCCCGCGCACTTCCTCGACCTGGCCGTCGCCATCGGTGATGACCCAGTGGCGCGACAGCAGCTTGGCCGGCACCAGCCCGTTGTTCTTCACTGTAATGGTGTAGGCAAAGGCGAAGCGGTTATGTTCGGGTTGCGATTGGTCCGCCAGGAAGCGGGTGACGACGCTGACGTCTATCTGATAGCGAGGATCGGACATGCAAGAGGCCTTAAAAGCGAAGGACAGCAGATGCGAGTCAGTCTAGGCCAAGAGGTGGGCGCTAGGCCAGACATGTGTCGGGCAGCCGGCAAGCGTTATCGGTATAACGCGGAGCAAATGTGTGCGGGCTTGCTCGCGAAGGCGGTGCATCAGTTACACATTTGGTGACTGATACTGCGCATTCGCGAGCAAGCCCGCTCCCACATTGGATTGCATCGAGTTCTTACGGCCTATTCCACTTCGGATGCAGGCTGTATGGCAAGCTGGTCAGCCAGGCGCACGAACGCGGCCAGGTCCAGTTGCTCGGGGCGCAGGCTTCCATCAACGCCGGCAGCTTCGATCTCGGCATTGCTCAGCAGGGCCTTGAGGGTGTTACGCAAGGTCTTGCGGCGCTGGTTGAACGCCTCCCGCACGACGCGTTCCAGCAGTTTGTGGTCCTTGGCCGGGTGCGGCAGCACGGCATGCGGCACCAGGCGTACGATGGCCGAATCGACCTTCGGCGGCGGGTTGAACGCGCCTGGACCGACGTTGAACAGGTGCTCCACGCGGCAGTGATACTGGACCATGATCGACAAACGACCCCAATCACCACCGCCAGGGCCTGCGGCCAGGCGCTCCACCACTTCCTTTTGCAGCATGAAGTGCATGTCTCGGATGATTCCGGCGTTGTTCAGCAGGTGGAAAATCAGCGGCGTGGAAATGTTGTACGGCAGGTTACCCACCACCCGCAGGCTGTTGGGCGCAGCGCCAAGGCTGTTGAAGTCGAACTTCAGCGCGTCGCCCTGGTGCAGGTTGAAGTTGGCTTTGCCGGCGAACTGCTGGTTGAGGATCGGGATCAGGTCCTTGTCCAGTTCCACGACGTCCAGTTGCCCGCCGCTGGCCAGCAGGCCCTGGGTCAGCGCGCCCTGGCCCGGGCCGATTTCCAGCAGGCGGTCTTCTGGCTTGGCGTGGATTGAGCGCAGGATGCGATCGATCACGCCAGCGTCGTGCAGGAAGTTCTGCCCGAAACGCTTGCGCGCCCGGTGTTGGTAATGCTCAGTCATATACGGGTCTCGGCCATCTGATAGGCGGTTTCCAGGGCCACGTGCAGGCTGCCGGTATCGATCTTGCCGCTGCCTGCGAGGTCCAGGGCCGTGCCATGGTCGACGGAGGTGCGGATGATCGGCAGGCCCAGTGTCACGTTGACTGCGGCGCCGAAGCCTTTGTATTTCAGCACGGGCAGCCCCTGGTCGTGGTACATCGCCAGCACTGCATCGCAGTGCTCCAGATATTTGGGGGTGAACAGAGTGTCTGCAGGCAATGGGCCGCGTAGGTCCATGCCTTCTTGGCGCAGGCGCTCTAGTGTTGGTTCAATGATGTCGATTTCTTCATGGCCCAAGTGGCCGCCTTCACCGGCGTGGGGGTTGAGCCCGCAGACCAGGATGCGCGGTTGGGCAATGCCGAATTTGTGTTGCAGGTCGCTGTGCAGGATGCGCGTGACACGCTCCACGCGCTCGGCAGTGATGGCATCGGCGATTTCACGCAGCGGCAAGTGGGTGGTCACCAGCGCCACACGCAGGCCGCGGGTGGCGAGCATCATCACCACTTGAGCGGTATGGGTCAGTTCCGCGAGGAATTCGGTATGGCCGGAAAAGGCGATGCCGGATTCGTTGATCACGCCTTTGTGCACCGGTGCGGTGATCATGCCGGCAAAGTCGCCGTCGATGCAGCCCTGGCCCGCACGGGTCAACGTCTGCAGCACGAATGCCGCGTTGGCCGTGTTCAACTGCCCGGCCACCACCTTGGCCTGCAGCGGGGTGTCCCACACATACAGGCTGCCAGCGGGGGCCGCCAGGTCGGGCCAGTTGCCCGGCGCCACCTCCAGCAGGTTGACGGCCACACCCAGCTGCGCGGCCCGCTCAAGGAGCAGGTCGCGGCTGGTAATGGCAATCAGGGGGTGTGGCTGGGGTTGCGAGGCGAGCAGCAGGCACAGGTCTGGACCAATGCCGGCCGGCTCGCCGGGTGTCACTGCGAAACGCTGGGGTTTCACTGCGTTGCCTGGTCGGTGCCTGTTTGCTCGGCGCCTGGCAGCTTGTTCTCTACATAAGCTTCGTCACGGATCTGACGCAGCCAGGTTTGCAGCTCTTCGTCGTATTTGCGGTTACGCAGTACGGTCAGGGCTTGCTGCTCGCGAGCCTGGGTGGTGTTGTCCGTGGCGCGACGGCCAAGGACTTCCAGGACATGCCAACCGTATTGGGTCTTGAACGGCTTGGACAATACGCCTTGTGGCGTGTCGGCCATGACCTGCTGGAACTCGGGCACCAGTGCCCTCGGGTCGATCCAGTTCAGGTCGCCGCCGTTAAGGGCAGAGCCTGGGTCTTCCGAGAAGCTTTTAGCCAGGGTGGCGAAGTCTTCACCGCTTTCAATGCGGTCATAGATCTTCTGGGCCAGTTCCTTGGTTTGTGCTTCGGTGCGGATTTCGCTCGGTTTGACCAGGATGTGACGAACATGAACTTCGTCTTTCAACGAGGTTTCGCCGCCGCGACGCTCCAGTAGCTTGAGGATGATGAAACCACCCGGGGTGCGGGCTGGCTGGGTAATGCCGCCGACTTCCATGGCGCTCAATTCGCGATCAAACGGAGGTGGCAATTGAGCGGCTTTACGCCAGCCCATGTCACCGCCTTCGAGGGCGTTATCGCTGCCGGACTGAGCAATGGCCATCTGGGCAAAATCTGCACCCGCTTTCAGGCGCTCGTAGATCGCCTGGGTTTTAGCGGCAGCGGCATTGAGCTGCTCAGAGTTGGCCCCGTCCGGGGTAGGAATCAGGATATTGGCCAAGTGCAACTCTTCGGAGAGCTGCATCTTGCCCAGGTCCGAAGCCAGGAAGTTCTTCACTTCCTGCTCGGACACCTGAACCCGTTCGGCCACACGGCGCTGGCGCACACGGCTGATGATCATTTCGCGCTTGATCTGGTCACGGGCGTCCTCATAGGACAGGCCATCGTGGGCCAGGGCGGCGCGGAACTGATCAATGCTCATGTTGTTGCGTTGAGCAATGGTGCCAACAGCCTGGTTCAGTTCTTCGTCCGAAATACGGATGCCGGAACGTTCGCCAATCTGCAGTTGCAGGTTTTCGACGATCAGGCGTTCCAGTACCTGAGATTCCAGGACGCTGGTCGGTGGCACCCCACCGCCACGTTTGGCGATGGTTTGCTGAACTTCCTTGACCCGCTGGTCCAGCTGGCTCTGCATGATCACGTCGTTGTCGACGATGGCCGCTACTTTATCCAGCTGTTGAACTGCGGCGTGTGCCGAAACAGTACCCAGGAACAGCGCGCCCAGCACTAGCGGGCGCAAACACTCAGAAAGCTTTGTCTTCACGTTCACGATAACCTTCAATGCCTTTGTCGAGGAAGCTCTCTACCTTGGCGCCGGTCAGGCCGCCGAGTCCTTTGAGGACGATCTGGAAGAAGAGCCCGTGGTCACCCTTTTCGTTAAGGGGGGCGATTTGGGTATATTCGTCGTTGGAAACCCAGTAACGGTTGATGACGCGCAGTTTCCAGCAGCAGTTGTCGTACTCGAAACCACCGAAGGCTTCCAGGGTACGGTTGCGGGCATAGTCATACTGCCAGCGGGTGATCAAATTCCACTGCGGAATGATCGGCCACATCATCGAGAAGTCGTGTTGCTGGATTTTGTAGTAATCCTTCACGAAGTTCGGATCGCCTGGTTGGCCGTAGTCGCCACCGAACTGCCATTTACCGGTCAACTGGTTGTAGACCACTTGGTCGTTGCGATAGCGATAACCGAGGTTGACGACCTTGTTCGGGTTGTCTTCCGGCTGGTAGTGGAACATTGCGCTGCCGGAACGTGGGGCATGGCTCTCAGTGTCCCAGTTGTAGTCAGCCGTGGCGCGCCAGTCGCGGTTGAAGCGGAACTCATATTCCAGAGCGATAGGCGAGACGTCTGTGCGAGCGTCGTCACGATCAGCGGCCAGTACACCCGGCAGTTGAACCTCGCGATCCTTGAAGTACAGCGCTTGGCCGACGGAAACACGTTGGCGTTCAAAGCCGTTTTCTTCGATCCAACGGCTGGTTACGCCCAGGGATAGTTTGTTCTCGTCACCGATCCGGTCGGAGCCGCTGAAGCGGTTGTCGCGGAACAGCGAGGAGTAGCTGAACGAGTATTCGCTGGTATCGAAGACCGGAATATCACTCTGGTCTTTGTTCGGTACGTAGAGGTAGTACGCCCGCGGTTCGAGGGTCTGGTTAAAGTCTTTGCCGAACCAATTGGTTTTGCGGTCGAAGTACAGGCCGCTGTCTACGCTGGCGATAGGTACCGCACGGTCTTGGGAGCTTTTGAATTTATCTCCGGCAGCCAGTGAGTTTTTACCGATCGTATCAAGGTCCAAGTCATACTTTGTATAGACGTACTTGAGCTTCGGCGTAATAAAACCGTAAGTCCAGTTCATCGGGTATTCAACCGCTGGCGCAAGGTTTAAACGAGTGCCGTTTGCGCGGGTGAGCCCTCTGACATTGGTATCCAAACGAGGTGTCACTGCACCGTTCTCGTCGGTAAAGGTGCCATTTTCCAAGTCACGATCAAAGCGGACGGCTTCAGTCTCATAACTAAAGTTCAAGCCACCCGGATGGAATGGCAATTGACCGTTGAGAGTGAGCTGCGGCAACCGATCATACGGTGTGATCTGAGAAATCGTCGCTAACTGGTATGCCTGGAGATTCAGGCGAGCCTGATATGAGTCGCCCCGGTACGTCAGGGAACCTTGCTGATTCAGGAAGTCCTGGCTCTCAACCCCTTCCTCATACGACTTCAAATCCTGGAAGTAGTAAGGATCGCTGATCCGGGTGTAATCCACCTGTGACGTCAGACGTGAATCCAACCCACCTTTATGCTGCCAATTGAGCATATAGCGGGTCTTTTCGTAATCGGTCTGGTTCTTGCGCTCATCGTTATCGTCGTTGAGATACGCCCCACCAAACTGCCCTTCACTCGACTTGGTCAGATAGCGGAATTCGCCCTCCATCAACAAGCCGCGCTTGGTCATGTACTGCGGGTACAACGTGGCATCGTAGTTCGGTGCCAGGTTGAAGTAGTACGGCGTTACCAATGTAAAGCCAGTCTCGCTGCCGGTGCTGAAGCTCGGCGGCAGGAAGCCGGATTGACGACGGTCATCGATCGGGAAGTAGATGTACGGGGTGTACAGGATCGGGATGTTCTTGACCCGCAACGTCGCGTTGGTCGCCGTACCGAAACCGGTGGCCGGGTTCAACGTGATGTTGTTGCCCTTGAGCTGCCAGGCGTTGCTGTCCGGCTCGCAGGTGGTGTACGTACCGTCCTTGAGACGGATGATCGCGTTTTCTGCACGCTTGGCGTACAGCGCGTTACCGCGGATGCGTGACTTGTGCATCACGTATTCGGCGTTGTCGATCTGGGCGGCACCGGTGTCGAGCTGGACCTGGGCATGGTCGCCCACGATCAGGGCGCCGTTATCGCGCAGGCGCACCTTGCCATTCAGTTCGCCACGGTTCTCCGCCTGGTACAGGCTGGCTTCGTCCGACTCCAGCTGCATGCTGCCCTGGCGCATGACCACGTCACCGGCCAGGGTAGCGACCTGCTGCTCCTGCTCGTAACGAGAAGCCTTGGCGCCGATGAAGGTCGGCGCATCGCTCTTGTTCGTCTTGTCGTTCATGCCAGGACGAGTCGGCTCGATGTAGGCGCCGCCGCAGTAAGGGCCGGTTTCGGCCAACTGTGCTGCGGTCAGCTTGTCGCGAGGTACCCAGTCCAGGTGGCTGTAGTCGGCACTGCGCGAACGCAGGCCACGGCCCTTGGCTTCGGTGACCAGCATGGTCTTGGGCTCGGCGTCGACGCTGCCGCCAGCTTTGCCTTGCGGCGTGCTGTTGGCCGAGCTGACGGCAGCACCGTCATGCACCGGGCGCGGTGGCAATGGGGCGGCGGCGGTCTTCGGCGCGCAATCCCAGGCACCCGAAGCAGAGACTGAGCAGTCATACTGTTCCGCGGCGACCACGAATGAGGTGGCGAAAGGTTGCAAGGCCAGCAGACTGCCGGTTACCAGCAACGGAAATTTTCTACGAAACGCGGGGGATTTCAATGCCATCTTATTAGTCCGGGCTTCCTGCGTGCCATCTGCCCGCGGTTTGGGCCGCACGCCTCTCGATGGTCTGAAAAAGATGCGTGATAATAAAGCATGCCCCGCTTGACGGCTAGCGCCGTCGGAGACCCTTGTAATGCCCGAGCAAGATCTACGTTTACAACAGCTGGAAGTCTGGCTGGATGAGCAGTTGCCGATCCTCTTCAACGCTCAGGACTGGGGCCCCGTGCCCCCGGCCACATTGACCGCGGCCAGCAGCGACGCGAGTTTCAGGCGTTATTTCCGATGGGAGGGCGGTGCCCATACGTTCGTCGTCATGGACGCGCCACCCCCCCAGGAAAACTGCAAACCTTTCGTCGATATTGCGCATTTGCTGGCGAAATCGGGAATAAATGTGCCAAAAATTTATGCAGAAGATTTGCCCCGTGGCTTTCTTTTGCTCAATGACCTGGGCAGAAAAACCTATCTGGACGTGATTGACGGTGAAAATGCCGATCAATTATTTGCCGATGCCATCGACGCGCTGCTGGCTTTCCAGCAATTGCCGATGGATGCGCCGTTGCCCAGCTATGACGTAGCCTTATTGCGTCGCGAGCTGGAACTGTTCCCGGAATGGTACGTGCGTCGTCACCTGGGCATCGACCTCGACCCTGAGCAACAAGCCCTCTGGCAACGTGCCAGCCAGCAGTTGATCGACAGCGCCCTGGCCCAGCCCAAGGTACTGGTGCACCGCGACTACATGCCGCGCAACCTGATGATCAGTGAGCCAAGCCCAGGCGTGCTGGATTTCCAGGACGCGGTCTACGGCCCGGTGACCTATGACATTACCTGCCTGTTCAAGGATGCCTTCCTCAGTTGGCCCCAGGCCCGCGTTCGTGAATGGCAGCGCGGCTATTGGCAGCGCGCCGGGCAACTGGGGATTCCCGTACAGGACGACTTTGAAGAGTTCCTGCGTGCCAGCGACCTGATGGGCGTGCAGCGTCACCTCAAGGTTATCGGCATTTTTTCGCGTATCTGCCACCGCGACGGCAAGCCACGCTACCTGGCCGACGTGCCGCGTTTCTTTGCTTATATAGACGCGGTGCTGGCCGACCGACCTGAATTGAGTGACCTGGGCGAATTGCTCGCCAGCCTGCGCGAACCTGCCGAGGCCAGCGTATGAAGGCGATGATCCTGGCGGCGGGCAAGGGCGAGCGCATGCGCCCGCTCACCCTGCATACGCCCAAACCGCTCGTGCAAGCCGGCGGCAAGCGGCTGATCGAGTATCACCTTGAAGCCTTGGCGAAGGCCGGCTTTACCGAGATCGTGATCAACCACGCCTGGCTCGGCGAGCAGATCGAAAGCTACCTAAGAGACGGTGCCCAGTTCGGTCTGCGCATCCGCTACTCCCCGGAGGGTGAGCCGCTGGAAACGGGAGGCGGCATATTCCAGGCGTTGCCGCTGTTGGGCGACGAACCGTTTCTGGTGGTCAATGGCGATATCTGGACTGACTACGATTTCACCCAGCTCAAGCAGCCGATCCGGGGCCTGGCGCACTTGGTGATGGTCGACAACCCTGCGCACCACCCGTCGGGCGGGGATTTCTACCTGGATCACGGTGTGCTTCATGATGCCGCGCCCGGTGCCGATAACCTGACCTTCAGTGGCATTTCAGTGCTCGACCCCAAGTTGTTCGCGGGTTGCAGCGCCGGTGCCTTCAAGCTGGCCCCGCTGTTGCGCGAGGCCATGGCCAAAGGTTTGGTAACGGGGGAGCACATGGCGGGACGCTGGGTGGACGTGGGGACGCTGGAGCGGCTGGCGCAGGTCGAAACCTTGCTGACAAAGGGACGCTAGGATGTTGTGGCCAGGGACGCTGATCGGCGCCGGGGCTGGCTTTGCTATTGCCAGTATTCCGGGGGCATTGTTGGGGGCATTGCTGGGGCAGGCCTTGGATCGTCGCTTGCAATTGCACAGTTGGGCGCAGTTACGTGAGCGCCTGGGGGGGCGTCCGGCCTTGCGCAACGACGAACTGTTGTTCGTGCTGCTGGGACGCCTGGCCAAAAGTAATGGCCGGGTTGTCGACGGGCATATCCAGCAAGCGCGCCAGGAAATGCGCGCATTGGACATGAGTGAGCCGGCCCAGCGCCGTGCGATCAGTGCCTTCAACCGGGGTAAATCCGGCAGCGACCGGGTGCGCAGTTATCTGCGGGTGCTCAAGACGCAGCCCCATGCGGCGGAAGGCGTGCTGCGCGCCTGTTGGCGCATGGCGTGGGCGGACGGTCGTGCGGATGCTGCCGAGCGCGACCTGATCGACCAGTGGGGCAAGTGGCTGGGCTGGACGCCGCAGCAGCTTCAGGCGTTGGCGACCGATTACGCGCCGGAGCGCAAGCCAGTGGCCAATCGTGGGGGGGCCTACCAGGAGGCGTTACGTATCTTGGGGGTGACGGCAACCACTGAGCCTTCGGTGATCAAGCGCGCCTACCGCCGCCTGCTCAGCCGTCACCATCCGGACAAGATCGCCGGCACGGGTGCCAGCCCCGCGCAAGTGCGGGAGGCGACCGAACGAACCCGTGAGTTGCATAACGCCTATGCGTTGATTCGTGAGCGGCGCGATTTTCGCTGAGGCTATCGCCACTCAACTCTATGTGGCAATAGCAAGCCCTAATTGTAGGAGCGGGCTTGCTCGCGAAAGACTCCCAGGCGCCGCGTTTATTCAGGACGCACGCATTATCGTTGACGTTTTTCGCGAGCGAGCTCGCTCCTACAGAAAGCGATGTTGCCCCCGATAGCGGAGTGTCAGTCTGCGCCGCCCTGTGGGCTCAACCAGCCGCGAACCCTGCGATACAGCTGCTCCTGCTCTGCCGCGCTATTGCCGGGCAGCGCGGTGAGCGATATCTGTTTATAGCTGTCATTCTTCGAGCGCTTGGCCGCCTGGAGTCGTTCCTGGGCGTTTTTGCGTTCCAGGGCGCCTTCTTGATAGAACACGTCCGCCGTGGGTACCTTCAAGGCCGGCGCCAGTTGCTGCAGGTCCGGTTGGCGAGCTGCGGGCGTCTTGCCGGCCACCATCACCAACCTCTGCACCTGGGAGGGTTGTTTCTCGCTCAGGTAGCGTGCCGCCCACCAGGCCCCGGTGCCATGGCCGAGCAACACCACGCTGCGGGCACTTTGTGTCTGGGCGAAGGCGACGGCGGCGTCGATGCGGTCGAAGATGCGCTTGGCGTCGGTCTTGTCCTGTTCATCCGCCCCCGGCACCACCGCCGGGTCAGTGCCTTCGGCCTCAGCGCTGGCGGCCTGTTCGACCGGCTTGGCAGCGGTACTGCCTTCCTTGCTGCTGGTATCGACTACGGCTTCAGGTGGTTCGATGACCCGTGGCGGCAGGGTGTCCACACTGACGTCAGGCAATGACAGGCTGAGGGTGCCCCAGGCGGCGCCCGGCAACTTGCGCCGCAGAGGCGCAATTGCTTGCGGCCAGTCTGCGGTTTCCCCAGCGCCTGGTACGAGGATCACCACCCCTTCAGTTTCGGCGCTGTTGGCCGGTTTCCACAACGCCAGGAACGAATCGCTACCAGCCTGCAATTGCTGTTGCTCCTGCTGCGGAACCTGCCGCTCGAGAGCACTGGCTTCTTGTTGGCTACGCTCGGGCAGTGGCTGGCGTTCAGCCGGTTTTTCGATGGCAGGCGAGGGTGCATCCTCGGCCTGAACAGGCAAGACGCAGGTAAACAGGAGTGACAGGCACAGTGCTGGCAGTGCCGAACGGTGAAGAAAAAGCATCGTTGATTCCCGGCCAGAAGTGATTCCAGCAGCCTAATGGGTTGGTCGGTATTTGTCAGGGGTATGAGGCGCGGTTCTCATTACCAACAGGTTATCGGCGGTTTGTTAGCAGCCTTGATGAGCGCGGCGCGGCCATTCAGCCAATGAATGGCAGACAACACGCCAGGTGCGGCTATTCTTATGCCAGCCCATCATTCATAAGAGGCCGCGCATATGAGTACTTCCTCATTCAAGATCGCCCACAAACTGCTGACCGGCGCAGGTGCCATCGAACAACTGGCTGCCGAACTCACGCGTCTGGATGTGGATAATCCGTTGATCGTCACCGACGCCGCGCTGGTCCAGTCCGGTACCGTAGCGCTGGCCCTGGAGCATCTTGGGGATCGAGCCTACGAAATCTTCGACCGTGTGCTGCCCGATCCGGAAATTGCCATCGTCGAAGACTGCATGCGTGCGTACCGCGAAGGCGGGCATGACGGCCTGATCGGTGTGGGCGGCGGCAGTGCCATCGACATCGCCAAGAGCGTGGCGGCCTATGCCGGTTATCACGGCGCGCTGGCGGACTTGTTTGGCGTCGATCAGGTGCCGCGCAAAGGCCCGCCGTTGATCGCCATCCCCACCACGGCCGGCACCGGCTCGGAGGTGACCAATGTAGCGATACTGTCCGACAAGGCCGCACAGCTGAAAAAAGGCATCGTCAGCGATTACTTGCTGCCGGACGTTGCGCTGATCAGCCCGCAAATGACCTTGACCTGCCCACGCGGTGTCACGGCCGCCAGTGGTGTGGACGCCTTGGTGCACGCCATCGAGTCCTACCTGTCGCTGAATGCCTCGCCGATTACCGACGCCCTGGCCATCGGTGCGATCAAATTGATTGCCAGCGCGTTGCCCAAGGCTTACGCCAATCCGGCGAACCTGCAGGCCCGTGACGACATGGCCACCGCCAGCCTGATGGCCGGCATGGCCTTTGGCAACGCTGGCGTCGGTGCCGTGCATGCGCTGGCGTACCCGTTGGGTGGGCGCTTCAACATTGCCCATGGCGTTAGCAACGCGCTGTTGTTGCCGTATGTGATGCACTGGAACAAATTGGCCTGCGTCGAGCGCATGCAGGACATCGCCCAGGCCATGGGCGTCAATATCGCCGGGCTGAGTGTGAATGACGCTGCCGACCAGGCTGTAGAGGCGATGACGCGGTTATGTGCGGCAGTGGAGATCCCGTCCGGCCTGCGCAGTTTCGGCGTGCCCGAGGACGCCATCCCGGCCATGGCCAGCGAAGCTGCAGGCATTGAACGCTTGATGCGCAACAACCCGCGCAAGCTCAGCGCCGCCGATATCGAAAAAATCTACCGGGCAGCTTACTAACCGTTGAGATAGGTCACGGTGCGCGCAGCAAAGCATGAGGTATACAATGCGCGCCATCGTGATTTAGCTCAAAAAAGGTGCGTCATGCAGCCCTTCGTCATTGCTCCATCGATTCTCTCTGCCGACTTCGCCCGCCTGGGTGAGGAAGTGGACAAGGTGTTGGCCGCCGGTGCCGACTTCGTGCACTTCGATGTCATGGACAACCACTACGTACCCAACCTGACCATCGGCCCGATGGTGTGCGCCGCGTTGCGCAAGTACGGCATCACTGCGCCGATTGATGCGCACTTGATGGTCAGCCCGGTGGACCGTATCGTCGGTGACTTCATCGAGGCGGGTGCGACTTACATCACCTTCCACCCGGAAGCTACGTTGCACGTTGACCGCACTTTGCAACTGATCCGCGAAGGCGGCTGCAAGGCGGGTTTGGTATTCAACCCGGCTACTCCGCTGAGCGTGCTTGAGTACGTGATGGACAAGGTCGACATGGTCTTGCTGATGAGCGTCAACCCAGGCTTCGGCGGGCAGAAGTTCATCCCTGGCACCTTGAACAAGCTGCGTGAGGCTCGTGCGCTGATTGATGCGTCGGGGCGTGACATTCGCCTGGAGATCGACGGCGGGGTCAACGTCAACAATATTCGTGAGATCGCCGCAGCGGGTGCCGATACCTTCGTGGCTGGCTCGGCGATCTTCAACGCCCCAGACTACCAGGCTGTCATCGACAAGATGCGTGCCGAACTGGCGCTGGCGCGTCCATGAGCGGTTTTGAGCAGTTGTTCCCCGGCAAATTGCCACGGCTGGTGATGTTCGATCTGGACGGTACCTTGATCGACTCGGTGCCTGACCTGGCGGCCGCGGTGGACCAGATGCTGCTCAAGCTGGGGCGCAAGCCGGCAGGTGTCGAGTCGGTGCGCGAATGGGTCGGCAATGGCGCACCGATGTTGGTGCGCCGGGCCCTGGCCAACGACATCGATGCCACGGGTGTGGATGAGGTAGAGGCAGAGCATGCCTTGGAACTGTTCAATGCCGCTTATGAAAGCAGCCACGAACTGACCGTGGTTTACCCCGGTGTGCGCGACACCCTCAAGTGGTTGAGCAAGCAGGGCGTGGAAATGGCCCTGATCACCAACAAGCCGGAGCGCTTCGTTGCGCCGTTGTTGGACCAGATGAAAATCGGTCGCTACTTCCGCTGGATCATCGGCGGCGATACCTTGCCGCAGAAAAAACCCGACCCTGCGGCGCTGTTTTTCGTAATGAAAATGGCCAATATTCCGGCATCTCAGTCGCTGTTTGTCGGCGATTCACGCAGTGATGTGCTGGCGGCCAAGGCGGCGGGCGTGCAGTGTGTGGCCTTGAGTTATGGTTACAACCATGGCCGGCCGATTGCGGAGGAGTCGCCAGCGTTGGTCATTGATGACCTGCGACTGCTAATCCCCGGTTGCCTGGGCGCTGGCGCTGAGATAACGTTGCCCGACATTGATTCGTCCCCTTCTGGAAATTCCATCGTGGTGGTCACTCGCAAACTCTGGATGAAAGTCATCAAGGCCCTGGCCCGCTGGCGTTGGCGCGCCTGACTGATCCTGGCCGCGTTTGCGGCACGTTTGCCTACCTGACTGTTTGACCCTCACACCACGAGGCACCTCATGACCCGCGAAGAATTCCTGCGTTTGGCCGCTGCCGGCTATAACCGTATCCCCATGGCTTGCGAAACCCTGGCCGACTTCGATACGCCGCTGTCGATCTACTTGAAGCTGGCCGACGAGCCCAACTCCTACCTGCTCGAGTCGGTACAGGGCGGTGAGAAGTGGGGTCGTTACTCGATCATTGGCCTGCCATGCCGCACGGTGCTGCGGGTACACGACCATCATGTGAGCATCACCCATGATGGCGTGGAGATCGAAAGCCATGACGTAGAAGATCCGCTGGCTTTTGTCGAAACCTTCAAGGCGCGCTACAACGTGCCGACCATCGCTGGCCTGCCGCGCTTCAATGGCGGCCTGGTGGGGTACTTCGGCTATGACTGCGTGCGCTATGTGGAGAAGCGCTTGGGCAAATGCCCGAACCCGGACCCGCTGGGCGTGCCGGACATTTTGCTGATGGTGTCCGACGCGGTGGTGGTGTTCGACAACCTCGCCGGCAAGATGCATGCGATTGTCCTTGCCGACCCTGCCCAGGCTGATGCCTTCGAGCAAGGCCAGGCCAACCTGGAAGCGCTGCTTGAGAAACTCCGCCAGCCGATCACCCCGCGTCGCGGCCTGGACCTCAGCCGCCCACCCGCGGCCGACCCGGTGTTCCGCTCAAGCTTTACCCAGGATGACTACGAGCGTGCCGTCGATACCATCAAGGAATACATCCTCGCCGGTGACTGCATGCAAGTGGTGCCATCGCAACGCATGTCCATCGACTTCAAGGCGGCGCCGATTGACCTGTACCGCGCACTGCGTTGCTTCAACCCGACGCCGTATATGTACTTCTTCAATTTTGGCGACTTCCACGTCGTGGGCAGTTCGCCGGAAGTGCTGGTGCGGGTTGAAGACAACCTGATCACCGTGCGCCCGATTGCCGGCACGCGCCCCCGTGGCGCGACCGAAGAAGCCGACGTGGCGCTGGAAGAAGACCTGCTCAGCGACGACAAGGAAATCGCCGAACACCTGATGCTGATCGACCTGGGGCGCAACGACACCGGGCGTGTCTCGGAAATCGGCTCGGTGAAACTGACCGAGAAGATGGTCATTGAGCGGTATTCCAATGTGATGCATATCGTGTCCAACGTCACCGGCGAGCTGAAGGCCGGGCTGACGGCGATGGACGCACTGCGGGCGATTTTGCCGGCGGGCACATTGTCGGGGGCGCCGAAGATCCGTGCGATGGAAATCATCGACGAACTGGAGCCGGTCAAGCGTGGTGTCTACGGCGGCGCCGTCGGGTATTTTGCCTGGAACGGCAATATGGACACCGCCATTGCGATCCGCACGGCCGTGATCAAGGATGGCGAACTGCATGTGCAGGCTGGTGGTGGGATTGTGGCGGACTCGGTGCCGGCCCTTGAGTGGGAAGAAACCCTGAACAAGCGCCGAGCGATGTTCCGTGCCGTGGCATTGGCAGAGCAAGCTCCACGAGACTGAAGCTGGAATAAAAAATGTGGGAGCGGGCTTGCTCGCGATGGCGGTGTGTCACTTGAGATATTCAGTGACTGATCCACCGCCATCGCAGGCAAGCCAGCTCCCACATTTGTTTTGCGCAGTATTTAGAAATCCAGACTGACCCCTACGTTGATGCCTTGCTGGGTCAAATTGTCATCCTTCCTCAGGTTATACGCCGCGCGCAGTGCCAGGTCCTGAGTCAGCTTGTGGCTGACACCCAGGCTCAAGCGGTCAGAATTACTGCGAGGCGTATACCCGTCCAGCTTGAAGTCGATTCCCTGGACGCTGTTGAGCGAAATGTTCACCTTCTGGGTGTCATTTTCAAACTCATGCTCGTGTGCCACTTCGCCAAAAACCTGGGTTTGCGGCGTGATGCGGTAGCTGCCTTGCAGGCCGACGCCCAGGCGCTTGGAGTCGCGTTGTTGATCATCAAAGGTCAGGGCCGTGGAGCGGCTGTTTTTCTCCGAGTAACCATTGACTTCAACCCGCGCGTAATCGGCGCTGATGAACGGCGACAGGTGCCAGTCGCTGCCCGGTGTGGCGATGTCATACCCCACGCGGCCGCTCAGTGCCCAGAGCCAGCCATCGGTATCACCTTTCTCCGAGCCTTCACTGACACCCAGGGCGAACTTGCGCTTGAGGCTGTCGAAGTCCAGCTTGCCGCCGGTCAATGCGGCATCGGCCCACCAGTGATTTTGCTGATACTGAGCGAAAGCCGTGCCCATATAGCTGTTGAGCTTGTAGTCCGAATCATTGGCACCGGCTTCGAGGGTCTGCCGATACAGGCCAGCGGCAACGCCCACGCGCCAGTTTTCATCGAGCCGGTAGCTGCCACCGATATTCAGGTTGTAGCCGCTGCCGTCGCCACTGGCCGAGCTGCTCTGATCATCGAAATCCAGGCGTTGGCCGCCGCCGGCCACTATGGCGCGCCATTGGCCGACGGCTTGCCAACTGCCGTTGTCTGCTTGCCATTGGTTACGCAGCTCGTCCTGGTGGGCGCGCAATGTGCCTTGGGCCATTTCCGGCAGCAAGGTCAGTTCCCACGGCGCGGCGAGTAGCGAATAGGCGTAGTCGGCAATCAAGCGTTGCCCGGCCACAGTAGGGTGGACCGAGTCGTTGTAGATCAGCTTGGTCGGGTCCGGATTGGTACCGCCGATGCCGTAGGTTGGGTTGGCGGTGCAACTGTTGCCGCTGAAGCAGGTGCCGGTCAGGTTCTGGCCGGTGGCGAGGCCGAAGCGGGCCGGATCGGCGAAAGCCTCGTTCAACAACAGCGGGATGTTCAGCGGGATAACCTGCGCATCCACTTGTGACAGGCGCTGTACCAGGGACTGGTTGAAAATATTGCTCAGGGCCGAGGTCGCTGCTTGCTGTGGGGTGCCGTTGATGGCCGGCGTCAGCCCCAGGTCGGGTAGCATCCAGACCATGATGTAGCGTGCGCCGGCCTGTTGCAGAGCCTGGGCGCTGTCCGCCAGACGCCCACCTGCGGCGACCGCTTGAGCGGGGCTGAGTACCCGGCCTTGGAGGAAGTCGTTGCCCCCACCGGAAAGGAAGTAGAGCGCGTTCGGGTCAGCTCTCCCACCATTGGCCGGCAAATAGCCCTGCCGGCTGCGCAACACGGTGCCACCACCGGCATTGCCGGGGGGAATCGCAGCATCGGAGACTGAGGTAATAGAGTCGAGGATATTGTCGGTACGGTAACCACCCACTGCCCAGTTGTTCCCGTCTGGCAAACCTTGGGCTGCGCGAACGGGTGAGGTGGAGGCATTCAGGTCATTGGGGGCTACCCCCAATTTGGCACCCAATAGGGTTGAGGAGACCAGGCCGTACTCACCCTGGAAGTTCGCCCCGGTTCGATTGGTAAAGCGCAACGTGGCACCGGCCGAACCGTCGGGAAACTGGCCTGCATCAGCCAGGCTGTCGCCGAAAACCACCATGGTTGAATAAGGTGACGGGGCTGCGAACGCCTGGGCGCAGGCCAATGACAGGAGGCAGCCGGCAAGGGGAGCGAAAAACGCTGGTCTGAGCATGCAAGATTCCATTCGGTTGTTTTTATGTAGGAAGTGAAACACTAGCAAAATTTCTAGCATTTTCTGTAGGGATATGTGGAATCTGCCTACGTTGGCCCCCGTATTTGCGGCTCCATATTGCACCGCTGGCGAGCCTACGTTACTGTGCCTGAACGTATGAATGAGACCCTCCCCGTGTTGATCATCAGCAAACTCTTGATGCGAGTAGTCAAGGCACACGCCCGTTGGCGTTGGCGCGCCTGACATTTTTCTCTGCCGGCCTGGCCGGACCTGTACCGATTTGCCTTCTTCACCCGTTGTCTGACGCCCCTTGCCAACTCACCCTGGCAACCGGAACGTGCGTCTGGCAGCGGGTCACACTCTTGGAAGGCGGTCATTTGAAATCAGTGAATTCAAGAGGTTTGAACCCACATGTTGCTGATGATTGATAACTACGACTCCTTTACCTACAACGTTGTGCAGTACCTGGGCGAGCTGGGTTCCGAGGTCAAGGTGGTGCGCAACGATGAACTCACTGTTGCCGAAATCGCCGCGTTGAACCCCGAGCGCATCGTCGTCTCACCTGGCCCGTGCACGCCGACCGAAGCGGGCATCTCTCTGGAAGCTATCCAGTATTTCGCCGGCAAGCTGCCGATCCTGGGCGTCTGCCTGGGCCACCAGTCCATCGGCCAGGCGTTTGGCGGTGATGTGGTGCGCGCGCGGGAGGTCATGCACGGCAAGACCAGCCCGGTGTTCCATCGTGACCTGGGTGTGTTCCAGGGCCTGAACCTGCCGGTGACCGTGACCCGTTACCACTCACTGGTGGTCAAGCGTGAAACCTTGCCCGAATGCCTGGAACTGACCGCCTGGACCCAATTGGAAGACGGCTCGGTCGACGAGATCATGGGCTTGCGTCACAAGACGCTGAACATCGAAGGGGTGCAATTTCACCCTGAATCAATCCTGACCGAGCAGGGCTACGAGCTGTTCGCCAACTTTCTCAAGCAGAGCGGCGGCACGCGCTAAGGACTTTTCATGGATATCAAGACTGCCCTGAGCCGTATCGTCGGCCATCTGGACCTTAGCACCGCGGAAATGAGCGATGTGATGCGCGAGATCATGACCGGCCAATGCACCGATGCCCAGATCGGCGCCTTTATGATGGCGATGCGCATGAAGAGCGAAAGCATCGACGAAATAGTCGGTGCGGTGTCGGTGATGCGTGAGCTGGCGGACAAGGTCGAGCTCAAGACTCTCGACGGCGTCGTCGATGTGGTGGGCACCGGCGGTGACGGTGCGAATATTTTCAACGTGTCGACCGCCTCATCTTTTGTGGTGGCCGCCGCTGGTTGCACCGTCGCCAAGCACGGTAACCGTGCAGTGTCTGGCAAGAGCGGCAGTGCCGACTTGCTGGAAGCGGCCGGTATTTACCTGAACCTCACGCCGGTACAAGTAGCGCGCTGCATTGACAGCGTTGGTATCGGCTTCATGTTTGCCCAGTCCCATCATGGCGCGATGAAACACGCTGCCGGCCCGCGTAAGGACCTTGGCTTGCGTACCCTGTTCAACATGCTCGGCCCGCTTACGAATCCGGCCGGTGTGAAGCACCAGGTGGTGGGCGTGTTCAGCCAGGCGCTGTGCCGGCCGCTGGCCGAAGTCTTGCAACGCTTGGGCAGCAAGCATGTGCTGGTGGTGCATTCCAAGGATGGCCTCGACGAGTTCAGCCTGGCGGCGCCGACCTTCGTGGCGGAGCTCAAGAACGACGAGGTCACCGAATATTGGGTCGAGCCCGAAGACCTTGGTATGAAAAGCCAGAGCTTGCACGGCCTGGCGGTGGAAAGCCCGGCAGCTTCGTTGGAATTGATTCGTGATGCCCTGGGGCGTCGCAAGACCGAAAACGGTCAGAAAGCTGCGGAAATGATTGTGCTCAATGCTGGCGCAGCCCTTTACGCCGCCGACCATGCCTATAGTCTCAAGGAAGGTGTCGCCTTGGCCCACGATGCGCTGCACACCGGCCTGGCTCGTGAGAAGCTCGAAGAGCTGGGAGCATTCACCGCCGTATTCAAGATGGAGAATGAAGGATGAGTGTGCCAACTGTTCTGGAAAAGATCCTGGCCCGCAAGGCTGAAGAAGTGGCCGAGCGCCGCGCCCGGGTGAGCCTGGCCGAGTTGGAAGCGCAGGCGAAAAGCGCCGAGGCACCACGCGGCTTTGCCAATGCCTTGATCGCCCAGGCCAAGCTCAAGCAGCCGGCCGTGATCGCCGAGGTCAAGAAAGCCTCGCCGAGCAAAGGCGTGATTCGCGAACACTTCGTACCTGCTGAGATCGCCGTCAGTTACGAGAAGGGTGGGGCAACCTGCTTGTCTGTGCTGACGGATATTGACTACTTCCAGGGTTCCGACCCGTTCCTGCAACAGGCGCGCGCTGCGTGCAAGCTGCCGGTAATCCGCAAGGATTTCATGGTCGACCCGTACCAAATCGTCGAAGCTCGTGCCTTGGGTGCCGACTGCGTGTTGCTGATTGTCTCGGCATTGGATGACGTGAAGATGGCCGAGCTGGCGGCCGTGGCCAAAAGTGTCGGCCTGGACGTGTTGGTCGAAGTGCATGACGGCGACGAGCTGGAGCGCGCATTGAAGACCCTCGATACTCCGCTGGTGGGCGTCAACAACCGTAACCTGCATACCTTCGACGTCAGCCTGGAAACTACCCTCGACCTGCTGCCGCGTATTCCGCGCGATCGCTTGGTGATTACCGAGAGTGGCATCGTCAATCGCGCCGATGTGGAATTGATGGAAATCAGTGGTGTGTACTCGTTCCTGGTGGGCGAGACCTTTATGCGCGCCGAGAACCCGGGGGCGGAACTGCAGCGTTTGTTCTTCCCGGAGCGCGGTACGACGATCAGCGGTTCGACACTAGACTGATTTGAAATACGCTCCTACATTGGTTTTGTGTTTATTCAGGTAGGTGTTCGATGCTCCAGCCCGTGATCATGACTGTCGAAGCAGGCCTTGCCGCCGAGCAAGACCTATTGGCAGCGGTTTGCGCGGGTGAGCAGGTATTCGGATTGCTGTTCTGGCAGCCCAGTGACCAAGCGCTGGTCATGCCGCGCCGTTTGAGCCGGCTGCCGGCATTCGCGGTGGCGAGCCAGGTTTCGGCCGATGCGGGTTGGCCGGTATTGCTGCGTGAAACCGGCGGTGAGCCGGTGCCGCAGTCCGGCGCTACGGTCAACATCGCCCTGGTCTATGCCCCACCGCGTAGCGCAGGCGACCAGGGGCGCATCGAAACCGGCTATCAGCGCTTGTGCCAACCGATCTGTGATCTGTTGATCGAGTTGGGTGGCGATGCGTCCGTCGGCGAAATTGACGGTGCTTTTTGCGACGGTCGTTACAACGTCAACCTCAATGGCCGCAAAATGGTGGGCACTGCCCAGCGTTGGCGGCAAAGCGGTGGCCGCCCGGTCGGGTTGGTGCATGGGGCGATGTTGCTGGAGAATGATCGTGAGGAATTGATTGCGGCGGTCAACCGTTTCAATCAAGCCTGCGGCTTGGAGCAGCGGGTTCGCGCCGATAGCCATATCGCACTGCACGAAGCGTTTCCCGCGCCGGACGCGATCCGTCGGCTCGACACGTTGTACCGGCAGATGCTGGCTGGCTTCCTGCCGCTCTAGCGAGTACCGAATACCACCATCGTCTTGCCTTTGACGTGCACCAGGTTGCGTTCTTCCAAATCCTTGAGCACGCGGCCGACCATTTCCCGTGAACATCCGACAATACGTCCGATCTCCTGGCGCGTGACTTTGATCTGCATGCCGTCGGGATGGGTCATGGCATCGGGTTGCTTGCATAGCTCCAGCAGGCAGCGAGCGACGCGGCCGGTGACATCAAAGAACGCCAGGTCGCCGACTTTGCGGGTGGTGTCGCGCAGGCGCTGGGCGATCTGGCCGCTCAGGGCGTACAAGATGTCCGGATCATGCTGGGCCAATTCGCGAAATTTCGCATAGCTGATTTCGGCCACTTCGCACTCAACTTTGGCCCGTACCCAAGCACTACGTTCCTGCTCTTTGCCTGCTTGTTCAAACAAACCCAGCTCCCCGAAGAAGTCTCCGGCGTTGAGGTAGGCAATGATCATCTCACGGCCATCCTCATCCTCGATCAGGATGGTGACCGAGCCTTTGATGATGAAGAACAGTGTTTCTGAACGCTCGCCGGCGCAGATGATGTTGTGCTTGGCCGGATGACGCCGGCGCTGGCAGTGCAGCAGCAGCTTGTCGAGGTTCTTGATCTTGGATGTGGGAGTAAGAGCAACCATGGTTGTATCCCGAAAAAGACTGCGCGGTGTCGTTGGCGTTGTTTTTATCCAGCGGCATCTCATTGATACACGCCGTACAAGACATGGCAATGCGCCATTCATTTGGCGCCAGCTTACCAGACACCTTCTGTCGCGATTAGCCAATTTAGCGGGCAAACGCTGTCATTTATCGATTTTATGCAGGGCGCTGCTGTTTCAAGGCCCTGTGCTAAGCTGGCGACCCTTTTTTAGCAGTGGAGTCTGGGCGATGAAGGCACGCATCCAATGGGCGGGCGAAGCCATGTTCCTCGGTGAGTCGGGCAGCGGCCATGTGGTGGTCATGGATGGCCCGCCGGAAGCCGGCGGTCGGAACCTGGGTGTACGCCCCATGGAAATGTTGCTGCTGGGTGTGGGCGGTTGCAGCAATTTCGACGTGGTCAGCATCTTGAAGAAGTCCCGGCAAGCCGTGGAAAGCTGCGAAGCCTTCCTGGAGGCCGAGCGCGCCACTGAAGACCCCAAGGTTTTCACCAAGATTCATATGCATTTCGTGGTCAAGGGCCGGGCGCTGAAAGAAGCCCAGGTCAAGCGTGCCATCGAGCTGTCGGCCGAGAAGTACTGCTCAGCATCGATCATGCTGGGGGCCGCGGGCGTGGTCATTACCCACGACTACGAAATCATCGAGCTGGGTTGATTGCAGCAGGCAAAAGAAAGGGCGCTTCGAGCGCCCTTTTTTCGGTTCAGATTCGATAGGTGCTTTTGGTCATGACCTTGGCCAGCAGGCTCATGCCGAACCGTACCGGGGCCGGAAAGCGGAAGCCGCCCGCGTCCAGCGCGCTCTCTGCGTGGTGTTCTTCATCGATGCGCATCTGCTCAAGAATGGCCCGTGACTTTTCGTCTTCGGCCGGCAGTTGCTCCAGGTGTTCGTCCAGGTGCTTGCACACCTGATGTTCTGTCGCGGCCACAAACCCCAGACTGACTTTGTCGCTGATCAGCCCCGCAGCCGCGCCGATACCAAACGACAAGCCATAAAACAGTGGGTTGAGCACGCTGGGATGGCTGCCCAACTGGCGGATGCGTTGTTCGCACCAGGCCAGATGGTCGATCTCTTCCTCGGCCGCATGCTCCATCGCCGTGCGTACCTGTGGCAACTTGGCGGTCAGCGCCTGGCCTTGGTACAACGCCTGGGCACAGACTTCGCCGGTATGGTTGATGCGCATCAGGCCAGCGACGTGACGGGTATCGGTCTCGCTCAGCTGTACATCCGGCTGCACGATGGCGGGCGATGGACGGTAGGGCTGGCCGCTGAATGGCAGCAGGGTGCGCATGGCCATGTCGGCTTGCAGCAACAGACGGTCAATCGGCGAGTAGTGACGTTGGGTAGTCATGCTGACCTCCGGGAAGAATCTCGGCGGCCAGTTTACCGCAAGAGAGCGTCCAGCGTTTGTGCTGAGTCAATTTGCCCTTGTGCACTCAGCCCGGTGGCCAGTTCATCTGGCGCTGACCCAGCACGTGCATATGGATGTGGTAAACGGTTTGCCCGCCGTCTTCATTGCAATTCATCACCACACGAAAGCCTTTTTCGCAGCCTTGTTCCACGGCCAGGCGTTGGGCGGTGAACAGGATATGGCCGGCCAGCGCCTTATCGTCCTCGGTCAGGTCGTTGAGGGTACGAATGGGCTTTTTCGGGATAACCAGGAAATGTACTGGTGCCTGTGGCGCGATATCGTGAAAAGCCAGGACTTGGTCATCTTCATAGATGATCTTCGCCGGTATTTCCCTGTTGATGATCTTGGTGAACAGAGTATCCACAGCTGTATCTCCATCGTGAAAAGTGAGGTGAGTGTACGTAGGCCATCAGCGTGGGCAATAGGCCTTGTTGATGGCGCCGGCAATTTTGCGGGTGAGCCAGCGGGGGCTCAGGCGTGGGCTGAACGTCAGCCATCGATTGCGGCGCCCGGGAATGATAATGGCCTTGTTCTTTTCCAGCGCCCGCACGGTGTAGAGCGCGACTTCTTCCGGGCTCATCAGCTGCTGGCTGCGGTCGAGTTTCGCCGTATCCATCTGCGCGGTGCCGAAGAATGCGGTGCGCGTAGGGCCGGGGCACAGCACTGAAACCTTGATGCCGCAGGTCTTCAATTCCTCGCGCAACCCTTCGGAGAAGTGCAATACGTAGGCTTTGCTGGCGTAGTAGCTGCTCATCCACGGCCCAGGCTGGAAGGCGGCGACCGAAGCCACATTGAGGATTTGCCCGCCGCCATGCAGGGCCATGGCATTGCCCAGTGCGTGGCACATGCGGGTCAAGGCCAGGATATTGACTTCGATGAGGTCCTGCTCGGTCATCCAGTCCTGGGCCAGGAACGGCCCGCTGGTGCCGATGCCGGCGCAGTTGACCAGCAGGTCGATCTGCCGCTCACCCTCTTCGAGTTCCAGCAAAAAGCCGGACAAACGCAGCGGCTCGCCCAAATCACAGGCACGAAACAGCACCTCGACGCCGAAGCGTTGGGTCAACTCCAATGCAATGCTTTCCAACTGATCACGCTGACGGGCCACCAGAATCAAGCTACGGCCGCGCCGTGCCAAGGCCTCGGCCAATGCCAGGCCGATGCCACTGGAGGCGCCGGTGATCAGAGCGTAACGGGTCATGCCTTTCTCCATCGCAACGCCACCGGCCTATGACAGTGCGTCACAGGCGGCGGGCGTTTCTTCACTGTTCTGGAGAGTCTACAGGTTCGGCTGCATCGTCAGCACTTTGCGCTTCGGCTTCGTCAACGATAGCGCTTTGATCGGCGTCTGCATCGGAGGTAATGGAGCTGCTTTCGTAGCTGCTGTCCATGTTGGCTTCAAGCTGGTCCAGGTAGCCATTCATACCCAGGGTGACGACGATGATGAGCATCAAGGGAATGAACGCCAGCCACAGCGAGGCCAGGATTTTCACCGCAGTGGAGTTGCGTGGTGGTGGCGCGCCGTACTGGTTGGCGCCCGTATTGCCTGGCAATACCAGCAATAGGAGTGGGAATACGCTGTTTACCAGCGGAACCAGGTTGAGCAGGTACAGCCAGCCAGACCAGCCCAGGTCATGCAGGCGCTGCACGCCGATTTGCACGCTCACCACTACCAATGCCACAAACAGCGCGAAACCCAGCAGCGAGCCAATAATGATGGCGATGGTTGGCGAGGCTGTCGCCACCGCGAAGCCCACCGTACTGATGATGCCCGCTGCCACCAGCATCGCGACGGTCAGTGCCAGCGTCCAAGCCAGGTAGCGCAGGCGCCCGATGCGCCCGTGGATGGTGAATACCTTTAGGGTGGCGAACTCCGGCAGGTCGTCGCCAACTGCGGCGCGTGGCGGTGCATAAGGTGACGCAGCGGCGCGGTCAGAGGTTGACGAGTCCGTCTCGTGGGTTTCTGCAAGGTTGAACGCCACGGGTTGTTCGGCCTCGATGCGAGCGTCGATCCCGGCATTGTGCAGTGCCGTCAGGTAAGTTTGCGCGTCGGGCTGGGACAGGTCGCGCTTGAGCGCGACGGGGCGGCCGGTGAAGAGTTTTTCGATTGCTTCAACATCGCTTTTGAATAACTCGGCGAGGTTCAGCTTGGCGGTGGTGCTTTCGACACCTGGGCGCAAGGCTCCGTCAAACACAATCTTGAAACGGCTGTCGCTCATGCGGGCATCCTTGTCACTTAATCAGGGAGAGTATGCAGGCCTGTCCAGTTGGCAGGCCCGGCAGTGGGTCAGCGTGGCCAGCGCAGTTGCGCGGCGTGCTCGCGTGCTTTGCGGTATTCGGCATCCAGGCGCGCTATGAGCTCATCCACAGTGGGTACATCATTGATCTCACCGACGCCTTGGCCAGCAGACCATACAGTTTTCCACGCTTTGGCCTCATCGCTCAATGGCTTGAGCTTGGAACCGAAATTGACTTCACCCTTGCCTTGAAGCGCAGCAAGGTCAAAACCGGCATTTTCCAGGCTCTGGCGCATAAAGTTCGCAGGTACGCCGGAGACTGCAGGAGTGTGCACGATGTCGGCAGCGCGGGATGTGAGCAGCATCTCCTTATAGGCATCCGGTGCCTGACTTTCGGTGGTGCCGATAAAGCGCGTACCGAAATATGCCAGGTCTGCCCCCAGCATCTGGGCGGCAAGAATTTCGTGCCCATGGTTAAGGCAGCCCGCCAGCAGCAGGGTTTTGTCGAAGAACTGGCGAATTTCGGCAATCAGCGAAAAGGGGCTCCAGGTGCCAGCGTGGCCACCCGCGCCAGCGGCTACGGCAATCAGGCCGTCTACGCCGGCTTCAGCGGCTTTTTCCGCATGGCGTCGGGTAGTAACGTCATGAAATACCAGGCCGCCGTAGCTATGAACCGCGTCCACCAGTTCCTTTACCGCACCGAGGCTGGTGATGACGATGGGCACCTTGTGCTCGACACAGATCGCCAGGTCGGCCTCCAGCCGCGGGTTGCTGTTGTGCACGATCAGGTTCACGGCATAGGGCGCAGGATTGTCCAGCAGCGCCAAGCCCGCTTCGATTTCTTCCAGCCAGGCCTTGAAGCCGCTGCTTTCGCGTTGGTTGAGCGCCGGGAAACTCCCCACTACCCCGTTGCGACAGCAGGCCAGGACCAGTTGCGGATTGGAGATCAGAAACATCGGCGCGGCCACCACGGGCAGGCGCAGACGTTGTTCCAGCAGAGCGGGCAGCGACATTGGAGGTTCCCCGAGTAATTGACGTTAGAACGGTTTGACCACGACCAAAATTACGATAGCCAGCAATATCAGAACCGGGACCTCATTGAACCAGCGATAAAAGACATGGCTGCGGGTGTTTTCGCCACGGGCGAAGCGTTTTACCTGTGCGCCGCACATGTGGTGATAGCCGATCAGCAGGACGACCAGGGTCAGCTTGGCGTGGATCCAGGCCCCCGACTGGAAAATGCCTGGGTTGAGGGCCAGCATCCAGATGCCGAAGACCAGTGTGGCAACCATCGCCGGGCCCATGATGCCACGGTACAACTTGCGCTCCATGATGCTGAAGCGCTCCTTGCTGACGGTGTCTTCGCTTTGGGCGTGGTAGACGAACAGGCGCGGCAGGTAGAACAGCCCGGCAAACCAGCAAACGATGCTGACGATATGGAAGGCTTTGACCCATAGATAGAGCATTTTAGTTATTCCCAGGTTCACGGTAGCGAAGATAGTAGTGGCTCATGCGCCCGTACGTCACGTTGACGGTTGTCGCAGGACGATACGGCCCCTATTATCGACGGCTTTCCAGTGGGTTCGTTGAGGGCAGGTTTATGGTCAAGGTCGGTATCGTCGGCGGCACGGGTTACACCGGTGTCGAATTGCTGCGTCTGTTGGCTCAGCATCCGCAGGCTGAGGTGGTGGTCATCACTTCCCGATCCGAAGCCGGGCTGGCCGTGGCCGATATGTACCCGAACCTGCGAGGCCACTATGACGGTCTGGCGTTCAGTGTGCCGGACACCAAGACCCTGGCTGCCTGCGACGTGGTGTTCTTCGCCACGCCTCACGGTGTGGCTCATGCGTTGGCCGGCGAGCTGCTGGCGGCCGGCACCAAGGTTATCGACTTGTCGGCAGACTTCCGTCTGCAAGACGCCGATGAGTGGGCCAAATGGTACGGCCAGCCCCATGGTGCGCCGCAGCTGTTGGAAGAGGCGGTTTACGGCCTGCCGGAAGTCAATCGTGAGCAGATCAAGCAAGCGCGCCTGATTGCCGTGCCGGGTTGCTATCCGACGGCGACGCAATTGGGCTTTCTGCCATTGCTGGAGGCTGGCTTGGCGGATGCGTCGCGCCTGATCGCGGACTGCAAGTCGGGCGTCAGTGGTGCGGGCCGTGGTGCGGCGGTAGGTTCGCTTTACTCCGAAACGTCGGAAAGCATGAAAGCCTATGCGGTAAAAGGTCATAGGCACTTGCCGGAAATCCGCCAGGGTTTGCGTCGCGCTGCCGGCCAGGATGTGGGGCTGACCTTCGTGCCGCACCTGACACCGATGATCCGCGGGATTCACTCCACGCTGTATGCGACCGTCACCGATCGCTCGGTAGACCTGCAGTCGCTGTTTGAAAAGCGTTATGCCAATGAGCCGTTCGTCGATGTGATGCCGGCCGGTAGCCATCCGGAAACGCGCAGCGTGCGTGGTGCCAATGTGTGCCGTATTGCGGTGCATCGTCCGCAGGATGGCGACCTGGTGGTGGTGTTGTCGGTGATCGACAACCTGGTCAAGGGCGCTTCGGGCCAGGCGGTGCAGAACATGAACATCCTGTTCGGCCTGGACGAGAAGTTGGGCCTGTCCCACGCGGGGATGTTGCCTTAACGCGGGCTCACCGTTGCGCAAAAGACCCGTTGATCGGGCCTTTTGCATTTTTAATGGTCGCTGGGCGGATTGATATACCGTAACAATAGTTGACCGCTTTTCTAGGAGAAGCGGATAATACCGGCCATTACGCATATGGCGGCGCTACGCCGGGAGATTATCAGCATGAGCGTTGAATCCTTCACCCCCACGGCTTTGCAATTCACCCACGGTGCTGCGCACAAGGTGAAGAGCCTGGTCGATGAAGAGGGTAATGATCGCTTGAAGCTGCGCGTATTTGTTACGGGCGGCGGTTGTTCAGGGTTTCAGTACGGTTTTACCTTCGATGAAGATGTGGCCGATGACGACACTATCGTTGAGCGCGAGGGTGTGAGCCTGGTCGTGGATCCGATGAGCTTCCAATACCTGGCAGGTGCCGAGGTGGATTATCAGGAAGGTCTGGAAGGCTCGCGTTTCGTGATCAAGAACCCTAATGCCACCACGACATGTGGTTGCGGGTCTTCGTTCTCGATCTGATCGGTAGCAGATACAAAAACGCCGCTTGGCTTTTACGGGCCAAGCGGCGTTTTGCTGTCTGGGGTCAGGCGGGGTGGATCGCGCCAAGCACTCGAAGCCCGCGTGCGCCAGTGACGCTGGGGCGATTGGCGGCGATGCCTTCCAGGCAGCAATGTGCCAGCCAGGCGAAGGCCATTGCTTCTACCCAGTCAGGATCTACGCCGTAGGCCGCTGTAGTGCTGACATGAGTGGAAGGCAGCAACGTTGTCAGCCGGCTCATCAGTGCCCCGTTATGGGCGCCGCCCCCGCAGATCAGCAAGGTTGTTGTGTCAGTCTGGGCGCTTTGCAGGGACTCGACGATGGTCAGGGCGGTCAGCTCCAGCAGGGTGGCCTGTACGTCTTGGGGTTCAAAGGCGGGCAAACGGCCAAGGTGCTGCTGCAGCCAGGCCAGGTTGAACACTTCGCGGCCCGTACTTTTTGGGCCTTTGGTCATGAAAAACGGATCGCTGAGCAACGTATTGAGCAGTTGGGGTTGGACCTTGCCGCTGGCCGCCCATTGCCCGTTCCGATCAAAGTGTTCGCCGCGCTGCAGGTTAATCCAGGCATCGAGGAGGACGTTCCCCGGGCCGCAGTCGAAACCGGCGACAGGCTCGCCCGTCTCGATCAGGCTGAGGTTGCTGAACCCGCCGACATTCAATACCGCGCGATTGCCCGTCTGCTCGCCGAACAAGGCTTCATGAAAGGCTGGAACCAATGGAGCGCCTTGGCCGCCGGCAGCGACATCGCGGCTGCGGAAGTCGCTGACGACCGTGATGTCTGTCAGCTCGGTGAGAAGGGCAGGGTTGCCGATCTGAACGGTAAAGCCTCGGGCGGGTTCATGGCGAATCGTCTGGCCATGGCTGCCAATCGCCCGAATGTCCTGAGGCTTGAGGTTCTGTTGAGCCATCAAGGCGTGGATGCCTTGCGCAGCGAGCGTTACCCATTGTTGCTGTGCAATTGCCGAGCGGGCGATTTCATCCGGGCCACTGGCGCATAGGCTCAGCAGTTCTGTGCGCAAGGCGTCAGGCATCGGGATGTAATGGGTGGCGATCAGATTGACCGCCGCGCCTTGTTCGATAAGGGCGATATCCAGGCCGTCGAGGCTGGTCCCGGACATCACACCGATATAGAGCGGCATACCTTAACGCTTCGCCGAGGCCAGCATGGTGGAGCGCTCTTGATCCATGCGTGCCATCAGCGGCTGGCTCTGCTGCATGAAGCGCGCGCGTTCGGCCTTGGCAATCGGGTCAGCCATCGGCAGCTTCTGGCCCAATGGGTCGACGTGTACGCCGTTGACCTGGAACTCGTAGTGCAAGTGCGGGCCGGTGGAGAGGCCGGTAGTGCCGATGTAGCCGATCACTTGCCCCTGTTTCACGTTGCCGCCAGTCTTGACGCCCTTGGCAAAGCCTTGCATGTGGCCGTACAGCGTGCGGTAAGTGTTGCCGTGCTGGATGATCACCGTATTGCCGTAGCCACCCCGGCGCCCTGCCAACAAGACCTTGCCGTCGCCCGCCGCTTTGATTGGCGTGCCACGCGGCGCGGCATAGTCGACGCCCTTGTGTGCGCGAATTTTGTTCAGAATTGGATGCTTGCGGCCCATGGAGAAACGCGAGCTAATACGAGCAAAGTCAACGGGGGTACGGATGAAAGCCTTGCGCATGCTGTTGCCATCAGCTGTGTAGTAGCTGCTGTTGCCTTGTTTGTTGGTGTAGCGCACGGCGGTGTAGGTTTTGCCACGGTTGGTGAAGCGTGCAGACAGGATGTTACCAGTGCCCACGACTTTTCCGTTGGCTACTTTCTGCTCGTAGATCACGTCGAACTCATCGCCTTGACGGATGTCCTGGGCGAAGTCGATGTCGTAGCCAAAAACGCTGGCCATGTCCATGGTCATGCTGTGCGACAGGCCCGCACGCGCGGCCGATTGCGACAGGGAGCTGTTGATCACGCCATGTACGTAGGCGGAACGCATGACGGGTTTGGTAGTGATTCGGTTGAATGCGAAGCCTTTGGCGCCTTTGCTCAGGCTGATGCTTTCCAAGTCGCTGATACTGGTGTGCAGGTTGTTCAGCTGGCCGTCTGGCGTCAGCTCAAACTCGAGCTTTTGGCCACGTTTGAGCTGCGTGAATTGCTTGGCTTGCTTATCGTTGGCGAGCACTTCATTTACAGCGGCGGCAGGCAATCCAACCTTTTCGAACAGGGTAGATAGTGTGTCGCCTTTGCCCACGATGACTTCGCGGTGCTGGGGATTCTTGGCTGCGGCTGCCGCAGGTGCTTCCTGGGTGGCTTGTTGAGTGTCTTCTGGAGCGCTTTCGATCTGTGCGAAAGGTGATTCGGCCGGAGCATTTGTGGCTTGTTGAGCGTCGGAAGCGTCTTGATCTTGTGTCAGTTGTTCAACTGGGCTTTCCAGATCGAGGCTCAGGGATGTTCGTTTGGCTTCAACGTCACTGGAAGGGAATACCAGCAGTGCCAGGCTGAGAAGGGCGGCGATACCACTTGCGGCGAGCAGGTGGGTCTTCGGGTAAAGCGGCGGCGCTTTAGACGGTTCAGTGGTCATAAGTAATTTTGACTTTGAAGATGAAATGGAAAAGATGAATGACATGATGAAGATGAAATAACTGTATAAAATATAACCAAATCATCTGTGGCGCAAGCTCGCGAACGCTGGGCTTGCTGAACGGTGTCCGTGCGCAGGGCAAAACTTGTAATTAGTCCCTGATCTTGTATGGTTGGTTCCCTTTTGAATCTGAGCCTTGCGGGTCTGTTATGAAGTCGGTTGAAGAGCAGCTAGCGCTGATAAAACGTGGTGCGGAAGAACTGTTGGTCGAGGCCGAGCTGATCGAAAAGCTCAAGCGTGGCCAACCCCTGCGTATCAAGGCTGGCTTTGATCCGACTGCGCCGGATCTGCACCTGGGTCATACCGTGCTTATTAATAAGCTGCGTCAGTTTCAGGAGTTGGGCCATCAGGTCATCTTCCTTATAGGTGACTTCACTGGGATGATCGGTGATCCAAGCGGCAAGAGCGCTACGCGCCCGCCGCTGACTCGTGAGCAGGTGCTCGATAATGCCGAGACCTACAAGACCCAGGTATTCAAGATCCTTGATCCAGCCAAGACTGAGGTGGCGTTCAACTCCACTTGGATGGACAAAATGGGGCCGGCAGATTTCATTCGTCTGACGTCCCAGTACACCGTGGCACGCATGCTCGAGCGCGATGACTTCGACAAGCGCTACTCGACCAATCAGCCAATCGCCATCCATGAGTTCCTTTACCCGCTGGTTCAAGGGTACGACTCGGTGGCGCTGCGCGCGGACGTTGAGTTGGGTGGCACCGATCAGAAGTTCAACCTGCTGATGGGGCGTGAATTGCAACGCGCCTATGGTCAGGAGGCTCAGTGCATTCTGACCATGCCGCTGTTGGAAGGCTTGGATGGCGTCAAGAAGATGTCCAAGTCTCTGGGGAACTATGTCGGTATCCAGGAAGCACCAGGTGTGATGTACGGTAAGTTGGTGTCTATTCCGGATGCGCTGATGTGGCGCTACTTCGAGCTGTTGAGCTTCCGCTCGATGGACGAGATCAATGCGCTGCGTGCGGATGTCGAGGCGGGTGCTAATCCTCGCGATGTGAAGATTAAGCTGGCTGAAGAAATCGTTGCGCGTTTCCATGGTGAGGAGGCTGCGGCCAGCGCTCACCGCGCGGCAGGTAATCGCATGAAAGACGGCGAGCTGCCTGACGATCTGCCGGAGATTGAATTGACTGCTGCTGAGGCGATGCCGATTGCGGCTGTGCTTAATAAGGCTGGCCTGGTGAAGAATTCGGCGGTCGCGCGTGATCTCTTGGGTTCGGGCGGTGTACGTATAGATGGTGAGGTGGTTGATCGCACCTTTATATACGAGCTGGGCGCGACTCACGTTTGCCAGGCGGGGAAGAAGGCATTTGCGCGTATTACGCTCAAATCCGAACAAGTCTGAAAATAGGTGTTGACGGCGAATTATAACTGTCTATAATTCGCCCCACTTCCGGCGCAGTCGAAACGGAAAACTCCTTGGTAAACAATGAGTTACGCAGTTTTCGACAGCAAGTTTCTTCAGTTCATCGAAGCCAAAAGGAAGTTGAAAAAGAGGTGTTGACAGCGGCGTGTAACGCTGTAGAATTCGCCTCCCGCTTACGAGAGATCGCAAGCGCAAGTGGTTGAAGTTGTTGAAGAAATCTTCGAAAACTTCTGAAAATAACCACTTGACAGCAAATGAGGCTGCTGTAGA
>NZ_WJZD01000035.1:0-61911 GCF_021609665.1 Pseudomonas sp. PA-1-3F | reverse complement strand
AGCACCCCGCCGCGCCCGCTGCTGTTGAGAATCGCCAGCAGGATAGCGCCTACCGGCAAGCCCATGCGATTGCACAGCCACAGCACGCCGATCAGCAGAATAAACAGGCCGATGGAAAACCCGGGATTATCCATGGCGAAGTTCGCATCCGCCACATGGGCCGGCACCGCCAAGGGCTCACCGCCCACCACCTGGATCATCGCGGCCACGCCGTCGCTGATGCCCTGGCTGAAATTGCCGACCTTGAACTTGGGCAGGATCACCTGGTTGATGATCACCCAGGATTGCGCATCCGTCAGCACGCCTTCCAGGCCATACCCGACTTCGATGCGCAATTGGCGGTCATCACGGGAGACGATCAACAGCGCGCCGTTGTCCTTGCCCTTCTGGCCAATGCCCCACTGGCGGCCCAATTGATAACCGTAATCCTCAATAGGCACGCCTTGCAGGTCGGGCACGGTGACCACCACCAGCTGGTCGCCCGAGGTCTGCTCCAGCGCCTGCAATTGCTGGGTCAGTTGCTCGCGCACCGCCGGGTCGATCATCTGCGCGCTGTCCACCACCCGCCCGGTCAGCGCCGGGAAGCTCAGTGCCGCCTGGGCCACGCCCACGCAGGCCAACAGCCACAGCGCCAGGCCTATCCGTAATAAACGCATCGACACCTCAGTGCAGCCTTATTTGAACTTCACTTGCGGCGCTTTATCGGCATCGGCGCTGGTGGCTTCAAACGTGGCGCGGATCGGCAAATCGCTGTACATCACGCTGTGCCACAGGCGGCCCGGGAAGGTGCGGATCTCGGTGTTGTAAGCCTGTACGGCCTGGATAAAGTCACGGCGAGACACAGCGATACGGTTCTCGGTGCCTTCAAGTTGCGATTGCAAGGCCAGGAAGTTCTGGTTGGCCTTCAGGTCCGGGTAACGCTCGGACACCACCATCAAACGGCTGAGTGCGCCGCTCAGGCCATCCTGGGCTTGCTGGAACTGCTTGAGTTTTTCGGGGTTGTCCAGGGTGCTGGCATCCACCTGGATCGAGGTGGCCTTGGCCCGCGCTTCAATCACCGCGGTAAGGGTTTCCTGTTCGTGGGCGGCATACGCCTTCACCGTTTCCACCAGGTTGGGGATCAGGTCAGCACGGCGCTGGTACTGGTTCTGCACCTGGCCCCAGGCGGCCTTGGCCTGTTCGTCCAGGGTCGGGATGTTGTTGATGCCGCAACCGCTCAGCACGCTGCTGATCAGTAACAGCGCCGCAGCCTTGAAGCCCCAGCGATAAGTGTGTGCTGCTTGCATAGTGTTTCTCCTGCCCGATCTGATGGAATGTGACGACTAACCCTATAAACCACGCGCTTGGGGCATAATCCGCCACCACTGGAATGCTTCGAGCCAATCAGCTACAAAGATGCCCAGCGCGAAAAAGAGTTCAGAGTGTGCTGCATTTATCTGAACAACACCCGAACAACAATAGACGTTCCCCACATTTTGGCCGACAGCATCTCTCTGAATGCTGCGCAGTCGCCGAAAAAGGATATTCATGAAAAAGCTGTGTTTGCTCGGCCTTGTTGCCACTCTGGCCAGCCACCCCGTATGGGCAGAAACAAAGCCTGCTGCGCTTAACGACAAGGACGCCTTCGTCAGCGACCTGCTCAAGCAAATGACCCTGGATGAGAAGATCGGCCAATTGCGCCTGATCAGCATCGGCCCGGAAATGCCCCGCGAGCTGATCCGCAAGGAAATCGCCGCCGGCCGCATCGGAGGCACCTTCAATTCCATCACCCGCCCCGAAAACCGTCCGATGCAGGACGCGGCCATGCGCAGCCGCTTGAAGATCCCGATGTTCTTCGCCTATGACGTGATCCACGGCCACCGCACCATTTTCCCGATCAGCCTGGCCCTGGCCTCCAGCTGGGACATGGACGCCATCGGCCGCTCCGGGCGCATCGCCGCCCAGGAAGCCGCCGCCGACAGCCTCGACATCACCTTCGCACCGATGGTGGATATCTCGCGCGACCCGCGCTGGGGCCGCACTTCCGAAGGTTTCGGTGAAGACACCTACCTGGTGTCACGCATTGCCGAAGTGATGGTCAAGGCGTTCCAGGGCACCAGCCCCGCGAATGCCGACAGCCTCATGGCCAGCGTCAAGCACTTCGCCCTCTACGGCGCGGTGGAAGGCGGGCGCGACTACAACGTGGTCGACATGAGCCCGGTCAAGATGTACCAGGACTACCTGCCGCCCTACCACGCGGCGATCAAGGCTGGCTCCGGCGGCGTGATGGTCGCGCTCAACTCGATCAACGGCGTGCCTGCCACCGCCAACACCTGGCTGATGAACGACCTGCTGCGCAAAGACTGGGGCTTCAAGGGCCTGACCGTCAGCGACCACGGTGCGATCGTCGAGCTGATCAAGCACGGCGTGGCCAAGGACGGGCGTGAAGCCGCCAAGCTGGCGATCAAGGCCGGCATCGACATGAGCATGAACGACTCGCTGTACGGCAAGGAATTGCCGGGGCTGCTCAAGTCCGGCGAGATCCAGCAGAGCGACATCGACAACGCCGTACGCGAAGTGCTCGGCGCCAAGTACGACATGGGCCTGTTCAAGGACCCGTACCTGCGCATCGGCAAGGCCGAGGATGACCCGGCCGACACCTACGCCGACAGCCGCCTGCACCGTGCCGAGGCCCGCGACATTGCGCGCCGCAGCCTGGTGTTGCTGAAAAACCACAACGACACCCTGCCGCTGAAAAAATCCGCGACCATTGCCCTTGTCGGCCCGCTGGCCAAGGCACCCATCGACATGATGGGCAGTTGGGCTGCTGCCGGCCGGCCTGCGCAATCGGTGACCCTGCTCGACGGCATGAACGCCGTGATCGGTGAAAAAGGCAAAGTGATCTATGTCCGTGGCGCCAACATCACCGGCGACAAGGCAGTGCTCGACTACCTCAACTTCCTCAACTTCGATGCCCCGGAAGTGGTGGATGACCCGCGCCCTGCCCAGGTGCTGATTGATGAAGCGGTGAAGGCGGCGAACAACGCCGACGTTATCGTCGCGGCGGTGGGCGAGTCCCGCGGCATGTCCCACGAATCGTCGAGCCGTACCGACCTGAACATCCCGCAAAGCCAGCGCGACTTGATCAAGGCCCTCAAAGCCACCGGCAAACCGCTGGTGCTGGTGTTGATGAACGGCCGTCCGCTGTCGATTCTCGAAGAGAACCAACAGGCCGACGCGATCCTGGAAACCTGGTTCGCAGGTACCGAAGGCGGCAACGCCATCGCCGACGTGCTGTTCGGTGACTACAACCCATCGGGCAAGCTGCCGATCACCTTCCCTCGTTCGGTAGGGCAGATTCCGACCTACTACAACCACCTGACCATCGGCCGGCCATTCACCCCAGGCAAGCCGGGCAACTACACCTCGCAGTACTTCGATGACACCACCGGCCCCCTGTTTCCGTTTGGCTATGGCCTGAGCTACACCACGTTCAGCCTGTCGGACATGGCACTGTCGTCCACCACGCTGAACAAGACCGGCAAGCTCGATGCCAGCGTCACCGTGAAGAACACTGGCAAGGTCGATGGCGAAACGGTTGTGCAGTTGTATATCCAGGACGTGGCCGGTTCGATGATCCGCCCGATCAAGGAGCTGAAGAATTTCCAGAAGGTCATGCTCAAGGCTGGCGAAGCGCGCACGCTGCACTTCACCATCACCGAGGACGACTTGAAGTTCTACAACGCCCAGCTCAAGTTCGCGGCGGAACCGGGTGAGTTCAATGTGCAGATCGGCTTGGATTCCCAGGATGTGCAGCAGCAAACCTTCGAACTGCTCTGATCTGAAGCTGTAAACACGGTCGCTGTGGGAGCTGGCTTTTGTGGGAGCTGGCTTGCCTGCGATACAGGCACCTCGGTTTGTCAGGTGTACCGAGGTGATGCTATCGCAGGCAAGCCAGCTCCCACAGTTGATTGAGGTGGCCCGACTAACCGCGCCGATCCAGCAGGTTCACCACCAACCGATCAATCCAGCCCCACACCCGCTGCTTCACCCGCCGCCACAATGGCCGCGCCTTCCATGCCTCCAGACTCACCGCCTGGCTTTGGGCAAAGTCCGCTTCGAAACTGCCCACCACCGCTGCCGTCAACTGCGGGTCCAGCGCTTCCAGGTTGGCTTCCAGGTTGAAGCGCAGATTCCAGTGGTCGAAATTGCACGAGCCAATGCTCACCCAATCATCCACCAGCACCATCTTCAGGTGCAGGAAACACGGCTGGTATTCGAAGATCTGCACGCCTGAACGCAGCAGGCGCGGATAATAACGGTGCCCGGCGTAACGCACCGACGGGTGATCGGTGCGCGGGCCGGTGAGCAGCAAACGTACGTCCACACCGCGCCCTGCCGCCCGGCGCAAGGCACGGCGCACGCTCCAGGTTGGCAGGAAGTACGGGGTCGCCAGCCAGATACGCCCCTTGCTGCTGTTCAAAGCACGAATCAACGATTGCAGGATGTCACGGTGCTGACGCGCATCGGCATACGCCACGCGGCCCAGCCCCGGCCCGGTGGCGGGCACCTTGGGCAAGCGAGGCAAACCAAAGTGGGTAGCCGGTTTCCACTCACGGCGCGCGGCGTTAGCGTGCCATTGCCGGTCGAACAGGGCCTGCCAGTCCAGCACCAGCGGGCCGCTGATCTGCACCATCACTTCATGCCAGTCGGCGGTGTCTTGCCCCGGCGTCCAGAACTCGTCGGTGACACCGGTGCCGCCGACCACCGCAATGCGCTGGTCGATCAGCAGTAGCTTGCGATGGTCGCGGTACAGGTTGCGCATCCAGCGCCGCCAATTCAGGCGGTTGTAAAAGCGCAGCGCCACGCCGGCATCGGTCAAGCGCTTGCGCAGCCCCAGGGTAAACGCCAGGCTGCCGTAATCGTCAAACAGGCAACGCACCTGCACGCCGCGTTCGGCGGCCAGTACCAGCGCCTGCACCATGGCCTCGGCGCAGGCCCCGGCTTCGACCAGGTACAACTCAAGATCAACCTGCTGCTCGGCCCGGGCGATACCCACCAGCATCTGTGGGAAGAAATTCGGCCCGTCGATCAGCAATTCGAATTGATTGGCGCTGCGCCACGGGAACACCGCGCCGCTCATGTCAGCGCGCCGTGAAGATCAGCACCGCACCCACCGGCACCGACAAACTGATCGATTTGAGCCCTGCCGCCTTACGCAAGGTAGCCACACCGGGCGCCAGGTCGAAATCCTCGGCATGCAGCACCACGGGCTCCAGGGTTACCACCTGGAAACGCCGCTCATCCAGGCGCGTGGCCAGCAGTTCGGCGCTGTAGGTCTGGGTCTTGCCGTGCAGCGTGACGCTCAAGGGCAGGCGCAATTCCAACTGCGCGCCGGACGCCAGATCATTGATGGGCTGCAGATTGATCTGTGCGCTGATCTGCGCTTCGGGGAAGGTCTTGATCTCGAACAGCTCTTTACGCATGCGCTCGTCGCGCAACGGAATACCGCTGTTGATTGAGTCCAGCTCCACTTCCAGCCGAGCCGCGCCTTTGGCGTCGACTTTGCCGTGCAGCACCAGGAAGCGCTGGACTTCGGCAATCTCGGTGTTTTTGGTGGTGACGAAAGACAGGCGCGAGGATTCGTTATCCAGGTACCAATCGGCGTGGGCGGGCACGGCAGCAAAGGCCAGCAGCGCGAAGACCAGAGGTTTGACATTGAACATAAAGACTCATGGGGCAAAAAAACCTGGGCGAACCTTAAGCGCAATCTCACAACCGGCGCAAATTCAATGTGGGAGCTGGCTTGCTGTGGCGAGGGAGCTTGCTCCCGTTCGACAGCGCAGCTGGAGCCGGCTTTTTGGGGGCGCTACGCACCCCAGCGGGAGCAAGCTCCCTCGCCACAAAAGCCAGCTGCCACAGGGTTTTTGCTGTGTTTTCAAACCAGCGTTCGCTGCACTTCGCAGATCGCTTCTTCAAGGCTGCCCATGTGCAAATTCAACACCCGCTCCACCGGCGCCTGATGCATCGGCCAATGCAGCGCCATGCTCCCCACCAATCGGCCATTGGCGCGCACCGGCAAGGCCACCGCCCGGATCAGGAACGGCAAACGCACCGGGTATTCCCAATAGCCCTCGGTACGCTGTCCGAAGCCCTGGTGCTGGGTTTGCTCGCATGCGCGATAGTGCTCGTCTGCCGCCACATGATTGCGGCCTGCCAGGCGCTGTACTTCGTCAGCCGGCAATTGCGTCAGGCAAGCCTTGCCCATCGCCGAGTGGAACAGGCTGGCGTACTGGCCGACGATCTGGCAGTTGTTCGGGTACAGCTTGCGTAACACGCTGGGAATCGCACTCTCCATGACCTCCAGGCGCTCACCATCGAAGCACGACAAGTCCACCACCAGCCCGGTGCGCTCGCTGAGCTCCAGCAACCAGGGCGCGGCGCTCTCCACCACCTGGCGCTTGAAGCGTTGCTGGGTATCGCCAAACAAGCGCCGGGCACGCAGGCGGTAACGCCGATCGCTCAGGCCGCGGTAGACCCACCCATGTTCCTGCAAGGTCAGCAACATGCGCGACACCGTGGCCTTGGGCAGCTGCGTGAGGTAGTGCAGTTCTTCCAGCCCAAGGGCCTGGTGCTCGCCCAGCAACTCGACGATTGCCAGAGCGCGCTCAACCGAGCGTACGGTGCCTGTCTCCATATTCGATCTCCCTGTTGCCGGTGGATGATCTTTTTTCACAGCAAGATACAGGCCCGGTCAGCGCTCAACGGGTCGTTGCAAGGCACGCCGGTGGCCGGCGTTGTACCCATTGGGTCAGTTGTTCATGGGCATAGGCCAATTGCAGTACGGCCCTGTCGGCCTGGGCCGGGCCAATGATTTGCAGGCCCATGGGCAAGCCCTGGGGGTTGAAGCCCACCGGGATGCTCATGCTCGGCAAACCGGCGAGGGTCGGGCCGATCACCACCTCCATCCAGCGGTGATAAGTGTCCATTTCGCGCCCGCCAACGAGGCGTGGCCAAGGCTGTTGTGCATCGAAAGGGAACACCTGGGCGGTGGGCAACAGCAGGAAATCGTAACGTTCGAACAGCTTGCCCAAAGCGCGGTACCACTCACTGCGGTCCACCGACGCCTGGTAAACCTGCTGGGCACTCAAGCCCTGGCCGCCCTCCACTTCCCATTGCGCTTCGGGCTTGAGCAACGCGCGTTTTTGCGGGTTGGCGTAGGCCGCGCCGAGGTTGCCGTGCACCAGCCAATGGCGGTGTACCAACCAGCAGCGCCACAGGCGCGCCATGGAAAAGTCCGGTTGGCAGCTGTGCACTTCACAGCCCAACCTGGCGAAATCATCCAGCGCTGCTTCGCACAGGCTCATCACGCCATCATCCATCGGCAGATAACCGTTGTAGTTCCCCAGCCAACCGAGGCGTGCGCCGTTGAAGTCGCGTTGCAACGGCTGGCCCAGCACAGCGGGATCGTCCCTGGATGACAACGGCGCCCGGGGATCGTAACCGGACTGAATGCTCAGCAACCGCGCCACATCCGTTACGCTGCGCCCCATCGGGCCTTCGGTGCCCAATTGCTGCACGAACAGTTCCGGCATCGGTCCGTGAGGCACCCGCCCTTGGGAGGGGCGCAAACCGAACACGTTGTTGAACGCCGCCGGGTTGCGCAGCGAGCCCATCATGTCGCTGCCGTCGGCCACCGGCAGCATGCGTAGCGCCAGGGCCACCGCCGCCCCGCCACTGCTACCGCCGGCCACCAGGCGCGGGTCATAGGCATTGCCGGTGGTGCCGAACAGCGTGTTGTAGGTGTGAGAGCCCAGGCCGAACTCCGGCACGTTGGTCTTGCCGATGATGATCGCGCCACTGGCCCGCACCCGCGCCACGCTGATGGCGTCTTCGTTCGGTACATGCTCGGCGAACAGCGGTGAGCCCAGGGTGGTGCGCAAACCCTGGGTGGCCGCCAAGTCCTTGATGGCCTGGGGCATGCCATGCATCCAGCCACGGGAATGGCCCCGGTCCAACTCACGATCACACGCCCTCGCCTCGGCCAGCACCGCCTCGCTGTCGCGCAACGACACCAGCGCATTCACGCCAGGGTTAAAGCGCTGGATCTGCACCAGGTACGCCTGCATCACCTCTTCGCACGACACCTGCCGCCCGTGAATGGCCCGCGACAGTTCAGTGGCATCCCAATCAACAATACTCAAAGCTTCACCTCTCTGGAAAACGGCAACGGCTTGCTCGCCCGGGGCGCCTCGCGCATGCAGTAGGTGCCCAGCAGCGTCAGCACACACGCAAACAATACATAGAACGAGGGCGCCACCGGCGTGCCCAGCACCTTGCTCAGCCAGGTCACGATCAACGGCGCGAAACCACCGAACACCATCACCGCCACGTTATAGGCCACCGACACACCGGTCGAGCGCACCTCGATAGGGAACTGTTCGGCCAATGCCGTCGGCGCTGGCCCGAAGAACCCGCCAATCGCCGTGCACAACATCACCTGCATCACCAGCAGGCGCTCGATGGACGGCGCAGCGGCTACCCACACATACAAGGGGTAGACCATCACGAAGAACGCCAGGGTGAAGGCCATCAACACCGGTCGCCGTCCCAACCGATCCGAGAGCAGGCCGGACAAGGGGATCACCACGGTCATCAGCGCCACCGCAAACATCTGCACCATCAGCACCTGGTCCAGCGGCAGGCCGAGGTTTTTGTGGGCGAAGGTCGGCATGTTCACCAGCACCACGTAGAACGACACCGTCGCCCCGCAGGCCAGGCCCATGGACACCAGGATGCTGCGCCGATGGTCACGCAGCACTTGCATGAGGCTCGGCGCCGGGCCGGTGGCGTTTTTACGCGCCTGGATGAACTCTTCCGGGTCTTCCATGTGCCGACGAATCCACAACCCCACCGGGCCGATCAACAAGCCCAGCACAAACGGCAGGCGCCAGCCCCACAGGTCGAGGGTTTCGGGCGAAAAGAAATGCGTGACCAACGCCACCATCGCCGCCCCGCCGAACACCGCCAGGCATTGCCCTACCAATTGCCAGGAGCCATACAAGCCCTTGCGATGGGCAGGTGCACTTTCCACCAGAAATGCCGTAGCACTCGCGTACTCACCGCCGGTAGCGAACCCCTGCAGCATGCGCGCCACCACGATCAGCAACGGCGCGCCCATGCCGATGGCAGCATAATTCGGCGCGAAGGTGATCAGCGCGATGGACACGGTCATCAACCGGATAATCAACTGCATCGCCGCCTTGCGGCCTTTGCGGTCGGCGTAGATGCCCAAGAGGATGCCGCCCACCGGGCGCATGAAAAAGCCCACGCCGAAGGTGGCCAGAGCCATCAGCAGCGAGGCGTATTCGTCCTCCGAGGGGAAGAACTGCCGGGCGATGATACTGGCGAGAAAGCCGTAGACGATGAAGTCATACCATTCCAACGCGTTGCCAATCACCGCCGCCACCACTTGGCGGGTGCGCGAAACACCAGGTTTTGCAGTCTGCATGAGGAACACTCCATTCAACCGATCAGGGAAAGGGTCCAGCGGCAGAAAAAAGAGGTCGTCAGGCCGGCTTGAGCCAGCTCTCGGCCAGCGCGCCCCAGTAGGCTGCGCCGGTCAGCAGGATGTCGTCGTTGAAGTCATAGGCGGGGTTGTGCACCATCGGCCGCGACACGCCGTTGCCGATAAACAGATAACTGCCTGGGCAGCGTTGCAGCATCCAGGCGAAGTCTTCGCTGCCCATCAGCGTGCGGGTGTTGCCGTCCACGGCGTCGGCACCGAGCAAGGCCACGCCGACCTGACGGGCGAATTCGGTTTCTTCGGCGTGGTTGACCAGCACCGGGTAGGCCGGCCGGTGTTCGATCTGCACGGTGCAGCCGAAGCTGGCGGCCTGGGTCTGGATGATCGCGTTGACCCGTTCCAGCATCTGTTCACGTACCTTGGGGTTAAGTGCGCGCAAGCTCAGGCGCAACAGGGCTTGCTGGGGAATCACATTGGCGGCTTGCCCTGCTTGAAGGGCGCCGACCGTGACCACGGCAGCTTCCTGGGTGTCGATATTGCGTGCTACCACCGTTTGCAAGGCCATAACCATGCTCGCCGCCGCCACCAGCGGGTCCACGGTCAAATGCGGCATCGAGCCATGGCCACCTACGCCTTCGAGCGTCACGGTGAGCAGGTCCTGGGAGGCCATCATCGGCCCCACTCTCAAGCCCAGATGCCCAGCCGGCAAGCCTGGCATATTGTGCATGCCGAACAACCCGTCGCAGGGGAAGCGCTCCAGCAACCCATCTGCAAGCATCGCCTCGGCGCCGCCCTGGCCTTCTTCGGCGGGTTGGAAAATCAGGTTCAAAGTACCGTCGAATTGCCGGGTCGCCGCCAGGTAGCGGGCAGCGCCGAGCAGCATGGTGGTGTGGCCGTCATGCCCGCAGGCGTGCATGCAACCGGCGTGCTGGCTGGTGTAGGCCGCACCGGTGTTTTCGATGATGGGCAACGCATCCATGTCGGCACGAATGCCCAGCGTGCGCGAACTGCTGCCATTGCGCAGCACGCCGACCACACCGGTCTTGCCGATGCCGGTATGCACCTCATAACCCCATTCCCGCAGGGAGTGCGCGACCAGCGCTGAGGTGCGGTTCTCTTCAAAGCCAAGCTCAGGATGGGCATGGATATCGTGACGCACAGCGTGCAAGTCGCTGGCAACGTCGCTGAGCCAATCCAGGATGTGCTGGTGTGGGCGCATGGTGATTCTCCTCACAGGCGGGTGTTCCCGTTCTTGTTGGCGACACACCGCCAGCTAACCGCGATGTGGGCGCGAGGACAATCAAAGGTGGTTCCACCCTGTGGAACCTGAGGCCAACCATTTTCTTAAAATCTCTGGAGATCAAAATGTGGGAGGGGGCTTGCCCCCGATGACGGACTGTCAGCCAAAACATTTCCAACTGACCCACCGCTGCCGGGATCAACAGCGAAATGCCACCGGTTGCGAGGCCACGTACATAGCGTTAATCTCCCCACCGTCGCTGCTCATCAACGACCGGGCGTGGAATCCCGAGAAAGAAGCTCATTTTGGTTGTACCAAAGGAGCAAGCTTATGCCGTACGAAACACCCTCAGCCGAAACCATCGGCGCCGCCACCTTCGCAGACTGCGGAGAAAACAAAAGCCACCTGAAACTGTTCCGCGTCAACGCCGGGGTTCCGCTTGTGGAAGCCCTCGAACACGCCTCCCACGTGCTCTACTACGCCAAAATACTCTCCCTTGAAGCTGCCATGGACCGCAGGGCCGAGAGGTTTGCGTTCGCCTCGCATTACTTGGGCGAAATGGGCAAAGCCATCATCGACGACCTGCTGCTGGCGATGCAGCCCGGCACTCCACCTGTGCAATAAGTAATACGCGCCCGGTGCACGGCATCGGGCGCCGCAATCCCATCAGATTAATACGACGAAACTCACGGAATCGTCTGACTTTACCCTAAGTAAATCCCTCTCCAAAGTCTGGCTTGCCACTGACTCTCCCTTGCTCGTTTACCTCGATTGAAATGCGTCACGCGTTAGTTTTCTTGTCGAGACGAGGAGGAAAGTACGGCCAAAAAACTTAATGGATAAAGGGAAAAACAATGAGCGTAGGTTATTTCATTGGCCTGGGTGACAAGACCACCTGCGGCGGGGAAGTGCTGGACGGAGATAAAAGAGTCAACATCCATGGCCTTCTTCATGCCTGCGAAGGTGATCGAGTTACCTGTGGCAAGGATGGGCAAACATATAAGATCGTCGGTGGCATTTCTTACATGAACAGTCATGGCCGGCTTATGGCCGGTACGTTGGATAGTTACAGCGACTGTCCCTGTAAAGCCGAGCTGATTCCTTCAGTGTTTTCAGCTCAATATGGTAAAGATAGCGGCGCTACGAACTCCGCCAGACGAGCAGCCGAACCGGTCCGAGCCACTACCAGTTGGGCGGCGCCTTCTCAAAGCGCTTACAAACCGCCAAGCCATTCAGTCCCGTCTGCATTTAACGGCCTATCGGGCCAGGAACCAGGTTTTTATATCGTGCCCAAAAGCACTACGCGCGAGGCTTTGGAGGCCACGCTTTTTCCAGTTCTTGACCCGGCTGTAATGCGCAAGTTTCAAACGCTGAATCCCAATACAGGTCACTTCAAAGCCGGCTCAATGGTCGTGCTCAGCGATCCGAACAACACCTCCTGCACTTATCAGGAAGCGCAGTTGATGCAGGCCGCTCAACAAGTCGATGCCTCCCTGGATTCCCTTACGCCGGACGAGGCCGACTTTCTGTATCGACACGGTGCCGAAATCGCCAGCTTCATAGGCCATACCTCAACCTAGCTCGGCGTGAGTGCGGTGGTGATGGAAACGCACCTGAATAACTTGCGCAACACCCTCCAGGCCATCGAGCGTCTACACCAACAAACTTATCGTCAGCACGGCCACCTTAAGTCGTCGCAGTTCTTCACGGATCGCCAGCGTCTTATGAGCCAGCTGGATGCTCATCTGTTGAATTCCACTCGGCTGCGTGGCCACACCACCCTGGGCGATCACCCCAAGTTGAAAACAGCCCTCGGCATTTCCAGTCGTAGCTTGGTGCACCATTGGGACAAGGCCGGTGCGCCGGGGCAGATTCCGGGATATGCCGCTCACGTGGAAGCAACGAGTCGTGCTACCCAATACATGAAGGCGGGCGGTTACATCGGGATTGGGATTGGCGGAGTGTCTTCGCTGATGGCTATTGAGCAGGTATGTAACGGCGAATCTGGGCCAGCTTGTGAGAAGGTCAAGTTTACTGAAGGCGGAAAATTTGGGCTTTCTACTGCCCTCGGCGTTGCAGGTGGCGCGATGGCTAGTTCTGCCAGTGGTCCGATCTGCCTGGCGATTGGCGTAGCCACTGGAGGTATCGGAGGCGTTGTATGCATCGCAGCTATAGTAGGGACAGGCGCATGGATGGGGACGACTGTTGGTAGTATGACTGGCGAAGCTATCGGAGAAAAAATTTACGAAATGACTCAACCATGACCGGTATCGACACTTGGCCTCCCTGGGCTGCAATCTTTGTTTTGGGGGCCCCAGGTCTGCTCGCAGTTGCCGGGGTTGCTCATAGTTTGCACCTGAGCCACCGTCATCTGGACGCATTAAAGGAGGCTTTGAAAAACAGTCGGTATATCTACCTATGGGGAGATAGCCTAGGAAAACGGGGCTTGATTTGGTCACTCTTGGAAATATCAAAAATCGCGGGGATGGTCGTGTGGCCGAGGGCTTATGTTCTTACCGGTGATGTAAATCCTGCTGATATCGAAACATTTCCAGCTCGTCTGAAACGGCGTCTGATCGTCAATATGACGCTGATGTTCACGTCATTCACATGGGGGGTAGTTGCCGCCATGCTTGTGAAGTTCAGGTAGCTCAAACGGGCCTCAGCCGAGGTCCGACATCAGCAAAAAACCAGCGCCGTTGCGTCCGCCAGCGCATATCCCCTGTGGGAGCGGGCTTGCTCGCGAATGCGCAATACCAGCCAATACATGTGTTGACTGACCCACCGCATTCGCGAGCAAGCCCGCTCCCACAGGAGGTGATGGGGTGTGTCAGGGAGTCAGGCGGCAGCCTTGGCGGTTGCTTATCCATCGCGCTGTATGCGTACGCCCCAAACCACTCGCCTTTACTTCACTGCGCTCAGGCGTGTCGATAAACGCACTGGTTGGCACGTACTGCTTCACATACCCCAGGCAATACTGCGCCGGGTTGTTGGCCACGTACCGGCACGAGCAGTACTCCTTGGCGGTGTACGCCGCGATGATGTCGGGGAAGGCTTGCAGGTTGACGCGCTCGTGGCAAACCCAGCCGAACAATGCGAAAAGCAACACCAGTAAAACGCTGATGAACGGATGGCGTCGAATCATGAGCGCACCGCCGCCAGCACGCGTTTGAGCAGTTCGTTATGCCGGTAACTGCCATCCCGATCATCGCCGTAACGCACGATCACCAGGTGTTCGTCGGGCAGCACAAACAGCGCCTGGCCCCAGTGCCCCAGCGCGGCGAAGGTAGTGGCCGGTGCGTCGGGCCAGGGTTGGGGGGCGCCGGTGTTGAGCCACCAATGGCCGCCCGGCACAGCTTCATCCTGGCCGGCTTTGTAGCGGTCGAAGGGCCGGCGGTTGAAGGCGACCCAGTCCTTGGGCAGCAGTTGCCGCACGCCCCAGCGCCCATCCCGGGCCATCAGTAACCCTACTCGTGCCAGATCCCGGGCCGTGAGGTAGGCATAGGACGACGCGACAAACGTCTCATCGGCATCGGTTTCCCAGGTTGCGTCGCGAATGCCCAGGGGCTGGAACAGCGCGTCCCACGGGTAGGTCATGTAGGCCTTGTGGCCGAGCATGCCCTTGAGCGCAGCGGACAGGATAGTGCTGTCGCCACTGGAATAACGGAAAGCCTGGCCAGGAACGGCGGCGGCCTCGGTATCCGCCGCGAATTGCGCCATGTCGGTGTGGCCACGGGTGTAGAGCATCGCCACCACCGAGGATTTCAACGGGGCGTACTCGTAGTCTTCCTGCCAGTCCAACCCGGAGGCCCAGTGCAGCAGGTCGGCCATGCTCACTTTGGGGTGCTGCTTCATCGGTGGGTAGAAACGTGCGGCGGGGTCGTTGAGTTTGAAGCGGCCTTGCCCATAGGCCACGCCCAGCACGGTAGCCATCAGGCTTTTGCTGACAGACCAGGTCAGGTGCGGCGTGCTGGCAGTGGTGGGCGCGGCGTAGCGTTCATAAATGATTTCGCCGTCACGAATGACCAGCAACGCGTCGGTGCGAATACCGTTGCGGGTGGCATCGTCGCGGGGTGGGAAAGCGTAGGCGTCCAGGGCATCGACAGCGGGGCCGGCGAGAGATGTACCCACGGCCCACTCCTTATCAGGCCAGATTTCAGCGCGGGCATTCACGGTGACAAACAGCAGGGCAACGCACAACAGGCCTCGGACCATGGACGCGAACTCAAGGGGGCATTCAAGCCCGCGAGCCTAGCTCACGCCAGTGACAGATTTGCGACAAGGGGGCTGTCATCCAACCGTCACCGTAACTTCATGGAGCTGACACCGAGGCTACATAGCCTGACTTTGGACAACAAAGTCGACTGGCCGCAACCTGGCCGGCACCCGGAGACTCGCTATGACTCAGATCGCCCGCATCAGCGACAAAGGCAATGAACGCCGTCTGCAAGCCGAACGCCTGGTAGGCGCACAGGCATTGCAGGAAGCCCAGGCCCTGCGGTTCAACGTGTTCAGCGGCGAGTTCAACGCCAAGCTGAAAGGCGCAGAACTGGGTCTGGACATGGATGACTATGATGTTCACTGCAGCCATATCGGCGTGCGGGATTTGAACAGCGGTCGACTCGTCGCGACTACCCGTCTGCTCGACCACCAGGCCGCCAGCACCCTGGGCCGGTTCTACAGTGAAGAAGAATTCAGCCTGCATGGCCTGCTGCACTTGCAGGGCCCGATCCTGGAGATTGGCCGCACCTGCGTCGACCCGGCCTATCGCAATGGCGGCACCATCGCGGTGTTGTGGGGCGAGTTGGCCGAAGTGCTCAACCAGGGCGGCTACAGCTACCTGATGGGCTGCGCGAGCATCCCGATGCACGATGGCGGCATCCAGGCCCACGCGATCATGCAGCGCTTGCGCGAGCGCTACCTGTGCAACGAACACCTGCGCGCCGAACCGAAAAAACCACTGCCGGCCCTGGACTTGCCGTCCAACGTCATCGCCGAAATGCCGCCGCTGCTCAAGGCCTACATGCGCCTGGGCGCGAAGATCTGCGGCGAGCCGTGCTGGGATGAAGACTTCCAGGTAGCAGACGTGTTTATCCTGCTCAAGCGCGACGAGTTGTGCCCGCGCTACGCGCGCCACTTCAAGGCGGCCATGTGATGAACCGCCTGCGCATCTACGGGCGCATCGCCCGCGTGTTGTTGGTGGTGGGGCTGGGGCTGAGCATGGCCAGTGTGTTCGGCCTGTTCGAGCGCCTGGGCGTGGCTAACTCGATGGTGCGGCGCCAGCGTTGGTCGCGCTTCTTTATGGCGCGACTGACCAACGCCCTGCCCTTTCGCGTAACGGTGCATGGCGAGTTGCCGCAAACGCCCATGCTGTGGGTGAGCAATCACGTGTCCTGGACGGATATCCCGTTGCTGGGCATGGTGGCGCCGATGTCGTTTTTGTCCAAGGCAGAGGTGCGCACCTGGCCGGTGGCCGGCTGGCTGGCGGCCAAGGCTGGCAGCCTGTTTATTCGCCGCGGATCAGGTGACAGCCAACTGATCCGCAAGCAAATGACCCGTCATCTGGAGCAACAGCACCCCTTGCTGATGTTCCCCGAAGGCACCACCACCGACGGGCGCGGCCTGCGCACGTTCCACGGGCGCTTGCTGGCCAGCGCGATCGATGCGGATGTATCGCTGCAGCCGGTAGCGATTCGGTATCTGCGCGACGGCCAAGTCGACCCGCTGGCACCCTTTATTGGCGATGATGATTTGCTCTCGCACCTGATGCGCTTGTTTTCCAATGACCGCGGCGATGTGGAGATTCATGTGCTCAAGCCGATTGCCTGCGCCGGGCAGGAACGTGCGGCGTTGGCGTATCAGGCGCAGCAGGCGGTGCAGAAGGCGCTGTTCGGCCCGGTGCCGGAAACCGAGCAAGTGGCCGCTCGGCCTGCATTCGCAGCCTGACGCAATGTGAACTCAATCCAAATGTGGGAGCTGGCTTGCCTGCGATAGCGGTGGGTCAGCCATAACATTCTCAACCGGTAGGCCGCTATCGCCGGCAAGCCAGCTCCCACATTCAGATCTCATGTAGTCAGTTGAGATTGTGCAAATTTCTGCAACTCTGGGTAGAACAGTCGAAAGTCCCCACTCAGGGGTTCATACAAAACCCGCAACTCCTGCATCGCGTACCCCAGTTCCTCAGGCTGTGTCAGCCGCCGCGAAATCCCGCGCAGCACCTGGTCCATCACCGCAAACTCGCGGTACGAGCCCAACCAATCATCCGCTGCCATATACGGCGCAATCTGCGCCAGCCGCCCCGGCAACGCGGGTTCGGCCGCCAACACCTGATACACATGCGACGTGAAACGCTCCAGGGGCTGGTCGGCATACAGCGCCCAATCACGCGCCAGGCAATGGTCAAAAAACACATCGAGCACGATGCCGGCATAGCGCCTGCGGGTCTGGCTGAAACGCGACAACGCCTCCCCCACCAATGGGTGGCTGTCGGTGAACCGGTCGATGGAGCGATGCAGCTGGATCGCCGCTTCGATTTGCGGGCTGAACTGGCCCTGCAGGCGGCCTTTGACGAAGTCGCCATAGAGGCTGCCCAGCAATTGCGCAGGAAGTTGGCCGCCCAGGTGCAGATGTGCGAGATAATTCATGCTGCGCAGTCTACCACTGCCACTCGCATATCGTTATAACCCGATATACCGATTTAGCCTGGCCTCAGATCAAAATCATATTGGTATATCGGGATATTGCGATTTAAAGTTCGCCTCATCGCGATATAACGCTTTACGACACCGAGCACCCTGCCATGTCCATCGACCTCGACGAAATAATAAAAGCCCTGGCGCACCCAGTACGACGAGACATCCTCACCTGGCTCAAAGACCCGAAAGTGCAGTTCCCCGAGCAATTGCACAACCACGAATACGGCATCTGCGCCGGGCAGATCGACCAGCGCTGCGGCTTGTCCCAGTCGACCGTGTCGGCGCACCTGGCCACCTTGCAACGGGCGGGGTTGATCAGCAGCCAGAAGGCCGGGCAGTGGCACTTTTTCAAGCGCAACGAGGAAGTGATCCAAGCCTTTCTCGCTGCGCTCATTACCGAACTCAGCGCACCGTAATCATCAAGGACACGCCCATGCCCCTCTCGCTACTCATACTGGCCCTGAGCGCCTTCGCCATCGGCACCACCGAGTTCGTCATCATGGGCTTGCTGCCCGATGTGGCGACGGACCTGGGTGTGTCGATTCCCGGCGCCGGCTGGCTGGTCACCGGCTACGCCCTGGGGGTGGCCATCGGCGCGCCGTTCATGGCACTGGCCACCGCCAGGCTGCCACGCAAGGCGGCGCTGGTAGCGCTGATGGGTATTTTCATTATCGGCAATCTGCTCTGTGCCCTGGCAAGCGACTACAACGTGCTGATGTTTGCCCGTGTGGTCACAGCGTTGTGCCACGGTGCCTTCTTCGGGATTGGCTCGGTGGTAGCGGCCAACCTGGTACCGGCCAACAAACGTGCGTCGGCCGTGGCGCTGATGTTCACCGGGTTGACCCTGGCGAACGTGCTGGGCGTGCCCCTGGGTACGGCGCTGGGCCAGGAAGCCGGCTGGCGCTCGACCTTCTGGGCCGTGACCGTGATTGGCGTAATCGCCTTGATCGGCCTTATTCGCTTCCTGCCCGCCAAGCGTGACGAAGAAAAACTCGACATGCGCGCCGAACTGGCCGCCCTCAAGGGTGCCGGTATCTGGCTGTCGCTGAGCATGACCGCGCTGTTTGCCGCGTCTATGTTCACCCTCTTTACCTACGTCGCGCCGCTGCTGGGCGATGTCACCGGCGTGTCGCCCAAGGGCGTGACCTGGACCCTGCTGCTGATCGGCCTGGGGCTCACCGTGGGCAACATCATCGGCGGCAAACTGGCGGACAAGCGCCTGGCGGCCACCTTGATCGGCGTGTTCATCAGCATGGCGATGGTTTCCACGGTGTTGAGCTGGACCAGCGTTGCGGTGATACCGACTGAAATCACCCTGTTCCTGTGGGCCACCGCCTCGTTCGCCGCCGTGCCGGCGCTGCAAATCAACGTGGTGACCTTCGGCAAGGCCGCGCCGAACCTGGTATCTACCCTGAATATCGGTGCCTTCAACATTGGCAACGCCCTTGGCGCCTGGGTCGGCGGCAGCGTGATTGCCCACGGCTTCGGCCTGACCAGCGTGCCGCTGGCGGCCGCCGCACTGGCGATTCTCGCGCTGCTGGTGACCCTTATCACTTTCCGTCAGGGCGGCAACGCCGACCTGGCCCCCGCGACCAACTGATCAACTTGAAAGAGAAGGTGTTTTTTCCATGACGACTATTTTCGATCCGATCACACTGGGCGACGTGCAACTGTCGAACCGCATCATCATGGCGCCGCTGACCCGCTGCCGCGCAGACGCCGGGCGCGTGCCCAATGCGCTGATGGCCGAGTACTACGTGCAACGCGCCTCCGCCGGGCTGATCCTCAGCGAAGCCACTTCCGTGGCACCGATGGGCGTGGGCTACCCGGACACCCCCGGCATCTGGTCCAACGATCAGGTGCGTGGCTGGGCCAACATCACCAAGGCCGTGCATGGCGCGGGCGGCAAGATCTTCCTGCAGTTGTGGCACGTTGGCCGCATCTCCCACGAGTCCTACCTGAACGGCGAAACCCCGGTGGCTCCGAGTGCGGTCCAGGCTAAAGGCCACGTCAGCCTGGTTCGCCCATTGGCCGACTACCCAACCCCGCGCGCCCTGGAAACCGCTGAAATCGCCGACATCGTCGACGCTTATCGCACCGGCGCCGAGAACGCCAAGGCCGCCGGTTTCGACGGCGTGGAAATCCACGGCGCCAACGGCTACCTGCTTGACCAGTTCCTGCAGAGCAGCACCAACCAGCGCACCGACCAGTACGGTGGTTCCCTGGAAAACCGTGCGCGCCTGTTGCTGGAAGTCACCGACGCCGCCATCGAAGTCTGGGGCGCCGGCCGCGTGGGCGTGCACCTGGCACCGCGTGCTGATGCTCATGACATGGGCGACGACAACCTCGCCGAGACCTTCACCTACGTCGCCAGCGAACTGGGCAAGCGCGGCATCGCCTTCATCTGCTCCCGCGAAAAAGAAGGCGCAGACAGCATTGGTCCACAGCTGAAAAAAGCCTTCGGCGGCGCGTACATCGCCAACGAACGCTTCACCAAAGACAGCGCCAATGCCTGGCTGGCGGCGGGCAAGGCGGATGCAGTGGCCTTTGGTATTCCTTTCATCGCCAACCCGGACCTGCCGGCGCGACTGAAGGCCGATGCGCCGTTGAACGAGCCGCACCCTGAAACTTTCTATGGCAAAGGCCCGGTGGGTTACATCGACTACCCGACGCTGCCGATCTAACCTAACCCGCAAACCCAATGCTGTAGGAGCGAGCTTGCTCGCGAGAAACTAACAGGCGCCGCGTTCACTCAGGAAGCACGCGTTATCGTTGAAGTTTTTCGCGAGCAAGCTCGCTCCTACAGTGTCAGGAGCAAGTCCCCTCCCACATTTGTGCCTGTCTGTAGCCCCCCTGGAAACATCGCTTCACAGAACGGCAACAATATCGCTACAAAATACTTAGCCGGCTACCTATCAACCGCCCGCCAGGCCGTATATAAAGTCACCCCACAAATCAGCCAGAAGGACGATTGACCGTCCTTAGGCTTTACTGTTGACACAACGGGTTGCAATTACGCATTTTGTTTCAATTGCGCAGGCTGGGGCTCAGGCGCAGCATGTCCAGCCCTATATCAGCCCAGCGCTCGGCGTCCTGGTGCAGTTCAAAGCTATCGGGGACCAGCAGCCACTGGCCGATCAAACCGTGGATGAAGGCATGTATGCAGACAGCCCCACGGGTGGTGTCGAGATTTTCAGGCAGTTGCCCGCGATGAACCGCGTTACGCAACGTCAGGCTGATACGCAGGTTGCATTCCAGGCTGTGGGTCTGGCGTTGGCGGCGCATGTCACACATTTCATCGGTGAACTCGCACTTATGAAACAGAATCTCGTTGATGCGCCGGGTTTTCGGGTCCAGGGCCACTTCATGGTAGAGATGAATCAGCAGCTTGCGCATACAGCCCAGCGGGTCGACTTCATCCTCGCTTTCACTCGCCCGGGCCAATTCGTCCAGGGGTTCGTGCAGCGTATCGAGCAAGGCCTGGAGCAAATCGGACTTATTGCTGAAATGCCAATAGATAGCCCCACGCGTCACGCCCGCCAACGCGGCGATGTCCGCCAGGGTGGTACGCGCTACGCCACGCTCATAAAAGGCTTGCTCGGCGGCTTGGAGAATCTGGCTGCGCGTTTCCTGAGCTTCCTCTTTGGTGCGACGAACCATGGCAGTAAAACCTCAATCGGGACACTGTGGACGGTACTTGACCGTCATCTGAATAATTGTGGGACGACGCCGTCATGGGCGCCGAACGTACTAGAATCGAGGCTTGCGGCGGTGCTTTGTCAACATTGCGCGAAGCCTGTCAAGAGTTTACAAACAACCATGAACGTAAGTATATTGCGTAGCAAGCTACTTATCCACTCACGGCTTGTTTTTTACCCTTCCACACTTCTTGTGCGCACTCTGCGCGCCTGACCCGAGGATCTTCATGCAACTTAAGCCAGCTGTTACCGCTCTGGTCACTGCCGTCGCCCTGGCATCGCTGCTCAGCGGATGTAAAAAGGAAGAAGCGGCACCGCCCGCTCAAACCCCTCAGGTCGGCGTGGTCACCATTCAACCGCAAGCCTATACCCTGACCACCGAGCTGCCAGGCCGCACCACGGCCTTTCGCATTGCGGAAGTCCGGCCGCAGGTCAACGGCATCATTCTCAAGCGCCTGTTCAAGGAAGGCGCCGACGTGAAGGAAGGGCAACAGCTCTACCAGATCGACCCGTCGGTGTATGAAGCCACGCTCAAAAGCGCACAAGCGAGCCTGACCCAGACCAAATCCATCACCGATCGCTACAAGCAATTGGTCGATGAACAAGCCGTCAGCCGTCAGGAATACGACACCGCCGTTGCCAACCGCATGACTGCCGAGGCAAACGTTCAAACCGCCCAGATCAACGTGCGCTATACCAAGGTGTACGCGCCGATCTCCGGGCGTATTGGCCGTTCTTCGGTCACCGAAGGCGCACTGGTCAGCAATGGCCAGGCCGACGCCATGGCGGTGATCCAGCAACTGGACCCGATCTACGTCGACGTCACGCAATCTTCAGCTGAAATGCTCAAGCTGCGTCGCGACCTGGCCAGCGGCCAACTGGAAAAAGCCGGCGACAACGCTGCCAAGGTCAAGCTGACCCTGGAAGACGGCACGGCCTACGCCCAGGACGGCAAGCTGGAGTTCTCCGAAGTGTCGGTCGACCAGACCACCGGTTCCGTGACCCTGCGCGCCGTGTTCCCCAACCCTGACCACGTGCTGCTGCCGGGCATGTTCGTACACGCCCAGTTGCTGGCCGGTGTGAACAGCAAAGCCATCCTGGCTCCGCAACAAGGCGTGACCCGTGACCTGCGCGGCATTCCGACAGCGCTGATCGTGAACAAGGACAACAAGGTCGAGCAACGCGAACTGGTTGCCAACCGTACCGCCGGTGCCTACTGGCTGGTGGAAAAAGGCCTCAATGCCGGTGATCGCGTCATCACTGAAGGCTTGCAGTACGTCAAGCCAGGCGCCGAGGTGAAGGTCACGGAAGCCTCCAACGCTAAACCCGCCGGTACTGCCGCAGCGCCTGCTGCCGCTGCTGGTCAAGGGGAGTAATCCATGTCGAAATTTTTTATCGACCGTCCCATTTTCGCCTGGGTAATTGCCCTGGTGATCATGCTGGTCGGGGCACTCTCGATCCTGAAGTTGCCCATCAACCAATACCCGGCCATTGCGCCAACGGCCATTGATATCCAGGTGACCTACCCAGGCGCTTCCGCACAAACCGTGCAGGACACCGTGGTGCAGGTCATCGAGCAACAGCTCAACGGTATCGACAACCTGCGTTATGTCTCCTCGGACAGTAACTCCGACGGCAGCATGACCATCACCGTGACGTTCAACCAGGGTACCAACCCGGATATCGCTCAGGTTCAGGTACAGAACAAGCTGAACCTGGCCACCCCACTGCTGCCGCAAGAAGTGCAGCAACAGGGTATCCGCGTGACCAAGTCGGTGAAGAACTTCCTGATGGTGATCGGTCTGGTGTCGGAAGACGGCAGCATGACCAAGGACGACCTCTCCAACTACATCGTGTCCAACATCCAGGACCCGATCTCCCGTACCGCGGGGGTGGGTGACTTCCAGGTGTTCGGTTCGCAGTACGCCATGCGTATCTGGCTCGACCCGGCCAAACTGAACAATTATCAGCTCACGCCAGTGGACGTCAGCAATGCCATCAAGGCCCAGAACGTGCAGGTGGCCACCGGCCAACTGGGCGGCCTGCCAGCCCTGCCAGGCACCCAGCTGAACGCCACGATCATCGGCAAGACGCGCCTGCAAAGCACCGAGGAATTCGCCAAGATTCTGATGAAGGTGAACACCGACGGCTCCCAGGTTCGCCTGGGTGACGTCGCGCGCATCGAACTGGGCGGCCAGAACTACAGCATCAGTGCACAGTTCAACGGCAAGCCGGCCTCGGGTATGGCGATCAAGCTGGCGGCCGGTGCCAACGCACTGGACACTGGCAAGGCCATCCGCGAAACGGTCAAGTCCCTGGAGCCGTTCTTCCCGCCTGGCATGAAGGCGGTGGTGCCGTATGACACCACCCCGGTCGTGACCGAATCGATCTCCGGTGTGGTTCACACCCTGGTCGAAGCGATCGTGCTGGTGTTCCTGGTGATGTTCCTGTTCCTGCAGAACTTCCGTGCCACCATCATCACTACCATGACCGTACCGGTGGTATTGCTGGGTACCTTCGGGATCCTGGCGGCGTGCGGCTTCACCATCAACACCTTGACCATGTTCGGCATGATCCTGGCCATCGGCTTGCTGGTGGACGATGCCATCGTCGTGGTGGAAAACGTCGAACGGGTAATGGCCGAGGAGCACCTGTCGCCCAAGGAAGCAACGATCAAGTCCATGGGCCAGATCCAGGGTGCCCTGGTGGGTATTGCCCTGGTACTGTCGGCGGTACTGCTGCCGATGGCGTTCTTCGGTGGTTCCACCGGTGTGATCTACCGGCAGTTCTCCATCACCATCGTTTCGGCGATGGCGTTGTCGGTGCTGGTTGCCCTGATCTTCACCCCGGCTTTGTGCGCCACCATGCTCAAGCCGATTGATCCGGAAAAACACGGCCAGCCCAAGCGCGGCTTCTTCGGCTGGTTCAACCGCACCTTCGACCGTGGCGTACTCAAGTACGAGCGCGGCGTGGGCGGCATGATCAAGCACAAGATCCCGGCATTCCTGGTGTATGCGCTGATCCTGGCCGGCATGATCTGGATGTTCACCCGTATTCCAAGCGCGTTCCTGCCTGAGGAAGACCAGGGTGTGATCTTCGCCCAGGTGCAGACACCGGTCGGTGCTTCGGCTGAGCGCACGCAGAAAGTCGTCGACGACATGCGCGCCTTCCTGCTGAACGACAAGGAAGGCGAGCCAGGCGAAGGCAAGGCGGTGAAGTCGGTGTTTACCGTGAACGGCTTCAACTTCGCCGGTCGTGGCCAGAGCTCCGGGCTTGCGTTCGTGATGCTCAAGCCGTGGGATGAGCGTGATTCGAGCCAGTCGGTGTTCGAAGTGGCCAAGCGTGCCCAGGGTTACTTCTTCGGGGCCTTCAAGGACGCCATGGTTTTCGCCATCGTGCCGCCTTCGGTGCTGGAGTTGGGTAACGCCACGGGTTTCGACGTGTTCCTGCAAGACCAGGGTGGCGTCGGCCACGACAAGCTGATGGCTGCACGTAACCAGTTCCTGGGTGCGGCGGCACAAAGCAAGGTGCTGGCCGGCGTGCGTCCTAACGGCGTGAACGACGAGCCGCAGTACGAGCTGACCGTTGACGACGAGAAAGCCAGTGCCCAAGGCATCAGCCTGGCGGATATCCAGCAGACCCTGGCCATTGCCTTGGGTGGTAGCTATATCAACGACTTCATCGACCGTGGTCGCGTGAAGAAGGTGTATGTACAAGGCGACGCCGCCAGCCGGATGTCGCCCGAAGACCTGGACAAATGGTACGTGCGCAGCAACGACGGGAAAATGGTGCCGCTGTCGGCCATCTCGTCGGGCAAGTGGATCTACGGTTCGCCCAAGCTTTCGCGATACAACGGTGTAGCGGCGATGGAAATCCTCGGTACCCCGGCACCGGGCTACAGTACCGGTGATGCGATGGCCGAAGTCGAACGCATTGCCAAAGAACTGCCGGCCGGTATCGGTTATGCCTGGACAGGCCTGTCGTACGAAGAACGCCTTTCCGGTTCCCAGGCGCCAGCGCTGTACGCACTGTCGCTGCTGGTTGTGTTCCTGTGCCTGGCAGCACTGTACGAAAGCTGGTCGATTCCGATCGCGGTGATTCTGGTTGTACCTTTGGGTGTGATCGGTGCGTTGATCGCCACCAGCATGCGCGGCTTATCCAACGACGTGTTCTTCCAGGTGGGCCTGTTGGTGACGGTGGGCCTGGCGGCGAAAAACGCCATCCTCATCGTGGAATTCGCCAAGGAACTGCATGAGCAAGGCAAAGGCATCGTCGAGGCGGCTATCGAAGCATCCCGCATGCGTCTGCGCCCAATCATCATGACCTCGTTGGCGTTCATGCTCGGCGTATTGCCGCTGGCGATCTCCACGGGCGCCGGCTCAGGCAGCCAGCATGCGATCGGTACCGGCGTGATCGGCGGTATGATCACGGCCACTGTGCTGGCGATCTTCTGGGTACCGCTGTTCTACGCAACGGTATCCGCCGCTGGCGAACGCAAAAAGAAAGACACTACTGAAACTCCTAAAGAGGCTGGCCAATGAGCAAGTCGCTACTTTCCCTAGCCGTCACCGCATTCGTGCTCAGTGGCTGCTCGCTGATACCTGACTATCAGCGTCCCGAAGCGCCGGTGGCCGCGCAGTTCCCGCAGGGGCCGGCGTATTCGTCGGCCCAGGCGCCGAGCCAGGCCGCTGCCGAGCAAGGCTGGAAGCAGTTTTTCCATGACCCTGCCCTGCAGCAATTGATCCAGACCGCGTTGGTGAACAACCGTGACCTGCGTGTCGCGGCGCTGAACATCGACGCCTATGCAGCGCAATACCAGATCCAGCGTGCCGACCTGTTCCCGGCGGTATCGGCCACCGGTAACGGCAGCCGTTCGCGCACCCCGGCCAAGCTGTCGCAGACCGGCGAATCGACCATCGCCAGCCAGTACTCGGCGGGCCTTGGCATCAGTTCGTATGAGCTGGACCTGTTCGGCCGCGTGCGCAGCCTCAGTGAAGAAGCGCTGCAAAAGTACTTCGCCACTGAAGAAGCGCGTCGCAGCACCCAGATCAGCCTGGTGGCCAGCGTGGCCAATGCCTACCTGACCTGGCAGGCCGACAAGGAGCTGCTCAAGCTGACCCAGGACACCCTGGCGGCCTTCGAGCAGAGCTACAAGCTCACCTCGCGCAGCAATGAAGTCGGCGTGGCCTCGGCCCTCGACCTCAGCCAGGCACGCACCTCGGTGGAAAACGCTCGTGTGCAACTGGCGCGTTACACCCGCCAGGTGGCCCAGGACGAAAACAGCCTGACCCTGCTGCTGGGCACCGGCCTGCCGGCGAATATCGCCAGCAAGCCGCTGTCCGATGACCTGCTCAGCGAAGTGCCGGCCGGGTTGCCATCGGACCTGCTGCAACGTCGTCCCGACATTGTGCAAGCCGAGTACAACCTCAAGGCCGCCAACGCCAACATCGGCGCGGCCCGTGCGGCGTTCTTCCCGAGCATCAGCCTGACCGCCAGCGCCGGTACTGCCAGCCCTACCCTGGGTGGCCTGTTCAAAGGCGGTTCGGGTACCTGGGCGTTTGCCCCGCAGATCAACATCCCGATCTTCAACGCCGGTAGCCTGCGCGCAAGCCTGGACTACTCGAAGATCCAGAAAGAGATCAACGTGGCCAACTATGAGAAGGCCATCCAGACCGGCTTCCAGGAAGTCTCCGACGGCTTGGCCGCGCGTGCGACCTACAAGCAGCAACTGGATGCCCAACGCGGCTTCGTCGAGGCTAACCAGGATTACTACCGCCTGGCCGAGCGTCGCTACCGCATTGGTGTCGACAGCAACCTGACCTTCCTCGACGCCCAGCGCCAACTGTTCAGTGCCCAGCAATCGCTGATCACCGATCGCCTGGCGCAGCTCACCAGCGAGGTCAACCTGTACAAGGCCCTCGGCGGTGGCTGGAACGAGCAGACTGCGAAGAACGAGCCATTGAAAGAACAAGCACCGCCGTTGAAGTTGTTCTGATAGCGCGGGTGTGAAAAACCGCTTCCCTCACCGGAAGCGGTTTTTTTATGCCTGCATTGTTGCCCGTACAACTTGCGTTCGATCATCGCCCACAACCCGCCTTCCCCCACTTTCATCGCCCCCGCACCGCCGCGCACCATGGCCGCCACCTGCATAAACCCAATAACAACAGGTTCACACCATGAGCACTTTCCAACCGCGCCAGCTGTTGCTGGCGGCTGCTGTCGCCAGTTCTGCCCTGCCCGTTCTCGCCCAGGATTACGGCTTTCTCGAAGACGCCAGCGCCAACCTCAACCTGCGTAATTTCTTCTTCAACCGCAACTACACCAATCCTACGAAGGCTCAGGGTGGCGCGCAGGAGTGGACGCAAAGTTTCATTCTCGACGCCAAGTCCGGGTTCACCCAAGGCACAGTCGGTTTTGGTGTGGATGTGCTGGGCTTGTACTCGCTCAAGCTTGATGGCGGGCGTGGCACGGGCGGCACGCAGTTGCTGCCGCTGGACCATGACGGTCGGCCAGCCGATGAATTTGGTCGGCTGGGCGTGGCATTCAAGGCGCGCTTTTCCAAGACCGAGCTGAAGGTGGGCGAATGGATGCCGGTGCTGCCGATCCTGCGTTCCGACGATGGCCGCTCCCTGCCACAGACCCTGCGTGGCGGGCAGATCACCTCGAAGGAAATCGATGGCCTGACCCTCTATGGCGGCCAATTCCGCGCCAACAGCCCGCGGGACGACGGCAGCATGAGCGACATGTCGATGTTCGGCAAAACCGCCTTCACCTCCGACCGTTTCAATTTCCAGGGCGCCGAATACGCGTTCAACGACAAACACACCCAAGTCGGCGTGTGGAATGCCCAGCTCAAGGACATCTACAGCCAGCAGTTCGTCAATCTGATCCACAGCCAGCCTGTGGGCGACTGGACCCTGGGCGCCAACCTGGGCTTCTTCTACGGCAAGGACGACGGCAGCGCCCGCGCCGGCGACCTGGACAACAAAACCTGGTCCGGTTTGTTCTCGGCCAGGTACGGCGGCAACACCTTCTACGTCGGCCTGCAAAAACTCACCGGCGACAGTGCCTGGATGCGCGTCAACGGCACCAGCGGCGGCACCCTGGCCAACGACAGCTACAACTCCAGCTACGACAACGCGCAGGAGAAATCCTGGCAGGTTCGCCACGACTACAACTTCGCCGCCCTCGGCGTACCGGGCCTGACCCTGATGAACCGCTATATCAGCGGCAGCAACGTACACACCGGCACCATCACCGACGGCAAGGAGTGGGGCCGCGAGACCGAAGTAGGCTATACGGTGCAAAGCGGCACGCTGAAAAACCTCAACGTGCGCTGGCGCAATTCGAGCATGCGCAGGGACTACAGCAACAACGAGTTCGATGAGAACCGGTTGATCGTCAGCTATCCGATCAGTCTGCTGTAAACCGGCATAGCACTTACTGTATGGTGCGCGCCTGCCGCTGCTGATCCCCCCAGCAGCGGCCTTTACTCGGGCCCTGCACGGCATGAAATCCTTCGCTACAGCAATCGCACTGTTTGCCCTGGCCTTGAGCCTGGGGGGCTGCATCAGCGCCCCCATCGCCCTGACGCCACAGACCGAACAGCGCCTGCTGGCCCAGGCGCCGATCCGCTTTTTGCTGACCTTCGATGACGGCCCAAGCGCCTCGGGCTACAACAATCCGAGCCGTTCGGTAGTGGCGGACCTGGCCAACAACCCGGTGCTGCCGGGAATCAAGGCGGTGTTCTTCCTGCAGACCGAAGCCGCTCGCTCCGGCGGCAGTGCCCGGGGGCGCAAGACCATGGAACGTGAATTCGCCGCTGGCCATGTCCTGGCCTTTCACACCGCCACGGCGTTTCACACCAATCATCGCTGGCTGAACGACGCCACCCTGGAACACACCCTTACCGAAGGGGCCGCAGACATTGCCGCCATCACGGGGGCGCGCCCCGTGCTGGTACGCCCACCCTTCTGGAACTACGACAAGCGCACCTTCGCCGCCTACCAACGCCACGGCATGCACGTACTGCTGACGGACTTGAGTGCCAATGACGGCAAGATCTGGGGCTTCAACGCCAGCCCGCGTCGGCGGGCCAACCTGTATCGGCAATTGTCGGTGGTACGCGAACGCATCGCCTTGGGTGAGCTGCCAACGGTGGAGGGGGTGATCCCGGTGGTGGTCACCTTCCATGACATCAATCGCTACACCGCGCGGCATATGCAGGAGTACTTGCAAATCCTGATGGACAGCGCTCGGGTCAACGGTTTGAAGACCGCCGCCCAGCCGTTCTATACCGACCACGCTGAGCTAGAACGTGCAGCGCTGGCCCGTACGGTCAAGGATGTGAACGCGCCGGTGCATCTGCCGGGGGTGTGGAATTGGGTGTGGGATGCTGATTCACACTAATGCCCTGAACTTGTGACGCTCCCCTGTGGGAGCTGGCTTGCCTGCGATAGCAATCTCTCAGTCAGCCCAATATTGACTGGCCCACCGCAATCGCAGGCAAGCCAGCTCCCACATTTGATCGCCTTCACATTCAGTCTTGTTGGCGGGACTCCACGCCCAACTCATCCCACACTGACTCAGCCAAATGAAACGTCGCATTCGCCGCCGGGATCCCGCAATAGATCGCACTCTGCATCAACACCTCCTTGATCTCGGCGCGGGTCACGCCGTTGCTGGCGGCGGCACGCAGGTGCAGTTTCAGTTCTTCACTGCGGTTCATGCCGATCAGCATCGCGATGGTGATCAGGCTGCGGGTATGCCGAGGCAGGCCGGGGCGGGTCCAGATGTCACCCCAGGCATGGCGGGTGATCATTTCCTGGAACTCGCTGTTGAACTCGGTCAGGGCATTGAGGCTGCGGTCGACATGGGCATCGCCCAGTACTTCGCGGCGCACCTGCAGGCCTTCGGCATAACGTTGTTTCTCGTCCACAAATAGCTCCTCAGCGGGCCAGCAGAAATTCGATCACCCGGTCGCTGAACGCAGCACCGGCCTGAACGTTGGACAGGTGCGCCGCATAGAACTCGGCATACTCGGCACCCTGCACATGGCTCTGGATAAAGTGGCCGCCGGCTGGCGGCGTCACCGCGTCTTCGGTGCCGGCAATCACCAGGGTCGGCACCTTGATCGAGGACAATTGCTCACGAAAATCCGCATCGCGCACGGCGCCGCAGTTGGCGGCATACCCCTCGGGTGACGTGGCCGCGAGCATGTCGGTGATCTGCTTGGCCTGATGCGGGTTGGCAGCGGCGAAATCCGCGGTGAACCAGCGCGCAATCGACGCATCGCGCAGCGCCACCATCGCGGCTGCGCCATCACGCAGGACCATTTCGATACGCGGGTTCCACACCTCGGGCGTGCCGATCTTGGCCGCGGTATTACACACCACCAGGCGGTGCAGGCGCTCGCCGGCATGAATGCCCAGCCATTGGCCGATCAAGCCGCCCATGGACAGTCCGCAAAAATGCGCCCTCTGGATATCCAGCGCATCCAGCAGCGCGATCACGTCTCGGCCCAGTTGCTCGATGCTGTAAGGCCCCTCGGTCACCAGGGATTGGCCGTGGCCACGGGTGTCGAATCGCAGCACACGAAAATGCTCGGTAAAAGCCGGTATCTGGATGTCCCACATATGCAGGTCGGTACCCAGGGAATTGGACAGCACCAATACCGGTGCGTCGGCGGGCCCCTCGAGTTGGTAATGCAGTTCGCCCTCGGCGAGTTGTACAAAAGCCACAGCGGTCTCCTCAGCCAGTCAAAGCAAAATGTTCGGTCACCGCACGCGTGACCCAGGTAGACGCCTGGCCCAGGTAGTGGGCAGGGTCGAGCAGGCGATCCAGTTCAGCCGCCGACAGCTCGGCGGTGACGTGCGGCTCATCCGCCAGTACCGCGCGCAAATGGCGCTGCTCGGCGACCGCACGTTTGCAGCACTGTTCCAGCAGATGGTGCGCGGTGTCACGGCCCAAGCGTTGGGCGAGCACGATACTCACCGCTTCGGCAAGTACCAGGCCTTGGGTCAGGTCGAGGTTCTGTGCCATGCGTTCGGCATTCACCTCCAGCCCTTCACTGACCAGAATTGCCTGATGCAAGGCACCGGATACCAGGCGGCAAATTTCCGGCAAGGTTTCCCATTCGGCATGCCACAAGCCCAGGCTGCGTTCGTGCTCCTGGGGCATGGCGCTGAACATTGTCGCCACCAGGCCGGGTACGCGGGTGGCTGCGCTGATCAGCACCGCGGCGCCCACCGGGTTACGCTTGTGCGGCATGGTGGACGAACCGCCCTTGCCCGGCGCCGAAGGCTCGAACACCTCCGCCGCTTCGGTCTGCATCAACAGGCTGATATCGCGGCCCAACTTGCCGAGGCTACCGGCGATCAGACCGAGCAGGCTGGCAAACTCCACCAGGCGGTCACGCTGGGTGTGCCAGGGTTGCTCCGGCAAGCCCAGTTGCAACTCGGCGGCCAAGGCCTCGGCCACAGGCATGGCGTGTTCGCCGAGGGCCGCCAAAGTGCCCGACGCGCCGCCAAATTGCAGCACCAACAGGCGCGGTTTCAATTCGGCCAGGCGCTGGCGACTGCGCGTCACCGCGCCCAGCCAACCGGCGATTTTCATCCCCAGGGTGACCGGCGTCGCGTGCTGCAACCAGGTACGCCCGGCCAACGGCACGGTGGCGTAACGCTGGGCCTGGGCGGCCAACACCTCCCCCAGGCGAGCCAGGTCGGCCTCGATCAACTCCACCCCACGGCGCAGTTGCAGCACCAGGCCGGTGTCCATCACATCCTGACTGGTTGCGCCCAGGTGTACATAACGCTCGGCGTCGGCGTCCTCACTGGCGATCAACTTGCCCAACGCCTTCACCAGTGGAATCGCAGAGTTGCCCGCCGTGGCAATCGCGCTGCCAAGGGCATCCACGTCATACAGCGACGCCAGGCACGCCTGGGCAATCGGTGCGACGGCGGCCTGGGGGATCAACCCTACCTGGGCCTGCGCCCGAGCCAGCGCGGCTTCGAAATCCAGCATGCCCTGCAAGCGCCCCTGGTCACAGAACACCTCGGCCATGCTGTCAGCAGTGAAATAAGCGTCGAACAGTTGATTGCTCGTGCGCAACGTCATAACTCATCCCTTACAGATCGTGATGCAGGTACGCCGCCTGTTTCGGCAGGCGCAAGCTGAACAGGAAGGCCACCGCCATCATCGCGGTGACGTACCAATAAAAGGTGTTTTCCATGCCGATGGATTTGAGGCTCAGCGCAACCACTTCTGCCGAACCGCCAAACACCGCGTTAGCCACCGCATAGGCCAGGCCCACCCCCAAGGCACGCACCTGCGGCGGAAACATCTCCGCTTTGACCAGGCCGCTGATGGAGGTGTAGAAGCTGACAATCGCCAAGGCCAGGGTGATCAGCACAAATGCCAAAAACGGGCTGGTCACGGTTTTCAAGGTCAACAGGATCGGCACTGTGAACAGCGTGCCAAGGCCGGCAAACCAGAGCATCGAATTACGCCGGCCGATCTTGTCGGCCAACATGCCGAACAACGGCTGCATGCACATGTACAGGAACAGCGCGCCGGTCATGATGTAGCTCGACGTCTTGGCGTGCATGCCGACGGTGTTCACCAGGTACTTCTGCATGTAGGTGGTGAAGGTATAGAAAATCAGCGAGCCGCCGGCGGTGTAGCCCAGCACCGTAATGAAGGCTTTGCCGTGGTCGCGAAACAGCGCGACGATACTGCCGGCGTCCTTGTCTTCACGCATTTCCTTGCTGGTGGTTTCTTTCAGGGTGCGACGCAGCAGCAGGGAGATCACGGCGGCTATGGCGCCGATCACAAACGGGATGCGCCAGCCCCAGGCACGCAGTTCTTCTTCGGTGAGGATCTGTTGCAGGATCACCACCACCAGCACCGCCAGCAACTGGCCGCCGATCAGGGTCACGTACTGGAACGAAGCAAAGAAGCCACGCTGGCCCTTGAGCGCGACTTCACTCATGTAGGTGGCCGTGGTGCCGTATTCGCCGCCCACCGACAAGCCCTGGAACAGTCGTGCCACCAACAGCAGCGCCGGGGCCCAGGCACCGATGTCGTTATAAGTGGGCAGGAAGGCGATGACCAGGGAGCCGCCGCACATCATCAGCACCGAGATCATCATCGAGTTCTTGCGCCCGTGCTTGTCGGCCACCCGGCCAAACAACCAACCACCGATCGGTCGCATCAGGAACCCGGCGGCAAACACACCGGCGGTGTTGAGCAACTGCACCGTGGGGTCGTCCGAGGGGAAAAACGCCGGGGCAAAATAAATCGCGCAGAAGGCATAGACGTAGAAGTCGAACCATTCGACCAGGTTGCCGGAGGACGCACCGACAATCGCAAAGATCCGTTTGCTGCGTTCTTCTCCGGTGTAGTGGCTGGTTTTTGTTGTCATGTTTTTTTACTCAGTGGGAACGGTTATAGCCTAGACATACTTTGCAACAACCCTGTTCCGCAAGCAGACTTTTGGATAGGTGGAGCCTGGATGATCGTTCCCACGCTCTGCGTGGGAATGCCGCATGGGACGCTCCGCGTCCTGCCGTTCACGGGTGACGCGCAGCGTCACGGGATGCATTACCACGCAGAGCGTGGGAACGATCGTCAACAGCCAACTCAATAGTCGAAGAACACCGTTTCCTTATCTGTGCCCTGCAAAATCACATTCCACTGATATACCCCTGCCGCATCCGCCTGGGCAATCAAGGTGCCACGACGTCCTGCCGGCACACACGCCAGCAACGGGTCATCGCCGTTCAAGGCCTCACCGTCAAAATAAATCCGCGTCAGCAAGTGCTTCACCAACCCACGGGCAAACACCAGCACCACCAAATGCGGCGCTTGGGTGGTGCCCTTGAGCCCCGGCACACTGCCCGGCTTGATGGTGGTAAAACGAAAACGCCCTTCGGCATCCACCGGCACGCGGCCGAAGCCTTCGAAGTTCGGGTCGAGCGCTTTGTCCTGCTCGTCTTCGGGGTGAGCATATTTGCCGACGGCGTTGGCCTGCCAGACTTCCAGCATGGCGTCGTTGACGACATCACCGTTGCCGTCCACCACTTGCCCGCTGATTGCCACGCGCTCACCGAGGGTGGCGGTGACGGTCAGGTCTTCACGGTTCAGCCAGGTCAGGCCAATGTGGTAATACGGCCCGACGGTGTGGGACGTGGTCGCGTTGAGTGTCATCTCATTTCTCCATCGGCGTGGCGTCGCGGCCGCGCAGGACGATGTCCCAGCGGTAGCCGAGGGCATAGGAAGGAATGGTTTTTTCCAGGTCGAAGCTAGCGATCAAGCGTTGCTTGGCGCTGGTATCCGGCACGCAGTTGTAGATCGGGTCGTACTCCAGCAACGGGTCACCCGGGAAATACATTTGCGTCACCAGGCGCGTCAGCACGCTGGGGCCGAACAGCGAAAAGTGGATATGCGCCGGGCGCCAGGCGTTGTGGTGGTTGCCCCACGGGTAGGCGCCGGGCTTGATGGTCTGGAACTGGTACCAGCCATCGGCGTCGGTGACGGTGCGCCCGGTGCCGGTGAAGTTCGGGTCCAGGGGTGCATCGTGCAGGTCGCGCTTGTGGTTGTAGCGGCCGGCGGCATTGGCCTGCCAGATCTCCACGAGGATGCCCGGCACTGGCAGGCCGTTTTCGTCCAGCACACGGCCATGAATGATGATGCGCTCGCCTTGCGGCTCGCCCTCATGCTGGGCTGTCAGGTCGTTGTCCTTCTCATTGATACGTTCGGCGCCGATGGTCGGGCCGGTGATTTCCGACAAGGAATGGGGCAGGAACACCAAAGGCTGGGACGGCGAACGCAGGTTCGTCGACTGGTAGGCCGGGTGCAGGTAATCAGGTTGAGTGCCCGCTTGCGGGCGCCGGTAACCGGGCTTGTCACTCATGGAGCAATCCTCTTTTATTGATCAGACGCGTTCAATCGCCAGGGCCAAGCCTTGGCCGACGCCCACGCACATGGTCGCCAGGCCTTTGCTGCCGCCGGTTTTTTCCAATTGGTGCAGGGCCGTCATCACCAACCGCGCACCACTCATCCCCAAGGGATGGCCGAGGGCAATGGCGCCGCCGTTGGGGTTGACCTGGGGCGCATCGTCCGCAATACCCAGCTCGCGCAGCACCGCCAGGCCTTGGCTGGCGAAGGCTTCGTTGAGTTCGATCACATCAAAGTCGGTGACAGCCAACCCAAGGCGCTCCACCAGTTTGCGCACCGCCGGCACCGGGCCGATGCCCATCACGCGCGGGGCTACACCAGCACTGGCCATGCCCAGCACACGGGCGCGGGCGGTGAGGCCGTGTTGCTTGACGGCCTCGGCGCTGGCGAGGATCAGCGCGGCGGCGCCATCGTTGACGCCCGAGGCATTGCCAGCAGTGACGGTCTTGTCCGCGCCGTTGACCGGCTTGAGCTTGGCCAGGGCTTCCAACGTGGTGTCCCGTGGGTGTTCATCGTGTTCCACCAGGGTTTCGCCTTTTTTATGGGCGACCCGCACCGGAACGATTTCCTCGGCAAAGAACCCGGCGGCCTGGGCAGCGGCGGTGCGTTGCTGGCTGCGCAGGGCGAAAGCGTCCTGGTCGACGCGGGAAACCTGATAGTCATCGGCCACGTTATCGGCCGTCTGCGGCATGGCATCCACGCCGTACTGGGCCTTCATCAGCGGGTTGATAAAGCGCCAGCCAATGGTGGTGTCTTCCAACTTCATGTTGCGCGAGAACGCCGCGTCGGCCTTGCCCATCACAAACGGAGCGCGGGACATCGATTCGACGCCACCGGCAATCGCCAGCTCCATTTCACCACTGGCAATCGCACGAAAAGCGGTGCCGATGGCATCCATGCCCGAGGCGCACAGGCGGTTGAGGGTCACTCCAGGAATACTTTCCGGCAGCCCCGCCAGCAGCAACGCCATGCGTGCCACGTTGCGGTTATCTTCACCTGCCTGGTTGGCGCAGCCGAGGAAGACTTCGTCTACGGCGCTCCAGTCCACCGACGGGTTACGCTCGATCAGCGCCTTGATCGGCAGTGCCGCCAAGTCATCGGCGCGCACCGTAGACAGGCCACCGCCGAAACGGCCAATCGGCGTGCGAATGGCATCGCAGATAAATACTTCGCGCATCAGGCTTCTCCCGGTGCTTGGCCATGGGCGGCAGCGGTGCGTGCTTCGAGGTCACGCAGGGCGGTCAGTTCGGTCTCGGTGGGTTCAGCGGTGGTGCTCACCTGGTCGGCAAAGCGAATTGCCCAGCCGGTGGCGGCGATCACTTGCTCACGGGTCACGCCGGGATGCAGTGCAGTGACCACGAACTCATGGCTGCCCTCCTCCGGCTCCATGATGCACAGGTCGGTAATGATGCCCACCGGGCCGGCGCCGGGCAGGCCCAGACGCTTGCGTGAGTCGCCACCTTCGCCGTGCCCCACAGAGGTGATGAAATCGAGTTTGTCGACAAACGAACGGGACGACTGCTTAAGGATGATCAACACGCTCTTGGCCGAACCTGCGATTTCCGGCGCGCCACCGGCACCCGGCAAACGCACTTTGGGCTGGTGATAATCACCGACCACGGTGGTGTTGATATTGCCGAAACGGTCGACCTGGGCCGCGCCGAGAAAACCGACATCAATGCGCCCGCCCTGCAGCCAGTAGCGAAAGATCTCACCGGTGGGCACCACAGTGTCGGCGGTCTCCGCCAGCTCGCCATCACCGATGGACAGCGGCAACACACTGGGCTTGGCCCCAATCGGGCCCGACTCGTAGATCAGCACCACATCCGGCGACGATGTCAGGCGCGCCAGGTTGGCGGCCTTCGATGGCAGGCCGATGCCGACAAAGCACACCGAGCCGTTCTTGAGGCGGCGTGCGGCGGCGACGGTCATCATTTCATTGGTGGAGTAAGCCATTACTTAGCCTCCTGCGCGGTGGCCAGCTTGGCCTGGAATTCACTGAAGTCGGCAGTGCCGTGGATGTATTCGTCGATCCAGGCGGTAAAGGTGCCACGGTCGCGGGCAATCGGGTCCCACGCCTGGTAGAAACGGTTATCCCGCTCGTTGTAGCCGTGCGCGTAGGACGGATGGGCACCACCGGGTACGTGACACACCGCCGTCAGCGCCCAGGTCGGCAGCACGCAGCTGTTCATCGGCGCATTCAGGTCGTCGACGATTTCCTCGACGGTGACGATGCAGCGCTTGGCCGCCAGGGCCGCTTCCTTCTGCACCCCGAGAATGCCCCAGAGCAGCACGTTGCCTTTGCGGTCGGCTTTCTGCGCATGAATCACGGTAATGTCCGGACGCACCGACGGCACCGCCGCCAGCACTTCGCCGGTGAAGGGGCAGGTGACGGTCTTGATCAGCGGGTTGACCTTGGGCAAGTCGGAACCGGCGTAGGCACGCAACACCGCGAACGGCAGGCCGGAGGCACCGGCGACGTAGGCATTGGCCAGGTCGGCGTGGCTGTGCTCTTCGATCTCCAGCGCTTGCGGCCATTGTTTCTCTACCGCGTCGCGCAGCCGATGCAGGGAACCCACGCCCGGGTTGCCGCCCCAGGAGAAAATCAACTTGCGCGCACAGCCGGCACCGATCAACTGGTCGTAGATCAGGTCAGGCGTCATGCGCACCAGCGTCAGGTCTTTCTTGCCCTGACGAATGATTTCATGGCCCGCGGCCGTAGGGATCAGGTGGGTGAAGCCTTCGAGGGCGACGGTATCGCCGTCGTTCACGAAGCGCTTGACCGCATCACGCAGGGTGAGGATTTCAGCCATGGGGTTGGGCTCCCGGTGTTGATCGAAAAAGGCGCTGAGGTGGCGCCGAAGTGCTTGAAGATTAAGCCGGGGAAATGGGCCGAACAATCCGATAATCGACTGAGCGTTCGATTATCGAACCGATTGTTACTTAACTAACCATTGTAAGGAACAGGGTCAATGTGGGAGCTGGCTTGCCTGCGATGGCGCGAGTGGATTCAGCACCGCTATCGCAGGCAAGCCAGCTCCCACAGGGGTAGCGATTGGTTTCAGGTCGCATCGGCATGGCTGACCATGCCCTTAATCATTACCGCTGCCGTGGCCAAGGCCGCCGGTATCACCAATGCGGTGAGCACCTGCTCGAAGTTCCAGCCCAGGCCCAGCAAAGTAGCGCCCATCCACGCCCCCAGAATTGCGCCGAAGCGGCCGATACCGAGCATCCACGACACCCCGGTGGCACGGCCTTGGGTGGGGTAGAAACGTGCTGCCAGGGATGGCATTGCCGATTGCGCACCGTTGACGCACATCCCGGCGACCAGCACCAGGGTGGCCAACAGCGTGATGTTGCCCAGGCTCTGCCCCACCGCGTAGGCAAACACCCCGGCCAGCAGATAGAACGTGCCGATCACTTTGTGCGGGTTGAACCGGTCCATCGCCCAGCCCACGCCCACCGCGCTCAATACCCCACCAAACTGGAACAGCGCGCCGATGAACGCGGCTTGCTCCATGCTCGCGCCACTGTCGCGCATCAAGGTGGGGAGCCAACTGGTCAGCAGGTAAACGATCACCAGGCCCATGAAGTACGTGAGCCACAACAGCAAGGTGCCAGCGCTGTAGGTGCCCGAGAAGATCACCGCGAACACATTGCGGGCCTTGACGGTTTTTTGCTCCGGTACGCTGAAATGAGTGGCCTGGGCGACAATGCCGGGCTCGATGGGGGCAAGGGTCTTGCGCACCTTGTCGGTGCCGCGATTGCGTACCACCAGGTAGCGGGCAGACTCCGGCAGCCACACCAACAGCACCACCGTCAGGATCAAAGGCAGGATGCCGCCTATCAGCAACAGGCTGTGCCAGCCGAACGCGGGGATCAGCTTGGCCGAAATAAACCCACCACCGGCCATGCCGAGGTTGAAACCACAGAACATGCTGGTCACCAACAAGGATTTATGCCGCTCGGGGGTGTATTCAGACAGCAAGGTGGTGGCATTCGGCATGCCGGCGCCCAGGCCCAGGCCGGTGAGAAAGCGCAGCACCAGCAACTGGTCGACATTGGTGCTGTAGGCCGACGCCAGGCTGAACGCACCAAACACCAACACCGCGCCGACCAGCACGACTTTGCGGCCAAAGCGGTCGGCCAGCGGGCCGGAACCGAGTGCGCCAAACACCATGCCGATCAACGCGGCGCTCATCACCGGGCCGAGGCTTGCGCGGTCGATGCCCCAGTCCTGGGACAGTGCCGGCGCGATAAAGCCCATGGCGGCTGTATCGAGGCCGTCGAGAAAGACAATCAGGAAACACAGGATCACCACGCGCCACTGATAGCGCGAAAGTGGCTGGGTGTTGATAAAGGACTGTACGTCCAGGGTGGTACCGACAGAAGGCTGATTCATTATTTTTATTCCACACCGATGGCGGGCTGACGACCTGGGGCCGTCATTCTTATTGGGCAGCTCCTCAGAGCGCTGCCGCACATTAATAAGCCAAGGGAAACACCGTCAATCGAGCCCGCCGGGATCTGTGCGGTCACCGAACAGCTTAGGCAAACAGTTGCGCACTCAGCTCACGGCTGGCGCTGAGCATGCTCGGTAGAAAGCGCTGCTCCAACTCACTGCGGCTGACCCGACCGGCGTGGGTGCTGACATTCAGCGCGGCCAATACCTGGCCGGACGCGTCATACACCGGCACCGCGATGGAGCGCAGGCCCTGCTCCAGTTCCTGGTCGACAATGCACCAGCCCTGCTGACGCACCTGTTGCAGGCATTCGAATAACGCTTGCGGTGTAGTCAGGGTGCGGCTGGTCTTGGTTTGCAGGTCGGCATGGTCGAGATAATCCTGCAGCGAGGCATCGTCGAGGGCGGCCAGCAGAATGCGCCCCATGGACGTGCAATACGCAGGCAGGCGCCCGCCCACCGACAGGTCAACCGAGATCAGGCGCTGGGTGGTGGCGGAACGAGCGATATAGAGGATGTCATCGCCTTCCAGGGTAGCCATGTTGCAGGCTTCATGGAGCTGCTCGCTCATGCGGTCCAGATAAGGTTGTGCTGAAACGGCCAGCGGTGTGGACGACAGATAGGCGTGACCGAGGGTCAGCACCTTGGGCAACAGCGAGTAGGTGCGCCCATCTGTGGTGGCGTAGCCGAGCTTGATCAAGGTGTGCAGGCAACGGCGCACGGCGGCGCGGGGAATTTCGGTGCGGTGGCTGATCTGAGCGATAGTCAGGTGACGCTTGCGCTCCTGGAACGCCTGCACCACGGCCAGGCCACGGGCCAGGGACGTCATGAAATCCGGATCACCGGTGAATGCCTGGATGCGCTTGGCCGGTGAAGCCACGATCGGCGGCGCTACTGATGCAAAGGAGTTGCGCAATTGATCGTTCATTTCAACGGGCCTTCTCTTGTTATCACCACGGGAGGGTTGGCGGCTATTACAAGCCGTGCCGGCCGCCCTGCACAAGTCAGCGCCGGTAACATTGGGCGATTATCGGACAACCATGCGATTATCGCAATTTGGCCGGCATGGGTGCAGATCCCGCAGATAACGTTTGAGATTTAGCTGATGTCGCCGAAAAGTTTAGGCATTTACCCTTCTATCAGTATGAATACGGATATGAAGATGACGCTGTTCACAAATACGTCGGCGATATGTAACAAAACCCAAGCACGCCGTTGACGCTTTTTAACTTCATGATGATAGTGTTCTTCAAATGCGCCGCTATAATGCAACCTGTGCAGAGGTCAGCCCGGTATCACTATCGGGAGGAGAGCTCACTAGGTATTGCAGGCTGCAGGCAACGCCGGTCACAAGTACTCGCTTAAAAGAACGGCCCTCAGGCCCGTATACCAACTTGAACGGTTCTACTGTTCTATTTGGAATCGCCCCGAGCACGACTTTCAGGCATGACACTGCGCAATCAATAACTCAACTCAATTAGGTAATACTGTGACGAAAGATGAACTGCGCGCGGAACTTGAGCGCCAGGAGCAACGTTACAAGGACGTCTACGGCGGGGAAGTCACCACCTACGCCGCGCAACCTGAGCCGGAACGCAAACCATGGCGCAAACGAGCCAGCCTGCTGGATCAGGCATTTGCCCAGGAAATCCAAAAAATCGAGCAGGAACTCAAGACCGAGGAGCCCTGAGCACTTTGGTCGAGTTCAGCGCCTTGCAGTCGCTGCCGGTCAACCACTGGTTCAGCGGCCGCTGGTCAGTAACCTACAGCCACCCACGAAATTTCATACAAATGTTTCAGGCATGGCATTTTCATGACAAAAGCCCGCCTTCCGCGGCCCGCGCTTTATAAATCAAAGACTTGCCAAAGCCCCGAAAACCCTGGGATACGTGTGTCTTGCCGGTTTTTTTTCCAGGAAGATTGTTACCGATGAGCAGCTAATGCATCGATTACTGATGTTTTCTGGCATAATCGCGCCCCCTTACGACCGGGTCAGAAAACCTTCATGATCGATTTATTCAGCGGACTGGATGCTTGGGTTCTCGTGAGCCTGTTGCTCGCCCTGGCCTTTGTCCTCGCCTTCGAGTTCATCAATGGCTTTCATGACACCGCTAACGCGGTGGCCACAGTCATCTATACCAAAGCCATGCCGCCACACCTGGCCGTGTTCTTCTCCGGGGTGTTCAATTTCCTCGGCGTATTGCTCGGCGGTGTCGGTGTCGCCTACGCCATCGTGCACTTGCTGCCGGTGGAGTTACTGATCAATGTGAACACCGGCCACGGCTTGGCAATGGTCTTCTCGTTGTTGGCGGCGGCGATCACCTGGAACCTGGGCACCTGGTACTTCGGTATCCCCGCCTCCAGCTCCCACACCCTGATCGGCTCGATCCTCGGTGTCGGCCTGGCCAATGCATTGATCAACGACATCCCCCTGGCTGACGGTGTGAACTGGCAGAAGGCCGTGGATATCGGCGCCTCCCTGGTGTTCTCGCCGATGGCGGGCTTCCTGGTCGCCGCCCTGGTGCTGATCGGCCTGAAGTGGTGGCGCCCGCTGTCTAAGATGCACAAGACCCCGGACCAGCGCCGCAAGCTCGACGACAAGAAGCACCCGCCGTTCTGGAACCGCCTGGTCCTGGTGATTTCGGCCATGGCTGTAAGCTTCGTGCACGGCTCCAACGATGGCCAGAAAGGCATCGGCCTGATCATGCTGGTACTGATCGGTATCGTGCCGGCGCAGTTCGTATTGGACCTGGGCAGCACCACTTACCAGATCGAACGTACCCGCGACGCCACCCTGCACCTGAACCAGTTCTACCAGCGCAACCACGAGACCCTCGGTGAGTTCCTGGCCCTAGGCAAAAGCGTGAAGGATGACCTGCCGGGCAAGTTCCGCTGCAACCCGCAGCAGACCGAACCGACGATCAACGCGCTGCTGGGCACCCTCAAGGGCGTCTCGGACTACCACTCGCTGACGGCCGACCACCGCATCGAAGTGCGTCGCTACCTGCTTTGCCTGGATGACACCGCGAAAAAGGTCGGCAAGCTGCCAGGCTTGGACTCCCGTGAGAAGTCAGACCTCGACAAGCTGCGCAAAGACCTGACCGCCACCACCGAGTATGCTCCGTTCTGGGTGATTCTCGCGGTCGCACTGGCCCTGGGCCTGGGCACCATGGTGGGCTGGAAGCGCGTGGTACTGACCATCGGTGAGAAGATCGGCAAGCAAGGCATGACCTATGCCCAGGGCATGTCGGCGCAAATCACCACGGCCACCATGATCGGCTTTGCCAATATCTTCGCCCTGCCAGTGTCCACCACCCACGTCCTGTCTTCTGGCGTGGCGGGCACCATGGTTGCCAACAAAAGCGGCCTGCAAGGTGGCACCGTCAAGACCATCCTGATGGCCTGGGTATTGACCTTGCCAGCGACCGTAGGCCTCTCGGCCGGGTTGTTCTGGTTGGCGTCCAAGGCTTTGGGCAACTGATAGCCAGCCGGCAATAAAAAAGGTGCGATCCGCGAGGGTCGCACCTTTTTTTATGATCGCACCGTGATCGGTGATGGGAATGCCGCCACGGACGCTCCGCGTCCCACTCGCGCACGGGTGACGCGTAGCGTCACAGGATGCATTCCCACGCGGAGCGTGGGAACGAGCCAAAAAAAAGGGCGACCGAAGTCGCCCAAAATGCCTTGCGTGCTCATGTAACCCGGAAAGACTTAAGGTTTTTTACGCTTGTTCGCGTCTTTCCAGATAAAAAATCCAAACCCTACAAAAAACAGCACCATGAGGCTAACAGTCAGCACTCCGGCGAAAACCACATTATCGAAAAACATGACCGGCCTCCTGCACTTGCCCTGTTGCGATAGGGCTAAGTTAATGGAGAAGGCGCAGTGGGAAATTGACCAGGATCAATGTCGCCCACAACGGGGCGTAAAGAAGGGGAATAACTGACCTGCATCAATGGATACAGGACGTTTCAACGCTTTTTCGGCTTGTTCTTGGACTTTTTCTTGGGCTTGCCCAAGGGCATGGCTTGTTCAAAGGCTTGGCGCACTTCATTCAAGCGTTTGTCATTGAGGTCGTGCACGCGCTTGGCACGTTCGGCGTTCAGGTCGATCAGCTTGTCGTCATCACTCATGGCTTGGCTTACGTCGTGGCGGGAATGCCTCAATAATGCGGCCTGCCCCGCCCGACGGCAATTAAGCGGGCGACAAAATGCAGGCCATCGACCAAAATCGGCATTTTCTACCCTGCCCAGGAGGCGCATCCAGGTGGCCTTGCACAACGACCTTCCACCGCTGCTGGCCCTGCGCGCCTTCGAGGCCGTGGCGCGGCACTTGAGTTTTATCAAGGCGGCCAACGAGTTGTCGGTGACCCAAAGCGCGCTGAGCCACCAGGTACATAAGCTCGAACACCACCTGGGCAAACCGTTGTTTATCCGGCGAACCCGTGCGATTGACCTGACGTTGGCCGGGCAAGATTACTACGCGCAAATCCGCCCTGCCCTGGACGCCATCGCCGCTGCGACGCGCAACCAACGGGGTGCGCCCAGCGCAAGTGTGTTGCGTATCGGCTTGCTGGCATCCTTTGCCACGTTATGGCTGGCGCCGCGCCTGGCCGAGTTTCTACGGTGCTACCCCCATATCCAGGTGGAGTTGCTGCCCGCCATTCAACTGGCCAACGTCGCCACGGCCGAGGTTGACCTGGCCATCCGCTACGGCAAGGGCGACTGGCCCGACGTGCGCGCCACACGCCTGATGGCCGAAACCCTGTCACCGGTATGCAGCCCTGGGTTCAAAGCCAGGCAGATCGCCAGGGGCGCGCTGTTGATGGCGACCTCCCACCGCCCTTTCGAGTGGACCGATTGGTCGGCCCATTACCAGGTCAACCTAGATCACCACCCCCGCGTGATGCTGCATGACTACAACATCGTGGTCGAAGCGACCGTGGCCGGCCAGGGGATCGCCATGGGCCGCCATCGCCTGATCGAACGCAGGCTCCAGGACGGCAGCCTGGTAGAGGCCTTTGACTGGCCGCCCTATCACAGCGATATCGGCTATTGGCTGATCGCACCTCAGCGCCCGCTCAGTGAGGCGGCTGAATGCTTCAGCCAGTGGTTGAAGCAGGCGTGTGCCGACGCGTGAGGTTTTTCGATACGTCGGTTGAGATCTATCCGTTTGTCGCCCCTCGCCACCGCCAACATGCTGGAACCTTCTGACACCAGAGGATTTCACCATGACCGACTCCATCCGCCAGCGCGTACACGCCCTCGGCCTGACACTGCCCACGCCCAGCCAACCCGCTGCCAACTATGTCAATCATGTGATCAGCCAACACCAGCTGTTCATCTCGGGACAAATTCCCATGGCCGATGGCAAACCTGCCTACCTTGGCCGGCTGGGCGATTCTCTCAGCGATGAAGATGGCGCCCAAGCGGCGGAATTGGCGGCGCTGGGCCTGCTGGGGCAATTGAGCGACGCGTTGGGCGATGACCTGTCGCGGGTGGTGCGCATCCTGCGCCTGGGCGTGTTCATTGCCAGCAGCGCCGACTTCCAGCGCCAAAGCCTGGTCGCCAATGGCGCTTCGAACCTGCTGGTCAATGCCCTCGGCGACAAGGGCCGGCACGTGCGCACCGCCGTAGGGGTCTGCAGTCTGCCGGCTGGTGTCGCCGTGGAAGTGGACGCCATTTTCGAGCTGCAGCCATGACCCCGCTGCAAGTCCAGCACTTGCGAGAAGCCACGCCCGGTTGCCAGTCCGGCATCGTGCACTTCAACCACGCCGGGGCATCCTTGCCCAGCCAGGCGACGCTCGACGCCATCATCGAACAGCTGCAACGCGAAGCCCGCGACGGCCCGATGGAGGCCGGAGAACAGGGTGCCGTCTTAGTGGAAAATGCCCGCCGAGCCGCCGGCCAACTGCTCAATGCGCCCGCCTCATCGATTGCCTTCGCCAGCAGTGGCTCGACGGCCTGGAGCATGGCCTTCCAGGCGCTGGGGCCATGGCAGCCGGGCGATCGTATTCTAGTGGGGCGCCACGAATGGGGCGGTAACCTGGCGAGCATGGAACTGGCCGTTCAAGCCGGGGCGCGGGTGGAGGTCATCCCGTGCGATGCCAGCGGCGCGGCCTGCCCGGTGGCGTTGGAGGCGATGCTGGATGCAAAGGTGAAGCTGATCGACCTCACCTGGCTCCCGGCCAACGGTGGCTTGATCAACCCGGCCCAGGCCATCGGCGATGTGGCCAGGCGGCATACCATTCCCTACTTCATCGACGCGGGCCAAGCCGTCGGCCAGGTGCCGGTGGATGTACAAGCGTTGCAGTGCGATGTGCTCAAGTCTGCCGGCCGCAAACACCTGCGCGGGCCTCGCGGTACCGCGCTGCTGTATATCAGGCCGGATTTTCTGCCGCATCTGAACCCGGCCCAACGCGACGTGTTTTCAGCGCCCTGGACCGCAGAAGGCTTCGACCTGCGCAACGACGCCCGGCGCTTTGAAACCAGCGAAGTCTCTTTCGCCCTGCTGGCCGGCCTGGGCAATGCGTTGCACGAGATCAATCAACTGGGGATTGAGCAAGTATGGCAAAGGGTCTCGAAGACCAGCGCGCGAATCCGCGAAGCACTGCGTCAGATACCGGGAATTACCTTGCATGACTTAGGCAGAACGCATTCAGGCTTGATCGCGTTCAACCTGGCCGGCTGGGACAGCTTTGAACTCAAGCAACGCCTGGCCTGCAAGCGCATCAACATCGGCGCCAATGGCGTGGCCTACACCCCGCTGGATATGCAAGCACGTGGGTTGAACAGCATTGCGCGCATCTCCGTCAGCCCGCTCAACACCGATGACGATATTGAGCTGCTGGTGAAGGCCCTGCGCGAACTGAACGGTTAGACCTCGATATCCACCCACAGGCCCTGGCGCGGCGCGTCTTCGATCAGCGGCGCCACGGGCACGGTGTTGTCAGCGTTGAGCAAGTCGCCGGGAATCGGCAAATGCTGCTCCGCGTCGTCGTCGGCTTCGCGCCGGCGTTTCTGCTGCTCCTGCTGGCGACGCTGCTCTTCGCGCAGCAGAAAGGTCGATTGCTCGGCATCGCCTTTTTTCAGGTCGATCGTGCTCTCGTTGGAGCCCGGTTGAATGGGCACCACCGGCGGAATATCCGGTTTCTGGCGTGCCGGGTCGAGTTGCGACGTGACCGGCACAACACTGACGGGCAGCATGGGTGGCAGCATGATAATTATTCTCCTGATCAACAGGCTGTCGGCGGGTGGCAGGGCGACTTGAGCACCCGCGTGCCAAGCTGTGACTCAGTCGACACTCTCAAGTGCCCGCCACCCGTCGATTCAATTTCCGCCTGCCCGTACAAACAGCGTAGTTTTTGTCAGAGTTCTTGGGCGCCGGGCCGTGTTCCGTTAACATAGTCGGCTTTTTCACGGCGGGAGTCAGGCAGCATGGCGCAGCAGTATCAACCGGGGCAACGCTGGATTAGTGACAGCGAAGCAGAGCTGGGGTTAGGCACCGTTCTGGCACAGGACGGCCGCTTGTTGACCGTGCTCTATCCGGCCACTGGCGACACTCGCCAGTATGCGCTACGGAATGCGCCCCTCACTCGCGTGAGGTTTTCGCCGGGTGACACCATCACCCATTTCGAAGGCTGGAAAATGACCGTACAGGAAGTCGACGACGTCGATGGCCTGCTGGTCTACCACGGCCTCAATGGGCAGAACGAGCAGGTCACCCTGCCAGAAACCCAACTGTCCAACTTCATCCAGTTCCGCCTGGCCAGTGATCGCCTGTTCGCCGGGCAGATCGACCCGCTGGCGTGGTTCTCGCTGCGCTACCACACCCTGGAACACACCAGCCGCCAGTTGCAGTCCTCGCTGTGGGGCCTGGGTGGCGTACGCGCCCAACCGATTGCCCACCAACTGCACATCGCCCGCGAAGTCGCTGACCGTATCGCGCCACGCGTGTTGCTGGCGGACGAAGTGGGTTTGGGCAAGACCATCGAAGCAGGCCTGGTGATCCATCGCCAACTGCTCTCGGGCCGTGCCAACCGCGTACTGATCCTGGTCCCGGAAAACCTGCAGCACCAATGGCTGGTGGAAATGCGCCGCCGCTTCAACCTGCAGGTTGCGCTGTTCGATGAAGAGCGCTTTATCGAAAGCGATGCCACCAACCCGTTCGAAGACACCCAGCTTGCACTCGTTGCGCTGGAATGGCTGGTGGACGACGAGAAGGCCCAGGACGCGCTGTTCGCCGCCGGCTGGGACTTGCTGGTAGTCGACGAAGCCCACCACCTGGTGTGGCACGAAGACAAGGCCAGCGCCGAATACTCGCTGGTCGAACAACTGGCCGAAGTGATTCCTGGCGTGCTGCTGCTGACCGCCACCCCGGAACAACTGGGCCAGGACAGCCATTTTGCGCGCCTGCGCCTGCTGGACCCGAACCGCTTCCACGACCTGCAAGCCTTCCGCGCCGAGAGCGAAAACTATCGCCCGGTGGCCGAAGCCGTGCAGGAGCTGCTGGACAAGGGCCGCCTGTCGCCGACCGCGCACAAGACCATTCAAGGCTTCCTCGGTGACGAAGGTGAAGCCCTGCTCACCGCCGTCAACGATGGCGACACCGAGGCCAGCGCGCGCCTGGTGCGTGAACTGCTGGACCGCCACGGCACCGGCCGCGTGCTGTTTCGCAACACCCGTGCTGCGGTGCAAGGCTTCCCCGAGCGCAAGCTGCACGCCTACCCGCTACCGAACCCGGACGAATACCTCGAACTGCCCCTGGGCGAACACGCCGAGCTGTACCCGGAAGTCAGCTTCCAGGCGCAACCGGACATCGAGGAAGAGAACCGCTGGTGGCGTTTCGACCCTCGGGTCGAGTGGCTGATCGACCAGTTGAAAATGCTCAAGCGCACCAAGGTCCTGGTGATCTGCGCCCACGCCGAAACCGCCATGGACCTGGAAGACGCCCTGCGTGTGCGCTCCGGCATCCCGGCCACGGTGTTCCACGAAGGCATGAATATTCTGGAGCGTGACCGCGCCGCTGCCTATTTTGCCGATGAAGAGTTCGGTGCCCAGGTGCTGATCTGCTCGGAAATCGGCAGTGAAGGCCGCAACTTCCAGTTCTCCCATCACCTGGTGCTGTTCGACCTGCCGTCCCACCCCGACCTGCTGGAACAGCGCATCGGGCGCCTGGACCGGATCGGCCAGAAACACGTGATCGAACTGCACGTGCCCTACCTGGAAACCAGCCCGCAAGAGCGCCTGTTCCAGTGGTACCACGAGGCGCTCAATGCCTTCCTCAACACCTGCCCGACCGGCAACGCCTTGCAGCATCAGTTCGGCCCACGCCTGCTGCCCTTGCTGGAAGCCGCCGACGACGGCGAGTGGCAAGCCCTGATCGACGAAGCCCGTGCAGAGCGCGAGCGCCTGGAGCAGGAGTTGCACACCGGACGGGACCGTTTGCTCGAACTCAATTCCGGCGGCGCCGGCGAAGGCGATGCGCTGGTCGAGGACATCCTCGAACAAGACGACCAGTTCGCCCTGCCGATCTATATGGAAACCCTGTTCGACGCATTCGGCATCGACAGCGAAGACCATTCGGAAAACGCGCTGATCCTCAAGCCCAGCGAAAAAATGCTCGACGCCAGCTTCCCCCTGGGCGACGACGAGGGTGTAACCATCACCTACGACCGTAACCAGGCGCTGTCGCGCGAAGACATGCAGTTCATCACCTGGGAGCACCCGATGGTGCAAGGCGGCATGGACCTGGTGCTGTCCGGTTCCATGGGCAACACCGCCGTGGCGCTGATCAAGAACAAGGCGCTCAAGCCAGGCACCGTATTGCTTGAACTGCTGTATGTCAGCGAAGTGGTCGCCCCGCGCTCCCTGCAACTGGGTCGCTACCTGCCACCGGCCGCCTTGCGCTGCTTGCTGGATGCCAACGGCAATGACCTGTCGGGCCGCGTGTCGTTCGTAACCTTGAATGACCAGCTGGAAAGCGTGCCACGGGCCAGCGCGAACAAATTCGTACAGGCGCAGCGCGACCAACTCACACCGCGCATCAACGCCGGTGAAGAGAAGATCGCCCCGCGTCACGCCGAGCGTGTAGCCGAAGCCAAGCGTCGCCTGGCAGCAGACACCGACGAAGAGCTGGCGCGCCTGACCGCGCTGCAAGCGGTCAACCCGACCGTGCGTGACAGCGAGTTGGTCGCCTTGCGCAACCAGCGCGAGCAAGGCCTGGCCATGCTCGATAAAGCGGCACTGCGACTGGAAGCTATTCGGGTGTTGGTGGCGGGTTGATAATCCGCTGAACGTAAAAGGCCCGCGCAATGCGGGCCTTTTTATTAGCCTTAGAGATCGTTCCCCCGCTCGGCGTGGGAATGCATCCTGTGACGCTCTGCGTCACGACTTTTAAGCGGACGCAGAGCGTCCAGAGCGGCGTTCCCATGCAGAGCATGGGAACGATCACTCTGTCTCACGCCGTTGCCGCCGCTGCCGGCACCTCAACCGCACTCAACCCTTCCTTCATCCGCTTGGCATCACGCACAAAACTGCGCGAGGCCTGGAACAGAAACAGCATGGTCAAGAACAACGCCACTGGAATCAGGTACATGGCGTCATGCAAGCCTACCGCTTTATAAGCCTCTGTCATCTGCTGCGCCCCAGCCGCATACATCGCTGAATGGGCAAAGTGATCGGACAACGCCCCGACCACCACCGGCCCCATGCCACCGCCGAGCAGATACAGCCCGGCAAAGAACAGCGCCATCGCCGTTGCGCGCAAGCGTGGTTCGACCACGTCCTGGATCGCGGTATACACGCAGGTATAGAAGTTGTAGGCAAACAGCCAGCCCACACTGAACAGCGCGACAAACACCCCGATTTCGACACGCCCGGCATGCAATGCCCAGGCGGTGGTGACCGTGGAGATGATCAAGCTGAAGGCGGCGAACAACAGTCGGCCATTGGCGACCCGCTGATGAATCTTGTCGGCAATCCAGCCCCCCAGCGTCAAGCCCACCAAACCGGTCAGGCCGACGATGACACCCGTCGCGACGGCCGCGTCCTGCAACGGCATGAGGAAATAGCGCTGCAGCATCGGCACCAGGAACGAGTTGCACGCATAGGTGGCAAAGTTAAAGCACAACCCGGCCAGCACCAGCCACAGAAAGGTCGGCACAGCCAGCACGCGACGGATCGGGCGGTCGACGCGCTCTTGGGAGACTTGCACGGTTTCCGCCGCACCACGCTTGGGTTCTTTTATGTAGAACATAAACACCGCAAGGATCAGCCCCGGCACCGCCGCGATAAAGAAGGGCGCGCGCCAGCTGTCGAACGCCTTGACCATCGCACCGATCGTAAAGAACGCCAGCAACAGGCCCAACGGCAGACCAAGCATGAAAATCCCCATGGCTCGGGCACGGCGGTGGGCGGGAAAGAGGTCGCCAATCAGCGAATTGGCCGCGGGTGCATAGCTGGCTTCGCCGATGCCAATGCCCATGCGCACCAGCAGGAAGGTCCAGAAACTGCCGACCATGCCGTTGACCGCCGTCAGCCCACTCCAGGCGAACAAGCCCCAACCCATCAACTTGCTGCGTGAACCGGTGTCAGCCAGGCGCCCGAGCGGCAGCCCGGCAATGGCGTAGACGATGGTAAAAGCGGTGCCGATGATACCGAGCTGGAAGTCGCTCAGGTGCCATTCCATGCGGATGGGCTCAATGATGATCGCGGGAATGGTGCGGTCAAAAAAGTTGAACAGGTTAGCGAGGAACAGCAGGAACAGAATGCGCCAGGCATTCGCCGCTTGGGTCGAGTTCTGCATGGGTCCGTCTCTTTTATTGTTATGAGAGCTGCGATGCCCGATGCATCCTGCTCAGGTCACTGCAACATAGTCAGGCTGGCAGTGATTGTCTGTAATGATTCGTAAAGCTGATAGGGCATGATTTCACCCAGGCAACAGCGGATTTTGCCCACGAAAATATAAGTGCGTGCCCCTCTTCCCAATGGCGATGGCACGGATAGAATGGCGAGCCTTTCGTAGCACCCTCCTCCTACTTTTCTTATTGATGACGCCCATGTCCGAAGCCAGTCCGTGTCTGAATTGCGGTGCCTGCTGTTCACACTTTCGCGTGTCTTTCTTCTGGGGTGAGTGCGCCTCGTCCGGGGGCACGGTGCCCGATGACCTGGTGGTGCAGATCAACCCCAGCCGCGTGGCGATGATCGGCACCGATCAGAAACCTGCACGGTGCTGCAGCCTTGAAGGTGAAGTCGGACAGGCCACAAGCTGCTCTATTTATGAGCAACGCTCCAGCGTATGCCGTGAGTTCGACTCGTCCTGGAGCCAGGGCGTGCAAAATGTCGATTGCGACGCCGCCCGTGCCGCATTCGGCCTGGCGCCGCTGGAAGCCCCACACTTCGAACTCGACCTGCCCATCAGCGCTTAGCACCAAACGCTATGGAAGGCATGTCAAAATAATTTGAGATCAAAACGCCATTACTCATGGCAAATCTTCGGAGACTTCTATACTCGATCTCATCGGTCATCGCCTCTGGCAGTGACATGGCTCTATGACGGGATACGCTATGGAATGGCTGGGGCAGCACTTTTTTACCGACCTGCCAGACAGTGGGCATTTATTACTCAATTGCAGTCATAACCCCTTTCTGGTGCTACTGGCGTACCTGGTCGCCTGCGCGGCGGGCTTCGGTACGCTGGACATGGCCGAACGTGTGGGCCATGTCGAAGACCCCACCGCCCGCCGCCATTGGCGCTGGCTGGGCGCGGGTTGCCTGGCAGGCGGAATCTGGTCGACCCATTTCATCAGCATGCTGGCGTTCCAGGCCCCCATCGCCATTCACTACGAATTGATCATGACGTTCGCCTCGCTGCTGATCGCCCTGATCGCGTCGCTGCTCGCCATGCAGACCCTCAGTCATACCCACCTGCGTTTTCATCAGTACCTGATGGCTTCGGTGTGGATGGGACTGGGTATCGCGCTGATGCACTACGTGGGCATGTCGGCCATGCGCTCCCAGGCCCAGGTGTACTTCGAAACACGGCTGTTCCTGGCCTCGGTGGCGATTGCCATCGGCGCCAGCCTGGCGGCATTGTTGCTGTCCAGCTACCTGCGCAACGGAACCGGCATGTTTCACCAACTGCTCAAATACGCCGCCAGCCTGGTGCTGGGGGCCGGGATCCTGAGCATGCATTTCACCGGCATGGCGGCCATGCAAATGCTGGTGCCCGCTGGCGCGGATCTTTCATTGCCGGTGGATGGCAGTCCGATTCAACTGGGGTTGTCGGTGGCGGTAATTACCTTGCTGGTGATCGGCAGTAGTGTCAGCGCAGCCCTGGCAGATAAAAAGCTGCAGCACAAAGAGCGGGACCTGCGCCGGGTCAATGCGCTGCTCAGCGAACTCGACCAGGCCCGCGCTTCACTGCAACAAGTGGCCCACTTCGATGCACTGACCAGCCTGCTCAACCGCCGTGGTTTCAATCAGATCTTCGCGGAAAAGGTTGCGGAAAAAACCCGAAGCCAAGGCATGCTGGCGGTAATCTTTCTCGACATTGATCACTTCAAGCGCATCAATGACAGCCTTGGCCACGATGCGGGCGACCAGTTGCTCACGGTGCTGGCCGGGCATATCAAGGGCTCGATACGCAGCCATGAAGATGTAGTGGCACGCTTTGGCGGCGATGAATTCTGCATTCTGATCACTATTCATCACCGCGACGAAGCCCGGCAGATGGCCCAGCGCATCATGCAGAAGATGAAAGAGCCCATCGAGCTGGCTGGCCGGCGCATGGTGATGACCACCAGCATCGGCATCAGCCTGTTTCCCGAGGACGGCCACACCTGCGAAGAGCTGCTGAAAACTGCCGACCTGGCGCTGTACCAATCCAAGGACGCCGGGCGCAACAGCTTGCACTTCTTCAGCTCCAACCTGAAAACACGCGCCTTCCTTGAGCTGCAACTGGAGGAGGAACTGCGCGCCGCCTTGCGTACGCGCAACCAGCTGGTGCTGTTTTATCAGCCGATCTTCGACATGAAGCTGGGCAAGGTCACGCGCCTGGAAGCCCTGGTGCGCTGGCAACACCCCCAGCACGGACTCCTGGCTCCGGACCGCTTTATCGGCATTGCCGAGAACAACGGGCTGATCGCCGAGCTGGACCACTGGGTATTGCGCCAGGCCTGTCACGACCTGAGCCTGTTGTCTGACCGGGGCTACACCGAGTTGATCATGGCGGTGAACTGCTCGGCGTTGAACCTGGCGCGTGACGAACTGGCCGATGAAATCGAAGACGCCCTGCGCTTCGCCGGAATAGGCACCAACCGACTTGAACTGGAAGTCACTGAAAATGCGCTGATGGGCAACATCAGCAGCACCCTGGCACTGTTGCGGCAAATTCGCGCTCTGGGTGTGTCACTGGCCATCGATGACTTCGGCACTGGCTATTCGTCGCTGGCTTATCTCAAGCGCTTGCCGCTCAACACCTTGAAGATCGACCGCTCGTTTATCCAGGACATTCCCAAATCCACCGCAGACAGTGAAATCGTCCAGGCGGTTATCGGCATGGCCCACACCCTGCACTTGCAGGTGGTTACCGAAGGCGTGGAAACCCAGGCACAGTTCGAGTTGCTGCTCAAGCATGGCTGTGACTACATCCAGGGCTACCTGCTCAGCCCGGCGGTGCCTTTCAATGACATCATCGGCGTGATGCAGGGGATTGCCATGCGCAACCCGCTATACCCGCTCAGCGTAGAGAACAACGACGCTCCACAGCCAAAAGACCCGGCGCCAGGGCGTATCGGCCCGCCGTCTATTGTCAGGCCGATTCGCTGAGACGCAGGCACGGGGAGTGGTGGTGTAATCGCTGCTTCTCTTCACGCCGGGTCATACCTGGAAACAATTGCGCCACTCATTCCTTCGGACCTCAACTGTTCCCGTGACGCTTACGTCACCCTCGGCTGTGACCTTTCTCTACGGCAAGGTGCCATCACGCGTTCAGCGGTTACTCGGCTACACACTTCAGCGCGTGAAAAATACGCACCTTTTTCGTGCGCGCCATTCTTATGCTGCCCTTTCCTGGATCAGGATCCATGGCGAGACCACCACTGCCCATAAGCTTGGATCCCGTTCGACCAGGTCCAATGCCCGCGTCGCAGACACCTCGCCAAGGGTGCCTGCAGCCAGCCAGGCGGCGACTTTGTCACGGTTGTCTTCGGCCATTCCTTCGGCGGCCTCGATCAAATCCAGGCCGGCATCGACCCACAATAGGGCACCCTTGGCAAAGAACGGTTCAAGCTCCTTCCAGGAAATTTCGGCGGTTTCACCGAGCAGCTTGGCATAGAGGGTGCTTGGTTCTTGCGTCATGGGAATTCACCTGAGTAGAAAATCGGCGCAATCATAGCCCCGTCGCTCAGGCAGAAAAACCCAGTAGCAAATGAAGTAGCGATTGAAACTGCCAGGAAAGCCAAGGAATGCCTTGAAAGCTATTAGCAGCCCGGCGCAATTCTGTCTTTTTCTTTCACTTAAGCGACATACCCAGGTTTTGCCCCCAGCTGCCAGCTTTTCAAGCGATCAACCGGCGCTCTACACTGTACCGGTACAGTTGCCAGGGCAATGCCGGGGGGATATCCGCGATATCTGATCCGGTTCTGCAGCTCACAAGGCCGCTAGAACTATAAAAAATACAACAGTAAGAGTGGAGCACTATGAATAAGGCTACTAAGCAGATTTCCAAACTGTTTGCCGCTATGGTCCTGGCTGGGGTTGCCGGCCATTCGTTCGCAGCCGACACCATCAAGATCGGCATCGCCGGTCCCAAGACCGGTCCGGTGACGCAATACGGCGACATGCAATTCATGGGTGCCAAGCAAGCCATCAAAGACATCAACGCCAAGGGCGGCGTAGACGGCAAGATGCTTGAGGCCAAGGAATACGACGACGCTTGCGATCCAAAACAAGCCGTGGCCGTTGCCAACAAAGTGGTCAATGATGGCGTCAAGTTCGTCGTCGGCCACCTCTGCTCCAGCTCCACTCAGCCAGCGTCGGATATCTATGAAGACGAAGGCGTCATCATGATTACCCCAGCCGCCACCAGCCCGGAAATCACCTCCCGTGGCTACAAGCTGATTTTCCGCACCATCGGCCTGGACAGCGCGCAAGGCCCAGCGGCCGGCAACTACATCGCCGACCACGTGAAGCCGAAAATCGTTGCCGTCCTGCACGACAAGCAGCAATACGGTGAAGGTATTGCCAGCGCCGTGAAGAAGACCCTTGAAGAAAAAGGCACCAAGGTTGCCGTCTTCGAAGGCCTGAACGCCGGTGACAAAGACTTCTCCTCGATCATCCAGAAACTCAAGCAAGCCAACGTCGACTTCGTCTACTACGGCGGTTACCACCCTGAGCTGGGCCTGATCCTGCGCCAAGCCAAGGAAAAAGGCCTGAACGCCAAGTTCATGGGCCCAGAGGGCGTGGGTAACGACTCTATCTCGCAAATCGCCCAGGGCGCTTCCGAAGGTCTGCTGGTGACCCTGCCGAAGTCCTTCGACACCGACCCTGCCAACAAAGCCATCGTCGAAGAGTTCGCCAAGAACAAGCAGGACCCAACCGGTCCGTTCGTGTTCCCGGCCTACTCGGCGGTTGAAGTGATCGCCGGCGGTATCGCTGCTGCGAAGAGCGAAGACACCGCCAAAGTGGCCGAGGCCATCCACGCCGGTACCTTCAAGACCCCTACCGGCGACCTGAGCTTCGACGCCAAGGGCGACCTGAAGGACTTCAAGTTCGTGGTCTACGAATGGCACTTCGGTAAACCCAAAACCGAAGTCTCCCCTCAGTAAGCCAGGCGTTACTGGTCAACAAGCCCACTGTGCAAGCAGTGGGCTTTGTTTTACGAGGTTTATGGGCCATGTCACCCGCGATCCGGGCGCTGGCTCACCTGAAAATCTTAAAACCGTCACCAGCGGTTCGCTGGCAAACGCTTTGTGCAACCTGGTCACAGAACAGGGCACCGAGCCGGAAATGACTCCACCAGTGAAATGCGTATCGGGTTTTTAGGAGCGCTGTAATGCCTGAGATCTATCATTTTTTCCAACAGCTGGTTAATGGCCTGACCATTGGCAGCACCTATGCCTTGATAGCCATTGGCTACACAATGGTTTACGGCATCATTGGAATGATCAACTTCGCCCATGGCGAGGTGTACATGATTGGTTCCTACGTGGCCTTTATCGCCCTTGCCGGGTTGGCCATGATGGGGATCCACTCCCTGCCGCTATTGATGACCGCTGCGTTCCTGGCGTCGATCATCGTGACCAGTGCCTATGGCTACAGCATCGAGCGGGTTGCCTACCGCCCCCTGCGGGGCAGCAACCGTTTGATCCCGCTGATTTCCGCCATCGGCATGTCGATTTTCCTGCAGAACACCGTATTGCTGTCCCAGGACTCCAAGGACAAGTCCATTCCCAACCTGATTCCGGGGAGCATCTCCTTCGGCCCGGGTGGCGCACAAGAAGTGCTGATTTCGTACATGCAGATTCTGGTTTTCGTGGTCACCCTGGTGGCCATGCTGGGCCTGACGCTGTTCATTTCCCGCTCCCGTCTGGGGCGCGCCTGCCGGGCCTGCGCCGAAGACATCAAGATGGCCAACCTGCTGGGCATCAACACCAACAACATCATCGCCCTGACCTTCGTCATTGGTGCGGCGCTGGCGGCCGTGGCGGCCGTGTTGCTGAGCATGCAATACGGCGTGATCAACCCCAACGCCGGTTTCCTGGTGGGTCTCAAGGCCTTTACCGCAGCGGTATTGGGCGGCATCGGCAGTATTCCGGGCGCCATGCTCGGCGGGCTGGTGCTGGGTGTGGCCGAAGCCTTTGGCGCCGATATCTTCGGTGACCAGTACAAGGACGTCGTCGCGTTCGGCCTGTTGGTTCTGGTGTTGTTGTTCCGTCCGACCGGCATCCTGGGCCGTCCGGAGGTTGAGAAAGTATGAGCAGATATCTTAAATCGGCGTTTTTCAGCGCCTTGCTGGTGTGGGCCGTGGCCTTCCCGGTACTCGGCCTCAAGCTGAGCATTGTCGGCATCAACCTGGAGGTGCACGGCACCGGGCCTGTGACCCTGACCGTCATCGCCCTGTGTTCGGTGCTGATGTTCCTGCGTGTACTGTTCACCCAGCAGGTGGGTGCCTTGTTCAAGGGCAACCGTGGCCCGTTGGTGTCGCCCAAGGTCAGCCAATTTCTGACCCTGCCGCGCACCCAGCGCTACATCATCATCGGGTTGATCATCGCGGCGCTGATCTGGCCGTTCTTCGGCTCGCGCGGCGCGGTCGACATTGCCACGCTGATCCTGATCTACGTGTTGCTGGGCCTGGGCCTGAACATCGTGGTGGGCCTGGCAGGCTTGCTCGACCTGGGTTATGTGGGCTTCTACGCCGTGGGTGCCTATACCTACGCGCTGCTCTCGCATTACCTGGGCTGGAGCTTCTGGATCTGCCTGCCATTGGCGGGTATGGCGGCGGCCACGTTCGGCTTCCTGCTGGGCTTCCCGGTGCTGCGCCTGCGCGGTGACTACCTGGCCATCGTGACCCTGGGCTTCGGCGAAATCATTCGCCTGTTCCTGCGTAACCTCACCGATATCACCGGTGGCCCCAACGGTATCAGCAGCATTCCCAAGCCGACGTTCTTCGGGCTGTCGTTCGACCGCACCGCCGCCGAAGGCATGCAGACTTTCCACGAGTACTTCGGGATTGCCTACAACCCGGTGAGCAAAGTGGTGTTCCTGTACCTGGTCGCACTGTTGCTGGCATTGGCGGCCTTGTTCGTGATCAACCGCCTGCTGCGCATGCCCATCGGCCGTGCGTGGGAAGCACTGCGCGAAGATGAAATCGCCTGCCGTGCCCTGGGCCTGAACCCGACCATCATCAAGCTTTCCGCATTCACCCTGGGCGCTGCATTCGCCGGTTTTGCCGGCAGCTTCTTCGCCGCTCGCCAAGGCCTGGTGACGCCGGAATCGTTCACCTTTATCGAGTCGGCGATCATTCTCGCCATCGTGGTACTGGGTGGCATGGGCTCGCAACTGGGCGTGATCCTGGCGGCCATCGTGATGATCCTGCTGCCGGAAATGATGCGTGAGTTCAGCGAATACCGCATGTTGATGTTCGGCGCCATGATGGTGCTGATGATGATCTGGCGCCCTCAAGGCCTGCTGCCAATGCAACGTCCACACATGGAGCTGCGCAAATGAGCCGCGAGATCCTGAAAGTCGAAAACCTGAGCATGCGCTTCGGCGGTTTGCTGGCGGTCAATGGCGTGGCCCTGACCGTCAAAGAGAAACAAGTGGTAGCGCTGATCGGCCCCAACGGCGCCGGCAAGACCACGGTGTTCAACTGCCTCACCGGTTTCTACAAGCCGAGCGGTGGCAGCATCCTGCTGGACGGCCAACCCATACAGGGCCTGGCCGGCCACGAAATCGCCCGCAAAGGCGTGGTGCGTACCTTCCAGAACGTGCGGTTGTTCAAGGACATGACGGCGGTCGAGAACCTGTTGATCGCCCAGCACCGTCACTTGAACACCAACTTCTTCGCTGGCCTGTTCAAGACCCCGGCGTTCCGCAAGAGCGAACGCGAGGCCATGGAATACGCGGCGTACTGGCTGGACAAGGTCAACCTGACCGAGTTCGCCAACCGCCCGGCAGGCACCCTCGCCTACGGCCAGCAACGTCGCCTGGAAATCGCCCGCTGCATGATGACCCGCCCGCGCATCCTGATGCTCGACGAACCTGCCGCGGGCCTGAACCCCAAGGAAACCGAAGACCTCAAGGCGCTGATCAGTGTGCTGCGTGAGGAAAACAACGCCACGGTGCTGTTGATCGAACACGACATGAAACTGGTCATGAGCATCTCCGACCATATCGTGGTGATCAACCAGGGCACGCCGCTGGCCAACGGGACGCCGGAGCAGATCCGCGACAATCCTGAAGTGATCAAAGCCTACTTGGGGGAAGCGTAAAATGCTGCAATTCGAAAACGTTTCCACTTTCTACGGCAAGATCCAGGCCCTGCACAGCGTCAATGTGGAAGTGCGCCAGGGTGAGATTGTCACCCTGATCGGCGCCAACGGTGCCGGCAAATCGACCTTGCTGATGACCTTGTGCGGTTCGCCGCAAGCCTACAGTGGCAGCATCCGCTACATGGGTGAAGAACTGGTGGGCAAGCACTCCGCCGAGATCATGCGCAAGAGCATTGCGGTGGTGCCCGAAGGCCGTCGGGTGTTCTCGCGCCTGACCGTGGAAGAGAACCTGGCCATGGGTGGGTTCTTTACCGACAAGGGCGATTACCAGGAACAAATGGACAAGGTGCTGCACCTGTTCCCCCGCCTCAAGGAACGCTTCAGCCAGCGCGGCGGCACCATGTCCGGCGGCGAGCAGCAAATGCTCGCCATCGGCCGGGCGCTGATGAGCAAGCCCAAGCTGTTGCTCCTGGACGAGCCTTCCCTGGGCCTGGCACCGATCATCATCCAGCAGATCTTCGACATCATTGAACAGCTGCGCAAGGACGGTGTGACGGTGTTTTTGGTGGAGCAGAACGCGAACCAGGCGCTGAAAATCGCTGACCGTGCCTATGTGCTGGAGAATGGCCGGGTGGTGATGCAAGGTACGGGTGAGCAATTGCTGACCGATCCGAAGGTGCGGGAGGCGTACCTCGGCGGCTAAGAAAGAGCAAGTTCTAAATGGGAGCTGGCTTGTGTGGGAGCTGGCTTGCCTGCGATAGCATCACCCCGGTGTATCTGAAGAACCGAGGCGTTTGCATCGCGGGCAAGCCCGACTCCCACATTTTCTTTGTATAAGCCATTAAATAGGTGTTGTTTTGCAGTTTTTTTCGATGGCTTTGTAACGAATTCCCTCCCCCTTTCTCTAGTGGTGCATGCAGGCAATCAAGCCTGCGCATTCAACCACTGCTGGAGACACACCATGACCACCAAACTGTCCGCCGCCACCCTCGTTCTGGCCCTTGGTTCTGCCCTGAGCCTGTCCGCCCTGACCACCACCGCCCACGCGGCCGACGACATGCAGAAATGCTTCGGCGTGGCTGAAGCCGGCAAGAATGACTGCGCCGCGGGCGCCGGTACGTCGTGCGCTGGCACCTCCAAAACCAAAGACCAGGCCAATGCCTGGAAGCTGGTACCCGCCGGCACTTGCACCAAGACCCCAAGCACCACCTCGCCGACCGGTTTTGGCCAGGAAGCGGCCTTCACCGCCAAATCCTGAACCCCGCGCAGCCTGAGTACTGATGATGACGCCTACAGACCAACACGCGGTCTCACCGGCTCAGGTGCCCGGCCTCCCCTATCGGGCCGGGCTGGGGCTCAAGACCGAGCACTTCAGCGAGGTTCTCGAGACCCGCCCCGACATCGGTTTTTTCGAAGTACACGCCGAAAACTACATGGTGGCCGGCGGCCCGTTTCATCACTACCTGGGGTTGATTCGTGCGCAGTACCCCCTGTCACTGCACGGCGTCGGCCTGTCCATCGGCGGCGAAGCCCCCTTGGATCGCGAGCACCTGGCACGCCTGGCCACGCTGATCGAACGCTATCAACCCCAGTCTTTTTCCGAACACCTGGCCTGGTCCAGCCACGGCCCGGTGTTTCTCAACGACCTGCTGCCCCTGGCCTACGATGCCTGCACCCTGGAGCGGGTATGCGAACACGTGGATCAGGTACAGAGCGCGCTCAAGCGGCCGATGCTGTTGGAAAACCCCTCCACTTACCTGCAGTTCCAGCGCTCTACCCTGGACGAAACCGACTTCATCAGCCAGATAGTCCGCCGTACTGGTTGCGGCCTGCTGCTCGACGTCAACAACGTCTACGTGTCCTGCATCAATCATCAGCGCGACCCGCTGACCTACATCGATGCCTTGCCATTGCACGCAGTGGGTGAGATTCATCTGGCCGGTTTTGCCGAAGACACCGACAGCCTGGGCGACCGCCTGCTGATTGATGACCACGGCGCGCCGATCGATAACGCCGTGTGGCAGCTTTACGCACAGGTACTGGCGCGGACCGGAGCGGTGGCGACGCTGATCGAGCGGGATAACCAGGTGCCCGCGTTCAGCGTGTTGCAAGCAGAGGCCCGGCAGGCCGAATGGTATTTGTCGCAGGTGGCCCGATGAGCATTCAGCAAACATTCGCCGAGGCTTTACTGGCCCCGCAAGCAACCTGCCCCGAGGGCGTGTTCAGCAGCAACGGTGCTGAACCGGCGAGCCGCTTTGCGGTGTATCGAAACAATGTCCATAGCGCTTTGATCAATGCTTTGGCAGCCGCCTACCCGGTGGCGCGGCAACTGGTCGGCGATGAGTTTTTCCGCGCCATGGCC
>NZ_WJZD01000034.1:0-62364 GCF_021609665.1 Pseudomonas sp. PA-1-3F | reverse complement strand
GGTTACGTAGGAGACGCTGCCGGGCAGGGCCGGGCAACTGAACAGCAAGCTGCAATAGCCGCATTTTTCCCAGAGAACATGATGCTCGTCGGGGGCTTTGCTGTGCTGCGCAGGTTCACCATGGCAGTTGGGCATGTCCATGGTCATGGACATGCTGGCGTGATGATCCATCGGCATCGCTTGGGAAATCAGCGGACCGATAAAAATCATCAGCATGGCGAACAGGCTGATCCAACTGCCGCGCATCAGGCGGCGGTGGGGAGACAACCTGGCGCGAGGGGCGCCCATCGGGTTTGGCTTACTGGGCGTGCATATGCTCGTGGCCGGCCATTGGCGGCGCTTTGTGCACCGACACTTGCACCTCGACCTTGCCGGCGTTTTCGAAGGTCAGGGTCAGCGGGAATTGCTTGCCGTCGGCCAGCAGGCTGCGGTCTTTGAGGCCAAGCAGCATGACGTGATAGGCCATCGGCGCGAAGGTCAGTTCACCCTTGGCCGGTACGGCGACGCTGGGCACTTGTTGCATCTTCATCAAATCGCCTTGCATCACGTGCTCATGCAGCTCGGCTTTTTCGGCAACGCTGGTTTCAACGCTGAGCAGGCGATCCGGGGCCGCCCCGGTGTTATGAATTACAAAGTAGGCGGCGACGGTAGGCGCATTCGGTGGCAACTCCTGAGACCAGGGGTCGCTCACCAGCAAATCGCCGGCCTTGTAGTCTTCGGCATTGGCAGCACTGAACACCGGCAGCAGCAACGCAGCCAGAAGCAGGGAAGATTTAAGCATGGCAGTTCTCCAGAACGGTTCTAAACGCAGTTCACTTGCGAAGAAGATCAGACCGTTGGAGAAGCGCGGGGGTTAAGGCTCGGCCATTGCTGGCGCGGGGTTGGATTGCGCAATAAGCGCGGCGGCAAGTTCTGCACCGCCTCGAAGCGCGTCACATACAACTGCGGCACATGCCCCGGCAACGCCACCAACGGCGCAGAGCCCGAGCAACACCAGCAATGCTGCATGGCAGAGTGATCGTCCGGCGGTGCGGGAATTTCCAGCTTGCCCAGGGCAATCGCCTTGAGGCTCGCGCCATTGGACGAACAGAACCCGCCCCACATCAGACGCTTGACCGGGTCATCGGTCTGCTGCATTGCACTGGCCAACGGCATGGCAAACGCATTGAACAGCACTGCAAGGCAGGCGATCCAGGCAATTGCAAAGCGTTGACGGGCCATGGCGGATAATCCGTAGGGTTAAACGATCAGGCGGGTATTTAGCCTGATCGGGGGGGATAAGTAAAAAGGGCGGGTGTGGTTTGGTGTCGCAGTGTTGGGTTTGAGGATAGACGAGAACGGCCGCTTGCCAATTTTGCAGAAAGGACGCGGCGCACCAGGCGGGCTGATCGTTCCCACGCTCTGCGTGGGAATGCCGCGTTGGACGCTCTGCGTCCGCTTTTAAAGCCGTGACGCGGAGCATCACAGGATGCATTCCCACGCGGAGCGTGGGAACGATCAAGTCAGGTATAGGGCTTTTTCCAGCCAATGGTTGCGCAGTTGATTGAGCTAGCGCCTTGGCTGGCTGATCTACTACCGTCATTTGATAACGCAATTCCAAAGTGTGGGAGCGAGCAAGCACGCTCCCACATTGGATAGGTGGTGTTTAGAAAAGAGTGATTGCTTGTAGCAACGCCGGCACTGCTGTGAACTCTCGATCTACGGCAGCCAACACCGGCCGCTTCAACACCAACACCGGCACCCCACGCTCACGCGCCACTTCCAGCTTTGGCTCGGTGGCGGTGCTGCCGCTGTTCTTGCTGATCAGCACATCAATCCGCCGTTCTTCGAATAACGCCCGCTCGTCCTTGATGATGAACGGTCCGCGTGCGCCGATCACCTCACAGCGCTCGTTGCCGGGATACACATCCAGCGCGCGCAAGGTCCAGAACTGCTCGGCGGGGATTTCGTCGAGGTGCTGCAAGGGTTCGCGACCCAAGGTGAACAGAGGGCGCTTGAAGGGTTTGAGCGCTTCGGCCAGTTCGGCCCAGTCGGCGACCTCGCGCCAATCATCCCCCGGCTGCGGCTGCCAGGCTGGGCGTCGCAATGCCCAGCAAGGCACATCGCTCAATTGCGCCGCTTGGGCCGCGTTTTGGCTGATCTGCGCCGCATACGGATGGGTGGCGTCAATGATCAGGCTGATACGTTCGTCACGAATAAACTGCGCTAACCCTTCAGCACCTCCGTAACCCCCGACACGAACCTTGCAGTTCAGGTCGGTTGGTACGCGGCCCACGCCGGCCAGGCTGTAGATATGCTGCGGCCCCAGGGTACGGGCGATGGCCAGCGCTTCCGTGACCCCGCCCAGTAATAGAATCCTTTTCATAGCAGCTTGATCACTTCCAGCAACGTGATCGGCAGCGCCTGGCGCCAGGTATCGAACTCGCCCAGGGGCTGCGCCTGGGCCACGTGGATGCGGGTCAGTTCACCGCCATGCTCGGCGCGCCAGTTCATCAAGGTCATTTCGCTTTGCAGGGTCACGGCATTGGCAACCAGGCGGCCACCGGGGCGCAGGTGTTGCCAGCAGGTGTCGAGCACGCCGTCGCGGGTGACGCCGCCGCCGATAAAGATGGCGTCCGGCGTTTCCAGGCCGCTTAACGCCTCCGGCGCCTTGCCGCGAATCAGTTGCAGGCCGGGCACGCCGAGGGCGTCGCGGTTGTGTTCGATCAGGCTTTGTCGGCCTGCGTCGGCTTCGATCGCGAAGGCGCGACAGCTGGGATGGGTGCGCATCCATTCAATACCGATGGAGCCACTGCCCGCGCCCACGTCCCATAACAGTTCGCCCGGCATGGGCGCGAGGCGGGCGAGGGTCATGGCGCGCACATCGCGTTTGGTCAGTTGGCCGTCGTGCTTGAAAGCTGCGTCGGGCAAGCCTGCAAGGCGCGACAGACGCGGTGCGTTCGCATCCGCCAGGCAGTCGATGGCGATCAGGTTCAAATCGGCAACCGCCGTGGGCTCCCACGCTTGCGCATGCCCGTCGATACGCCGCTCAGCCGGGCCGCCCAAGTGTTCAAACACAGTTATCCGACTGGGGCCAAAGCCGCGCTCGGCCAACAACGCCGCAATCAACGCGGGGCTGTTGCCGTCATTGCTCAACACCAACAAGCGCACGCCACTGGCCAGATGCGCATTAAGTGCCGCCACCGGACGGGCCACCACGGATAACGTCACCACCTCCTGCAACGGCCAGCCCAGGCGCGCCGCCGCCAGGGATACCGACGATGGCGCGGGCAAAATCAACAACTCTTCAGCTGGCACTTGCCGCGCCAGGCTGGCGCCGACGCCATAGAACATCGGATCGCCACTGGCCAGAACGCACACGGGCTCCCCGCGCCGCGACAACACTGGCTCCAGGGAAAACGGGCTCGGCCACACTTGGCGTTCGCCACGAATACACACCGGCAACAGGTCCAACTGGCGTTGGCCGCCTATAATCCGCGTGGCGCGCAACAGGGCATGCCGGGCATTTCTGCCCAGGCCTTTGAAGCCGTCTTCACCGATGCCTACAACCGTCAGCCAGGGCGACATATCAATTCCTTGAACGACATCCGACGGGCAGGCTTTTCATGCCGCCGGACAAAGCAGGCATAATACCGCGCCTTTACCCGTCAACCGGTAGCCCCGTGAACCCAACGCCCGCTGTGAATACCTTGCGCCCCTCGGCTTGTCCGGGGTTGCTGCGTATTGTCCAGGCGTTGGACGGTGGCATTTGCCGAGTCAAATTGGCGGGCGGCGCGATCACTGCCGCCCAGGCCCACGCCTTGGCGGACGCGGCCCAGGCGTATGCGGGCGGGGTGATTGAGGCGACCAACCGCGCCAACCTGCAGATCCGCGGCATCGGCGCCGAGCAGGAGGCGTTGATCGCCCGACTACTGGCGGCGGGCCTGGGCCCCAGCAACGCGGGCGGTGACGACGTGCGCAACCTGATGCTCAGCCCCAGCGCTGGCATTGACCCGCAGATGCTGTTCGACACCCGCCCGCTGGCCGCGCAGATCCTCGCCACCCTGGAGAACCATCCGCGTTTCCATGAACTGTCGGCCAAGTTCGCGGTGCAACTCGATGGCGGCGAAGACCTGGCGATGCTCGAGCATCACCACGACCTGTGGTTGTCGGCCTTCGTACGCCATGGCGAAACCCTGCTCGCGTTCGGCCTGGCCGGCTGTCCGGGCCTGGATGCGCCCCTGGCCGCCGTGCCTTTGAACCAGGGGCATGGGTTGGTCGTGGCCGTGCTGGAAGCGTTTCTGGACCTCGCCACCCCAGAACAAACGCGCATGCGCCATTTGCCTGTGGATAACGTGCTGAACCATTTGCGCTTGCCGTTGCTGCCAGCCGACGGCTTCACACGCCCGGCCAGCGACGCGTCGCTACAGGTGGGCACTTATTCACAAGTGCAAAAGAATCAGTTCTATGTCGCCGCCCTCGCGCCCTTGGGCCGCCTGAACCCGACGATGCTCAAGGGCGCCGCACAACTGGCCAGTGACTATGGGGACGGCACCTTGCGCTTTACCCCCTGGCAAGGCGTGCTGGTGCCCAACGTCGAAAGGCCTCACGCCGTGACCGAGCGCCTCGCGCAACTGGGCTTTATCTGCTCGCTCGGCCACCCGCTGGCGCGCATGATTGCCTGCACCGGTTCCAGCGGCTGCGCAAAAGGCTTGGCCGACACCAAGGCCGACGCCGTGCAACTGGCCGCTCTGCAACCGGGCGTTGAGGTGCATCTGTCCGGCTGCCTGCGCTCCTGCGCTGCCGCGCACACCGCGCCAGTCACCTTGCTGGCGGTGAGCCCCGGCCACTACGACCTCTATTTTTGCGATGCAACCCAGCCTGGTTTTGGCCGGCTTCACGCGCGCACTCTTTCCATTGAAGCGGCGGGCGCCCTGTTGCGCGCTCGTCCACGGAGCAACACCGATGATTGATTACATCCGCGACGGTCAGGAGATCTATCGCAACTCCTTCGCCATTATTCGCGCGGAAGCCAAGTTGGACCGCATCCCGGCCGATTTGGAAAAACTCGCGGTGCGGGTGATCCATGCGTGCGGCATGGTCGAGGCCATCGACGGTCTGCAATTCTCCGAAGGTGCGGGCAAGGCCGGGCGCGATGCGCTGGCCGCTGGCGCGCCGATTCTGTGCGATGCGCGGATGGTCTCCGAAGGCGTGACCCGCGCGCGCCTGCCAGCCAATAACCCAGTGATCTGCACCCTGCGCGACGACAGCGTGCCGGAGCTGGCGCGGGAACTGGGCAATACCCGTTCCGCCGCCGCCCTTGAACTGTGGCGCCCGCATCTGGAAGGCAGTGTGGTGGTGATCGGCAACGCGCCGACCGCGTTGTTCTATCTGTTGGAAATGCTCGATGCCGGCGCGCCGAAACCGGCGTTGATCCTGGGTTTCCCGGTGGGCTTTGTCGGCGCCGCCGAATCCAAGGCCATGCTCGCCGCTGATAGTCGTGGGGTGCCGTTCGTGATCATGCAAGGTCGCCTGGGCGGCAGCGCCATGGCTGCTGCCGCCGTCAATGCCCTGGCCACGGAGGTTGAATAATGCAGGTGCGCGGACGTTTGATCGGCCTGGGCGTCGGCCCCGGTGACCCGGAACTGATTACCCTCAAAGCCCTGCGCCTGCTGCGTGAATCGCCGGTGGTGGCGTACTTCGTGGCCAAGGGCAAGAAGGGCAACGCCTTCGGCATCATCGAGGACCACCTGGTGCCGCAACAGACCCTGATGCCGCTGGTGTACCCGGTAACCACCGAAGTGCTGCCGGCGCCGCTGTCCTACGAGCAGGTGATCAGCGACTTCTACGACAATGCCAGCCTCGACGTGGCCGCGCACCTGGACGCGGGCCGCGACGTGGCGGTGATCTGCGAAGGTGACCCGTTTTTCTACGGCTCCTACATGTACCTGCATGACCGCCTGGCCGAGCGCTACGAGGCCCAGGTGATTCCAGGTGTGTGCTCGATGCTCGGTGGTGCCTCGGTACTCGGCGCGCCGTTGGTGTATCGCAATCAGAGCTTGTCGGTGCTCTCGGGCGTATTGCCCCATGAGGATCTCAAGCGCCGCCTGGCCGATGCCGATGCCGCAGTGATCATGAAGCTGGGGCGCAACTTCCCGAAAGTGCGCCAGGTGTTGGAAGAGCTGGGTCTGGCCGAGCGGGCGTTGTACGTGGAACGCGCGACCATGGCCAACCAGAAGATCGTGTCGCTGGATCAGGTGGAGCCGATGTCGTCGCCGTATTTCTCACTGATCATCGTGCCCGGTGAACGGTGGCAAGGTTGATGACCCCGGCGATTGTGATTCTGGGTCAAGGCAGCCTGGCGACTGCGCGCAAGCTCCAACAGGTTTACCCCGGCGCGTTGATCCACGGTTTGGCCACACGGGTTGAGGGGGCAGACCGTACCTACAGCGAATTCGGCGCGACCTTGCGTCAGCTCTATCAGCAGGGCACGCCGCTAATTGCCCTGTGCGCCGCGGGCATTGTGATTCGCACCCTGGCACCGTTGCTGCTGGAAAAGGGTGAAGAACCCGCCGTGCTGGCCGTGGCTGAAGACGGCAGCGCTGTGGTGCCGTTGCTCGGTGGCCTGGGGGGCGTGAACCTCATGGCGCGCGATATTGCGGCAGCGCTCGGCGTGTCCGCCGCCATCACCACCAGCGGCGAGTTGCGTTTTGGCACCTGCCTGCTCAACCCGCCGGCGGGCTATCAACTGGCCGACATCGAGCTGGGCAAACGCTTTGTCTGCGACCTTCTGGCCGGCGAAAGCGTGCGCATTGAAGGCGCGGCGCCATGGCTGGAGGACGCTAACCTGCCTCAGGATCAACAGGCGCGCCTGGCGATTCATGTGGGCAGTGCCGAGCGCACACCGGCAGCCAACGAGTTGCTGATTTACCCGCAGAATGTCTACGCCACCTGCCGGCCGGGTGCGCAGTTGGCCGAGCGTGTGCGCTCGGCGTTGCAGGAGGCTGGCGTGGCCGTGCAATCCCTGGCCTGCCTGCTGGCCAGCGACCTGCAGATGGCTGACGCGTCCTTGCATGAAGCCGCGTCGGCCTTGGGTGTACCGCTGCGTTTTGCCGTACTGGAACCCGTTGCGGACATCAGTATCACCGTGGCCGAGCAGCCCTTGGATCTGTCACAGGTTGGGCGCCCCCGCGGGCGTCTGGCGGTGATTGGCCTGGGCCCCGGCGCTGCTGAATTGATGGTGCCGGCGGTGAAGGCGGAACTGGCGCGTTGCACCGATGTGCTGGGGTATGAAACCTACGTGCGCATGGCCGGGCCGTTCCGGGACGACCAAGTGCAACACTGCACTGACAACCGCGAAGAAATGCAGCGCGCCCGCCACGCCTTCGAGCTAGCCGCGCAAGGCCGCTCGGTGGTGGTGGTGTCCTCTGGTGACCCGGGTGTATTCGCCATGGCCGCGGCGGTGATCGAGGCGCTGCACGAGTCCAGCGAGCCGGCCTGGCATCAGGTCGACCTGGAAATCCTGCCGGGGGTTTCCGCTTCGCTGGCCACCGCTGCCCAGGCGGGCGCGCCGCTGGGGCATGACTTCTGTGTGATGTCGCTGTCGGATAATCTCAAGCCCTGGGCGATCATCGAAAAACGCCTGGACCTGGCTTCCCAGGCCGACCTGGCCTTGGCGTTCTACAACCCGATCTCCAGGTCGCGGCCTTGGCAACTGGGACGCGCCCTAGAGATCGTCGCGCTGCATCGCACGCCGCAGACGCCGGTGGTGCTGGGCCGTGACATCGGCCGTCCAGGCCAGACGCTGCGCGTCACTACCTTGGGGCAACTGACGCCCGAGCAGGTGGACATGCGCACCATGGTGCTGATCGGTTCATCCACCACCTGTGTGTTCCCGCGCGCGGGTGGCGGCGAGTGGGTGTACACACCACGTTGGTATGGCGACAAACCCAACTCCTGAAAACAGCCCGGTTGGCTGCCGGAAAGCTCCGAATAACCCAGGGATTCCCCTGGCGTTGTTCGGGGCTTTTTCTTTTTTATGCGATGAAAACCGCACGCCTGCCCGCCGCGCCTTGTCATTGCTGGACGCTGGTTTTGGGCGGGGCAGTCCAAGGGATGTTTATCGCATGGAAACCCCGATGCTCCCTGGACTAGGGTGGAAGCAAGCCCCATGTGGGGTGCTTGTGGAGAACAGAAAATGGAGCGACGTCACAGAAGGATCAACAGTAAAAAAAGGCGCAAGTTGATTGCCGCCTACAAATTGCCGGGCGCACCTGCCAGGCAGGCCGCTTGCGCGCTGGATAGCGACGATGATTGCAATGCGGCCGTGGTCAACAACGGGGTGATTTCATTTGCCGAAGGCTTGTCGGCGTTGAACCGCGAATACGTACGCAAAAGCTATCTGCTGGCCAGCAGTTATGTGAGCGATGTGCTGAACGTCCAGCGGGGCAGCGAGGCGTGGTACGAGGAATTTATCAAGGTAATGGTCAGCCTGGGGTGGCTGCCGCTGCGCAGTCGCTTTGAGCGGGTCTCGCGTGCGGGCAAGGGCCTGACGGTGCAACTGGCGGCGCTGAATATCATCGCCTCGATGCTGACGTCGACGGCGCTGTTCGGGCCACTGCTTAGCGCCTTGCCCAAGCTGGCCGCCGATGCGCTGGATGCATTGAAGCGTCAGCCAGCGTCTTTCGAGCTGTTCAAGCGCAATTGCGCGGTGCATGAGGGCGGCGATTTCGGCCTGGCCTCCTGCGCTGAAACAGACGGCGAGTTGATCATGGTGCTGGTGACCTACAGCACCCATGGTGTGGATAAACAGGTGGGCCTGCCCTTCCTGGAGTGGGATAGCTCCTCGTTCGAGGCGTTCAGCGGGCAGACTTGCCTGGTGCTCAATACCTCTATGGTCAACGAGAAAACCATCCAACTGATGCGCGAAAGCGCCGGTGACAAAGTGGAAATGGCTATCGCCAAATACCGGATCTAGGGCACCAGGTAGCCGCGTACCCCGGTAAAAATGATTTGCGCGGCCAGGGCGCAGACGAACAGGCCCATCAACCGGCTGACAATCTGCAAGCCCTGGTCGCCGAGAATGCGTTCGATACGGTTGGACAGGTACAGCACCACGCCTACCGTCAGGCTGGCCAGGGCAATACTGAGGATGGCGGTAAGCTTGTCGTCCCAGTGTGGTTGGCTGACGCCCATCACCAGCAAGGCGCCGATGGTGCCGGGGCCGACGGTGAGAGGGATGGTCAGCGGCACGATGGTCACGTCCTGCTGCACGTTGTCGGTCTGCACCGCCGACTTGCCCTGGGCCATGCCCAGGGCGGAGATAAACAACACGCTGCCGGCGCCGATACGGAACGCGTCGACGGTAATGCCGAACACACTGAAAATCACCCGGCCAAACAGGTAGAGCAGCACGCTCGATACCAGGGTGGCCAGTGCAACTTTCCACGCCAGGCGCCGACGCTCCTTGCTGGAATAGCCACGGGTCAGGCTGATAAAGCAGGACAGCACAAAGAACGGGCTGTAGAGCACCAGCATCTTCAGGTAAACGCTGAATAACACATGGAGCATGAGGGCGGCTCGCGGGCGGGGAAAGTGTGGAGGAGTCTATCCGACACAGATCAAATGTGGGAGCTGGCTTGCCTGCGATAGCGGTGGGTGTGATCGTTCCCACGCTCTGCGTGGGAATACATCCAGTGACGCCCTGCGTCGCGTTCAAGCAGGACGCGGAGCGTCCCGGGCGGCATTCCCACGCGGAGCGTGGGAACGATCATCAGGAAAGGGTGCTGTGCTCAGGGCGCTGTTGGCGCTGCGCGACCCAGTAGTCCACCAGCTCGCGCAACTGCGACAGTTCCACCGGCTTGGCCATATGCCCGTCCATGCCTGCCTGGCGTGCGCGTTCTTTGTGTTCCGACAGGATATGCGCGGTGAGCGCCACCACTGGCGTGCGCACGCGTTGGTGGCTGACTTCCCATGCCCGCAGTTGCTGTGTGGCGGAGAAGCCATCGAGAATCGGCATTTCGCAGTCCATCAATACCAGGTCATAGCGCTGGGCTTTCATCGCTTGCAGCGCTTCTTCGCCGTTGCTGGCGGTGTCCGGGTCGAGATTGAGCTTGCCGAGCATGCCACGAATCACTTTGGTGGAAATGCTGTTGTCTTCGGCTACCAGGATGCGGAAATCGCTGGGCACGGTCATGGCTGCCGGTGCGCTGGGGGCCGGGCGTGCCACGGGTGCGCCTTTGCTGCGCTGGGCCAGTTCATCAGCCAGGGTGGTCTTGAGGGTATAGCCAGCCACCGGTTTGGCGAGGATGCGCTTGATCCCGCAGTTGCGCGCAATGATCTTGCTCGGTGCGTTACTGATTCCGGTGAGCATGATCAGCAGGATGTCGTGGTTCAGGCTCGGGTCTTCCTTGATTTTCGCCGCCAGTTGCATGCCGGTCATGCCGGGCATGTTCTGGTCCAGCAGTACCACGTCGAAATAATCACGCAGGTGCGCCTTGGTGCGCAGCAGCGCCAGGGCCTCCTTGCCCGAAGGCACGGCGCTGACGTTCAGGCCCCAGGCCGTGCATTGTTGCACCAGGACTTTGCGGCAGGTGTCGTTGTCGTCCACCACCAGCACGCGGGCGTCCTTGAGCGGGCCGTCGAGGTCGCTGGTCGGGTGTTCCAGGCGTTCCGGGTCCAGCGGCAGGGTCAGCCACAGGGTACTGCCCTGGTGGCTCCCACTCTTGACGCCGAACTCGCCGTTCATCAACAAGATCAGCTGGCGTGCGATGACCAAGCCCAAGTGGCCGCTCAAGCGCGTCGCCGAAAGGAAGTTCTTGCTGTGCAGTTCGCTGTGCAACAGGGCGTCGCGTTCGGCAGCTTCCATGGGCACGCCGCTGTCTTGCACGGCAATGCGCAGGCGTGGCTTGGTGCTGCGCTCATCCAGGGCGACAACGATCAGCACTTCGCCTTCATCGGTTTTGTGCAGGGCGTTTTCCAGAAGGCTCAGTAAAGCCTGGCGCAGTCGCGTCGGGTCACCGCTGATCACTCGTGGTACCTGGGGTTGGATGAAGCTGATCAGCTCGACATTCTGTTGCTCGGCCTTGGCGCGGAAGATGCTCAGGCAGTCGTCGATCAATGCATTGAGATCGAACTGCACATCATCGAGTTCGATCTGCCCGGATTCGAGCTTGGAAATGTCGAGAATCTCGTTGATCAGGGTGAGCAACTCATTACCGGCGCTGTGGATGGTCTGCACATAGTCGCGTTGCTTCACCGACAACGGCGTGCCCAGCAGCAACTCGGTCATGCCCAGCACACCGTTCATGGGCGTGCGGATTTCGTGGCTGATCTTCGCCAGGAACTCGGCTTTGGCGGCGATTTCGGCATTGCTGGCCGCCAGGTCGCGGCTCAGGCTGAAACGGGTTTCGACAATGGCGCGCTGGCGCTCGCCGAGGGCCAGGCTCATCAGCAGGCCACTGAGGCAGATAAAGCTCAACAGGGTGACGATCAGCCCCTGTGGCGCCACCAGGGTAAGGCCGAGCAGTGCGGGCAGAATGATCAGCGTGCCGATGTTGAACACCACCATGGCCGCCACGAACAAGCGCGCCGGGCGGTAGCCTTTTTGCCAGTGATAGGCCGAGACAAACAGCATGCTCAGGCCCGCCAGCGCGACCAGGGCATAGGTGATGATGTTCAGCGGCAAGGTGTTGACGAACAACAGGAGCAGGCCGCACAGGATGATCAGCAGGATGTCGGCCATCAACACTTTGTTCAGCGGGTGCGGGCCCAGGGGCATGAAGAAGCGGTAGGCGAACATCAGCCCACAGGGTGCGGTCAGCAGCAGGGCCAGGTAGGCACCGGGGGTCTGGATTGCGTGCCAGTTCGGCAGCCATGGCCCCACCAGGTTGAGCAACAGCGCCAGGCTGAGCATCAACAGGAACTCGCACGCGGCCAGCCACAGGCTGCTGCGCGAGCGGTGGTAGGCGAAGCGCGTGAGGTTGTGCAGGATCAGCATCGACAGCACGCCGAACAGCAGGCCGTAGATCAGCGTCTGGTTCTGGTTGGCGGCGGCCAGCACCGCTGGTTCCAGGGTGATGTAAGGGCGCAGCTCGTGTTCCGAGACCAGGCGCAGGTATACCTCCAGTGGCCGTTGGCTCTGAGGCATCGGCAGCATGAAGTCACTGCTGGGCAACGAGCGCTCAGCCTGGGGTTGGCGTGTGCCGGTGGTTTGTTGCTCCACCAGGGTGTCGCCGTCCAGCACATAGAGGCTCAGGCTGGAGAGGTCCGGGGCGAACACCCGCAGCACTTGTTCGTGCTTGCCGGGCTGCAACCTGAAACGCACCCACAACGCACCGTCCGGCTGCGCGGCGGTGATCCGGTCCAGTTCGATGGGGCTGAATTGATTGGTATAGCGGGCGGAACGGATATCGCTCAGTTGCAGGTCGGCCTGTTCATCAAGCAATACTGCCCAGCCACTGCCTTGCGCAGCGGCCTGGGCCGGTAGCAAGCAGAGCAGGGTCAGCAGACTGATTGTGAAACCTATGGCGATCCTGAGCCAGCGCACGGCGAAATCCCTTCGGTAGGTGGATGCACGGGTTAACTATGCGCGGGGCAACAGGGTACGGCAAGGGCCAAAGGCCCTTACCTAACCGAACGGATAGCTACTGCAAGTGTAGCTGCTCAGTTGTTCTCACCGCGTTCGCGGGCAATGGCACGGTAGCCAATGTCGGTGCGGTAGAAGCAGCCCTTCCAGTCGATTTTCGCCGCCAGTTTGTATGCCTGTTGTTGCGCGGCATCGACACTGGCACCCATCGCGGTGGCGCACAACACGCGGCCACCGGCGGTTACAACTTTGCCGTCCTTGAGCGCGGTGCCTGCATGGAACACCTTGCCTTCCAGCGCAGCGGCGGCGTCGAGGCCTTCGATCACATCGCCCTTGGCGTAGTCGGCGGGGTAGCCACCGGCCGCCAGCACAATCCCAACGCTAGGTCGTGGGTCCCACTGCGCTTCGATCTTGTCCAGGGCCTGGGCGAGGGCGGCTTCCACCAGCAGCACCAGGCTCGATTGCAGGCGCAGCATCACCGGTTGGGTTTCCGGATCGCCGAAGCGGCAGTTGAACTCGATGACTTTGGGGTTACCGGCTTTGTCGATCATCAGGCCGGCATAGAGGAAACCGGTGTACACGTTGCCTTCATCCGCCATGCCGCGCACGGTTGGCCAGATCACCAGGTCCATGACGCGCTGGTGGACGTCGGCGGTGACAACGGGTGCCGGGGAGTAGGCACCCATGCCGCCGGTGTTCGGGCCACTGTCGCCGTTGCCGACGCGCTTGTGGTCCTGGCTGGTGGCCATCGGCAATACGTTCTTGCCGTCGACCATCACGATAAAACTGGCTTCCTCGCCGTCGAGGAACTCCTCGATGACTACGCGTGAACCGGCGTCACCAAAGGCATTGCCGGCGAGCATGTCGCGCACGGCGTCTTCGGCTTCCTGCAGGGTCATGGCGACGATCACGCCTTTGCCGGCAGCCAGGCCATCGGCCTTGATCACGATCGGTGCGCCTTTCTCACGCAGGTAAGCCAGGGCCGGTTCGATCTCGGTGAAGTTCTGGTAGTCGGCCGTCGGGATCTTGTGGCGAGCCAGGAAGTCCTTGGTAAAGGCTTTCGAGCCTTCCAGCTGGGCGGCGCCAGCGGTAGGGCCAAAGCAATCCAGGCCACGGCTGCGGAACAGATCGACGACGCCTGCTACCAGTGGCACTTCCGGGCCGACGATGGTCAGGGAAACATTCTTCTCGGCAAAATCCGCCAACTGCTCCAGGGCCAGCACGTCGATGGCGACGTTTTCACACTTGGCTTCGATGGCGGTGCCGGCGTTGCCGGGAGCAACGAAGACTTTCTGCACGCGTGGGTCCTGGGCTACTTTCCAGGCCAGGGCGTGTTCACGGCCACCGCTGCCAATGATCAAAACATTCATTTCAAAAACCTCGTTAGGATGATCGTTCCCACGCTCTGCGTGGGAATGCCTCTACGGACGCTCTGCGTCCGAGGGACGCGGAGCGTCCCTGGCTGCGTTCCCACGCGGAGCGTGGGAACGATCAATCAGTGGCGGAAGTGGCGCATGCCGGTGAAGACCATCGCAATGCCAGCTTCATCAGCAGCGGCGATGACTTCTGCATCACGCATCGAACCGCCTGGTTGGATCACGGCGGTCACGCCTGCTTTCGCGGCGTTGTCCAGGCCGTCACGGAACGGGAAGAACGCATCGGAAGCCATCACCGAGCCCACCACCTGCAAACCGGCATGTTCAGCCTTGATCGCGGCGATACGTGCCGAGTTCACGCGGCTCATCTGGCCAGCGCCGACACCGATGGTCTGGCGGTTCTTGGCGTAGACGATGGCGTTGGACTTGACGTATTTGGCCACTTTCCAGGCGAAGATCAGGTCGTTGATCTCTTGCTCGGTCGGCGCGCGCTTGGTCACGACTTTCAGGTCATCGCTGCCGATCATGCCGATGTCGCGGCTCTGCACCAGCAGGCCGCCATTGACGCGCTTGTAGTCCCAGGCCGCGGCGCGGTCTGCCGACCACTCGCCACAGGCCAGCAGGCGCACGTTGGCTTTGGCGGCGACGATGGCGCGGGCTTCTTCGCTGACGCTTGGGGCGATGATCACTTCGACGAACTGACGCTCGACGATGGCCTTGGCGGTCTCGGCATCCAGTTCGCGGTTGAAGGCAATGATGCCGCCGAATGCGGATTCGGTGTCGGTGGCGTAGGCCAGTTCGTACGCCTGGCGGATACCGCCTTCAGCGTCCGGGCTGACGGCCACGCCGCACGGGTTGGCGTGCTTGACGATCACGCAGGCCGGCTTGACGAAGCTCTTTACGCATTCCAGCGCGGCGTCAGTGTCGGCCACGTTGTTGTAGGAGAGTTCTTTGCCTTGCAGTTGAGTGGCGGTGGCGATGCCCACTTCGGCCGGCTTGGCTTCCACGTAGAACGCCGCACTCTGGTGCGGGTTCTCACCGTAGCGCATTTCCTGGGCCTTGATGAACTGGCTGTTGAAGGTGCGCGGGAACTGGCTGCGACCTTCTGTGCTCAGGGTGTCAGCCGCTTGGTTCACGGTGCCCATGTAGTTGGCGATCATGCCGTCATAGGCGGCGGTGTGTTCGAACGCCTTGAGCATCAGGTCGAAGCGCTGGGCGTAGGTCAGGCCACCGGCCTTGAGGTTTTCCAGGACGTTGGCGTAGTCGCTGGCATTGACCACGATGGCCACGTCCTTATGGTTCTTGGCCGCCGAGCGCACCATGGTCGGGCCGCCGATGTCGATGTTTTCGATGGCGGTCGGCAGGTCGCAACCTGGCTTGTTGATGGTGGCTTCGAACGGGTAGAGGTTAACGGCCACCAGGTCGATCGGCTTGATGCCGTGCTCGGTCATGATGGCGTCGTCGATGCCGCGACGGCCGAGGATGCCGCCGTGGATTTTCGGGTGCAGGGTCTTGACGCGACCGTCCATCATTTCTGCGAAACCGGTGTAGTCCGCGACTTCTACTGCGGCCACGCCGTTGTCCTGCAGCAGTTTGAAGGTCCCGCCCGTGGAGAGGATTTCCACACCCAGGGCTTCCAGCTCCCGGGCAAATTCAAGGATCCCGGTCTTGTCGGAAACACTGATCAAGGCACGGCGGATCGGCAGGCGGGTGGTCTGGTCGGTCATCTCAATTTCCATCAAAAGCAAAGGAAGTCAGCAAAAAAGGCGACCGGTTTTACGCGGGCGCCTTTCTGGTTTGATTGAATGCTTACAGCAAATCGTACTGCTTGAGCTTTTTGCGCAAGGTGCCACGGTTGAGGCCCAGCAGCTCACTGGCTTTGGTCTGGTTGCCCTTGACGTAGTTCATCACGCTTTCGAGCAAGGGCGCCTCGACTTCGGAGAGCACCAGGTTGTACACATCCGTGACGGAAGCGCCCTCAAGGTGGGCGAAATAATTGTGCAGCGCCTTCTCGACACTCCCGCGAAGGGTCTGGCCTTCTTCGCTCGGCGTGTTGAGGTGCTGTTTCAAATTGACATTGTCGCTCACGGGTGTTGTTCCACTCACTAAAGTCTCGGTCATCATCGTCATGCGGCCACCCCTTCTCCATCCCCTGTTCCCAGGCTCTTGTCGCGTCCGGCGAAGAACTCACGAACGGTGGCGACCTGTGCCTGCGTTTCATCCAAACGATTGAACTGAGCGCGGAATTCCTTGGCGCCCGGCAAGGTGGCGAGATACCAGCCGACATGCTTGCGAGCAATGCGTACTCCCATCACGTCCCCATAAAAGGCGTGCAGGGCGGCCAGATGCTCTAGCAGAATACGTTCCACCTCGACCAACTCTGGTGCCGGCAAGACTTCACCGGTACGCAGGAAATGCTCGATTTCACGAAAAATCCACGGCCGCCCCTGGGCGGCCCGGCCAATCAACAAGCCATCGGCACCGGTCGCGTGCAGCACGCGCCGGGCTTTCTCGGCACTGTCGATGTCGCCATTGGCAAAGACGGGCATCGACACGGCCTGCTTGATCGCGGCAATGGTGTCGTACTCGGCTTCACCGGTATAAAGGTCGGCGCGGGTACGGCCATGCACCGCCAGCGCTGTAATGCCTGCCTGTTCAGCGATCTTCGCCACCGTCAGGCCATTCTTGTTGTCCCGGTCCCAACCGGTACGAATCTTCAGGGTCACCGGTACATCCACTGCGCCAACAACGGCCTGCAGGATCTCGGCGACCAACTGCTCATCTTTCAACAGTGCGGAACCGGCGGCCTTGTTGCAAACCTTCTTGGCCGGGCAGCCCATGTTGATGTCGATGATCTGTGCACCCAGCTCCACATTGGCCCGTGCGGCATCCGCCAGCATCTGCGCATCGCCCCCGGCGATCTGCACCGAGCGTGGCTCGGGATCACCTTCGTGGATCATGCGCATCCGCGACTTGCGGGTGTTCCACAGACTCATGTCGCTGGTAACCATTTCAGAGACTACTAGACCCGCGCCCAAACGCTTGCACAGCTGACGAAAGGGCTGGTCGGTGACACCCGCCATCGGGGCGAGGATCAAGCCGTTTTGCAATGTGTATGGGCCGATGCGTACCGCCGACATAGGACTTCCCTGTTGTGGGGCCGGATCATTAGAGTTCGAAAAAGGGTTGGCATGATACCCGCTCTCGATGACTGGTTAAAGGCTGAATTGGATAAAATCTGAACAGTTACTTTTTTATCGCCATCGGTTTGGTTGACGGCGGTCAAGTCAATAATCCGCCGTCAAACCTCGGTGGGCACGCCGTTTTACTCGGGCGAGTGGAAGCTCAGGCTGTAGTTCACGGCTCTATTGCCCGGATCAAGAATGTCCAGGGAGATGTGGATAGGCGTCTGCGAGGGCATTTCGCTGACGCCAGCCAACTCGCCGCTGAGGTATTCGGCGGGCTTGAAGCGACGACTGGCAATCAGGCTGCCGTTCAAGTCCGCAAAGCGCAACTCCAGCAGCGGGAAGGGCTGAGAGAAGGTCGCACGGTTATAGATGATGGCATCGACCACCAGCGCCCCGGCGAATTCGGGGTGGCTGCGCACCACCAGATTGCTGCTCTTTATGTGGGTAATGTCGACCCGCGATGGCACGGTGCACCCCAGTTTCGGGCATAACGCCTGGAACCAGGGACGGTAGGCGTCCTGGCGGGCCAGGTCGTCGAATTGGTAGGCGATGTACTGGCCGGCCAGGCCTGCGGCGGCGAGTACCACCAACAATATCCAGACCAGACGGCGACCCCAGCCTGACGGACGCTTCTGCGCATACAGGTGCAGGGGGTCGTCTTCCAGGTCCTGGAGCAACTCGTCGTGTACACCAGCCTCCGTTCGCGCGCGCTTGCGGCGCGGCTGTGCGCGGTCTTCGGGTTCAGGTTCATCGTGCTCGTCGCGGGTGGGTATCAGCGGCGGGTCGAGGTCGTCATCCACGGTAGTGGCGTGCAGAGCTGGTTCGTCATCGAGTTCGTCGACGTGGGCCGACATGGACGGTTCGGTGCGCTGTTTGGACGCAGGTGCCTTAACCGGCTCGGGCTCTTCTTCTGGTGCCTGGGCGCGCTCTTGGGGTGGCTCACTGAACAGGCTGGCCGCCCACTTTTCTTCCTCGGCCTTGACCGTATCGCGGCTGGCGCTGAAGGACTCTTCCTTTTGCCGACGGTCGGCACCTGGCTGGCGACGTTCCGCACCCAAGGCCTGGGTATGTTGGATCTCGCGACGTTCCAGCTTGGCCAGTTCCTTGTCCAGGTTATCCAGGTCCAGCTCTTCGGCCGTCCACTGTTTCTGGCTGATGGCCCGTGGTGGCTCGGGAGGTGCTTCGCCAATCGGTTCGGGGGTTGTCGGCGCTTCAGGTTCCGGCGCAGACGCCTGGGCACGTTGCTCCAGCAACTGGCGAGCGGCGTTGAACACTTGCAGGCACGAGCCGCAACGCACCACGCCGCGGGCCACGCTCAATTGAGCGTGGTTGACGCGAAAGCGCGATTGGCAATGTGGGCACTGGGTGACGAAACTGTCGGTCATGCGGCCATCCGATTCAGGCAAGCGCTCATTCTAGCGCCGACGACCGCTGATGCGTACCCAGCCATCACGGTTGGCGATCGGGTCCAGCTCGAAGTCTTTGGCGTAGGCCGCAGCCACGTCTTCACCTTGCTCGGCGAGGATGCCCGACAGCGCCAGGCGCCCGCCCGGCTTGACCAGGCTCGACAGTTGCGGCGCCAGCGACACCAGTGGCCCGGCGAGGATATTGGCCACCAGCACATCGGCCTGAACCTGGGGCAGGTCCTCAGGCAGGTAGAGTGGGAATTTGCCTTCGGCAATGTTGTTGCGCCCGGCGTTATCGCGGGAGGCTTCCAGGGCCTGCACGTCGATATCGGTGCCCACGGCCTCCTTGGCGCCCAACAGCAGGGCGGCGATGGCCAGGATCCCCGAGCCGCAACCAAAGTCCAGTACGTTGCTGTCGGTCAGGTCCTGGCCGTCCAGCCATTCCAGGCACAGGGCGGTGGTCGGGTGCGTGCCGGTACCGAACGCAAGGCCCGGGTCCAGCAGCAGGTTGACGGCGTCTGGCTCGGGCGCGGCGTGCCAGCTTGGCACGATCCACAGGCGCTGGCCGAAACGCATGGGCTGGAAGTTGTCCATCCAGCTGCGTTCCCAGTCCTGGTCTTCGATGACTTCGCTGTGATGCTCGGGCAGCGGGCCGCCGGTGAGCAGTTCCATATGGGCCAGCACGGCGGCGGCGTCGGTGCCGTCCTCGAACAGGGCCAGCAAGTGGGTGTGGGACCACAGCGGCGTGGTGTTGAGTTCCGGCTCGAAAATCGGCTGGTCTTCGGCGTCCATGAAGGTCACCGACACGGCGCCCACTTCGAGGAACGCGTCTTCGTAGGTTTCGGCTTGTTCTGGGCTGATGGCGAGACGGACTTGCAGCCAAGGCATGGCGGGCACCTTTGAAAAAAATGAATGTGCGGCGGGCAGGCCGCGAAAGCGCGCAAGTTTACGCGAGAGCAAGCCAGAAGACGACTGCGCCGACGATCGTTCCCGCGCTCGGCGTGGGAATGCCGCCTCGGACGCTCCGCGTCCCGTTGTTAAGGCGTGGCGCGGAGCGCCACAAGAGGCGTTCCCACGCCGAGCGTGGGAACGATCAGGGGTCGGTGGCCCATAAACAACAAAACCGCCCGAAGGCGGTTTTGTTGGGTGGAGCACTTACTGGTTGGCCAGCTTGTGTTCCAGGTAGTGAATGTTCACACCACCTTCGCAGAAGCCTTCATCACGAACCAGATCCCGATGCAGCGGGATGTTGGTCTTGATGCCGTCGACCACGATTTCGTCCAGGGCGTTGCGCATACGGGCCATGGCCTCGTCGCGAGTGGCGCCCCAGGTGATCAGCTTGCCGATCAGCGAGTCGTAGTTGGACGGAACCTTGTAGCCGCTGTACAGGTGCGAATCCACACGTACGCCGTTGCCGCCGGGCGCGTGGAAATGCTTGACCAGGCCAGGGCTTGGGATAAAGGTTTTCGGGTCTTCGGCGTTGATGCGGCACTCCAGGGAGTGGCCGTGCATCTTCACGTCGTCCTGGGTGAAGGACAGCACGTTACCGGCTGCGATGCTCAGCATCTCCTTGACGATGTCGATACCGGTGACCATCTCCGATACCGGGTGCTCTACCTGCACACGAGTGTTCATCTCGATGAAGTAGAAGCGGCCGTTTTCGTAGAGGAACTCGAAGGTACCGGCGCCACGGTAGTTGATGTCGATGCACGCCTTGACGCAACGCGCCAGTACTTCCTGGCGGGCTTTCTCGTCCAGGCCCGGTGCCGGGGCTTCTTCCAGTACCTTCTGGTGGCGACGTTGCAGCGAGCAATCGCGATCACCCAGGTGGATGGCGTGGCCCTGGCCATCGGACAGTACCTGGACCTCCACGTGACGTGGGTTGGTCAGGTACTTCTCCAGGTAGACCATCGGGTTGCCGAACCAGGCGCCCGCTTCGGAGCGGGTCTGCTTGGCGGCTTCGATCAGGTCTTCTTCCTTGTGCACCACGCGCATGCCGCGACCACCACCGCCACCGGCGGCCTTGATGATCACCGGGTAGCCGACTTCGCGACCAATGCGCAGAGCGGTCTCCTCGTCTTCAGGCAGTGGGCCGTCGGAGCCTGGAACGGTGGGCACACCGGCCGCGATCATGGCGTCCTTGGCCGAGACCTTGTCGCCCATCAGGCGAATGGTTTCGGCTTTCGGGCCGATGAAGGCAAACCCGGATTTTTCCACTTGTTCGGCGAAGTCGGCGTTTTCCGCGAGGAAGCCGTAGCCCGGGTGGATGCCATCGGCGCCGGTCACTTCTGCCGCGGCGATGATATTCGAGACTTTCAGGTACGAGTTCGTGGCCAGTGGCGGGCCGATGCAGATGCTTTCGTCCGCCAGTTTCACGTGCATCAATTCGGTATCGGCCGTCGAGTAAACAGCGACGGTCTTGATGCCCTCTTCCTTACAGGCGCGCAGGATACGCAGCGCGATCTCGCCGCGGTTGGCGATCAGGACTTTTTGCAGTTTCTTCGCAGGTTTCAACATCGAAGGCGCTCCGCGGTTCAAACGATGGTGAACAGCGGCTGGTCGTACTCAACCGGCTGACCGTTTTCTACCAGGATGGATTCAATGACGCCGGCTTTTTCCGCGGTGATGTGGTTCATCATTTTCATCGCTTCAACGATGCAGATGGTGTCGCCCACTTTCACGGTCTTGCCCACTTCAACGAAGGCTGGCGAGGTCGGTGCCGGGGTGCGGTAGAAAGTACCGACCATTGGCGACTTGACCACGAAGCCGTTCAGCGCAGGAGCGGCTGGGGCGGCAGGTGCAGCGGCGGCGGCAGGTGCGGCAGCCGGAGCTGCAGCGGCTGGAGCCGGTGCTTGCATCTGTGGCGCGTAGAACTGTTGGGCCGGGGTCTTGCTGTGACGGCTGATTCGTACGGACTCTTCGCCTTCCTTGATTTCCAGCTCGTCGATACCGGATTCTTCCAGCAGTTCGATCAGTTTCTTAACTTTACGGATATCCATGAATCATCAACTCCCAAGGGTCGGTCAGGGGCGTTTAGCCTGTTCTTCAATGTGTTCCAGGGCGGCCTCCAGGGCCAGTCGGTAACCGCTGGCGCCAAGGCCGCAGATCACTCCTACCGCTACGTCGGAGAAGTAAGAGTGATGGCGGAAAGCTTCGCGTTTGTGCACGTTCGATAAATGCACTTCGATGAATGGGATGCTCACCGCCAGCAGCGCGTCACGTAATGCAACGCTTGTGTGCGTAAAAGCGGCGGGATTGATCAGAATAAAGTCCACGCCTTCGCCGCGCGCGGCATGGATGCGATCAATCAATTCATACTCGGCATTGCTTTGCAGGTAGAGCAAATGGTGGCCGGCTTCACGGGCCCGCTTTTCCAGGTCGAGGTTGATCTGGTCCAGGGTCACTGCCCCGTAGACGCCCGGTTCGCGGGTGCCAAGCAGGTTCAGGTTGGGTCCGTGAAGAACCAGTAAGGTCGCCATTGGCTGTTCCTTGTTATTGGTGTGGGTGCGTCAGAACCCGGCGACTATGCCGCAAAGCCTTTGTGACTGTCCAGTTCTATGCAGTAGCCGGCACGATTAGCGAGGATTGCGCAAAATTTGTGACTGGGAGACGGCATTTGGTCAGTGTGGGAGCTGATCGCACCCACGCTCCGCGTGGGCACGCATCCAGTGACGCTCTGCGTCACGGCTTTAAAGCGGGACGCGGAGCGTCTGGGGCGACATTCCCACGCGGAGCGTGGGAACGATCAGCCACATTGCGGTCTTCATAGAGGGCCGGATCGGGTTAGACGCGGAAGGCTTGCACGGCGGTAGTCAGTTGCCCACCCAGTACCAGCAGGTGCTCGCCCTGGCTACGGCCCTGGCCAATACGCAGCAAATTATCCTCACCCAATTGATGAATCCGCTCACTGTTGTCGCGTATCTCGCTCACGGCGCCACTCTGCTGCGCGGTCACATCGGCAATGCGTACGGCGGTATCCGAGATGGTCTGGATCGCCCCGACGATTTCATCCAGCGCGCCATCCGCCGCCTGGGCCTGCTGGGCGGTGGCTTCGGCGTGTTCGACCTGGGCGCGCATGCCTTCTACCGACTGGTGCGCGGCGCTTTGCAGGCCGGCGATCAGGCCCTGGATTTCGGCGGTGGCGCCGGCAGTACGCTGGGCCAGGGAGCGCACTTCGTCGGCTACCACGGCGAAACCACGTCCGGCTTCACCGGCGCGGGCGGCTTCGATAGCGGCGTTGAGCGCCAGCAGGTTGGTCTGGTCGGCAATCGAGCGAATCACCGTGAGCACGCCGCCGATGGTGGCGGACTCTTCGGCAAGTTTCTCGATCATCTGCGCGTTTTGCTGCACTTCGCCTACCAGCGCATGCAGCCCGGTGAGGCTCAGGCCGATAACGCGCTGGCCTTGCTCCACGGCTTGGCCTGCACTGCGACTGGCCCCGGCGGCCTGGCTGGCATCCCCGGCGACTTGCTGGATGGTGGCTTCCAGCTCGCCCAGGGAATCACGGATTTGCGCGGTGTCGCCGGCCTGGCGCTCGGCTCCGTCGTGCAGGCCGCTGCTCAGTTCGGCCAGGGCGCGGCTGCTGCCTGCCACTTCTTCGGCATTGCCACGGATGGTGCCGACCAGATCCACCAGGTAGGCGCGCAGGCGGTTAAGGGAGGCCTCGATATCGTGCAGTTCACGGTTGGTCTTGCCCAGGGCAATCGGTTGGCTGAAGTCGCCTTCGGCCCAGGTCGACAAGGCGGGTGCCAGGTTGGTCAGCACGCCCGCCAGGCGGCGTTGCAGGGTATCGATCAGCAATGCGATCAGCAGGATCAGACCAATCATCACCCCCTGCATCACACGCACTTCACCCTGAATCTTCGCGTGTTGCGCACGCACCACGGGTTCCAGGCCGGCGATGGCCTGTTGTACGTTGGTGATTTTAAGGTGGGTGCTGGCGGCGAGATCGGCGCGTTGCTGGATCTGTTCACGGGTGCGTTGGAGTTCGGCGGGGTAGCGGGTCAACAGGCTGTTGAGTTCGCGCTTGAGGTCGACGCCGGTGTCCTGGGCTTCGGTTTTTTCGGTATTTTCCAGGCCCATCAACGCGGAAAAATCATCGGTGTGGGATTCAGCGCTGGCCTTTATTCCCAATAAGGGCAGCTGCGCAAGCAGGTCGGCCTGAGTGCGCAGGTTGGTCACTTCCCGCTCGACATCCGCGGCCAACTCGGCGCGCCCGCTGCTGACTAGCTTGTCGCGGGCCAGGGACAGTTTGCCCAGGTGCTGTGAGGCTGCGAGCAATGGCGACATATAATGCGCAGCCTCCGCGGAATTGACACCGCTGGCGTACTGGCTCAATTGTTCCAGGTTCGCGCCCAGTTCACGCTCGGCTTGCAGCAACAGGGCTTGCGGGTCGCCAGCCAATTTACCGGCGGCCAACAGGTCGGTCTTGCTGAAAGTCTCCAGGTCCATGAGGCTGGGGCGCAGGTTTTGCGCCAAGTCGGGCGGCAGTTCGCCCAGCTGAAGCTGCAGGCTTTCCAGGCTCTGGGTTGCACTGCTCAGGCGCAGGGCATCGCCGCTGGCTAAGTAGTCCTCGATGTTACGGGCAGCCTGGTTTTGAAAGACCTGGGACAACCCGAGGTAGCGCTCCATCAACAAGTACGGACGCTCCAGCGCCCGTTGCGACCACCACAGTGTCGCCCCGAGGGCCAGGCACACAGCCACCAGCAGAAGGGTATTGAGATTGGTCAGCAGCTTCAGGCGCATGCGGGGTTTCAACCGACGGCAAGAGATAAGCGCCTGAATTTATTGCGTTTGTATTACAGCGTTATGACCGAATCGGTGGATTCTGGTGAAAAGATGGCACTTTGCTTTGATGTGCGAGCGGCTTGCACGCGATTACGTCCGGCGTCCTTGGCGCGGTACAGCGCTTCGTCAGCCTGGGCGGCCATCATCAAGCTGTCGGAACCGTCGCACAGCTCCACCAGGCCGGCGCTGAAGGTGCACCACAAATCCTGCGGTTGGGCGGGGTAGTGGATTTCTGCAAAGCGCCGACGAATGTCGTCCAGCACCTTGCAGGCCGATTCCAGGTCGGTGTCGGGCATCACGATGGCGAACTCTTCACCGCCGTAGCGGCCGATGTAATCGGTCTTGCGCAAACGCTGCTTGAGAAACAGTGCCAGGCTCTTGATCACCCGGTCGCCCATGGGGTGGCCGTGGCTGTCATTGACGCGCTTGAAGTGGTCGATATCGAGCATGGCAAAGCTCAACGGCTTGTTCTCGCGGCGTGCGCGGAAGCTGCAATCTTCGAGCAGTTGCAGGATATGCGTGTGGTTGTACAGCCCGGTCAGGCTGTCGCGCACCATCCGTGCCTTCAAGTTGCGCGCACGTGACGCACGGTTGCGCACAGTGGTGATCAGGTGACGCGGCTTGATCGGTTTGGTGAGGAAATCGTCACCGCCCTCGCTCATCGCATCCAGCTGTTTATCCAGGTCGTCCTCGGCCGACAGGTAAATGATCGGCACACTGACGTAGCGGTCGTTGTGGCGAATCACCTTGGCCAGTTCGGTGCCGGTACAGGCAGGCATGTACATGTCGAGGATGATCAGGTCGGGCTGGAAATCCGCCAGCTCGGCCATGGCCTGGATCGGTTCGGTCAATGTGCGGGTGACAATGCCGGCACTGTTGAGCAGGCGTTCGGTGTGCAGCGCCTGGGCCCGCGAGTCGTCGATGATCAGCACTTTGTACGGTTCGTACTGGGCCGCGCAGGTTAGCACTTCGATCTTTTCCAGCAGGCTTGAGGCCTCCAGGGTGCCGGTCAGGAACTCTTCGCCGCCGGCGCGTACGGCGGCCAGGCGTGTCGGGGTGTCGGTTTCGTGCAGGCTGAAAAACAACAGCGGCAGCTTTTGCTCCAGGCCCTCCTGGGCCTCTGCCGCGAGCTTCAGGCCCAGGCCGGTGCCGCAGAAGTCCACGTCCATCACGATCGCCGACGGCAAACGCTCGGCCATGGACGCGCGAAAGGCGGCGACGCTGTCCAGGGCGTGGGCGCCCATGCCGAAGAACTCCAACTGCTTGGCCAGGCGTTCGGCGCGGTCATGGTCGGCCAGCATCACATAGATCGGCTTGCGCATCGGCGGCAGGAAGGTTTGCTCAAGCTGATCGCCCTGGCGCAGGCCGGTGCGGGACAGGCGTTGCATCAAGCGGTTGAGCTCGGTGATCAGTTGGCTGCTCAGACGGCCACGGTTCTCGTCCACAGCCTGCAAGGATTGACTGATATGCCGTGCCAGTTGTGTGTGTTCGGGCTGTTCGAAGCGTTCGGCGAAGCGTTGCAGGCGCATGTTGGCTTCGCTGAGTTCGGAAAAGTCGGCGTTCGACCACTCGCTGCGTTGCAGGCGCTGCCAGATCTCAAGAATTTGACGTGCCTGATGAATTACCCGCTGGGCAAAGTGCTGCTTGAGACGCTCGCGGCTGGGGTCTTCTGACTCGGTCATATCCTGACTACTGTGAGGGTGCATGCTGAGGTCGACTGATGGCTCTATGCTAGCACCTCTTTTCTGATAGATGAGTGTCATACGTCAATTAAGTCTGCGTGCCTGCCATTCAGTTATTGACCAATGGGTCGCGCAGCGTAAATCGCGTGCATCCTTTATAGTCCAAGCGCGCTGGTGCGCCAGTTTCGTGTAAAAGCCCCGCACCGATGGGCACGATGGGGTAGGGTTGTGGTCGGAATGTCTGAACGCACCCGGACAATTGACGTGCATGAACTCAAGTGATTGAAAGGATATCGCCATGCTGGACTGGAAAAACCGCGAAGGCAGTGCCAAAGGCCCCGCCCCTGAGCCCAAGTCGGCCAACCGCAGCTATTTTCGCAACCTGCTGATGAGCCGGGCGTTGCTCAGCATCATCGGCTTGTACCTGCTGGTCACCGGTGGCCTGGGTTGGTACTGGAGCCAAGAGCCGGCGCTGTTTCCGGTGCAGCAAAATGCCCAGCTTGCCGCCGAGAAGGAAGGCAAGCAGATGGTGGTGGGTTACACCACCGTCGAAACCCTCAAGACCGTGGTTGGCACCTTGCTGAACAAGCCAGGCGGCTACATCTCCAACGATCGTTTCCCGCCGGGCTTGTGGATGGACAACATGCCGAGCTGGGAATACGGCGTGCTGGTGCAGGTGCGTGACCTTACCCGCGCCCTGCGTAAAGACTTCGCCCGCTCCCAGTCGCAGTCGGCTGAAGACGCTGACTTGGCCAAGGCCGAGCCGCGCTTCAACTTCGACAACAAGAGTTGGGTGCTGCCATCCAGTGAGTCGGAATACCAGGAAGGCATCAATTCCTTGAGCCGCTACGAAGCGCGCCTGTCTGACCCGAACCAGCGCGGCGCGCTGTTTTATGCGCGTGCCGACAACCTCAACAACTGGCTGGGCGATGTGGCCACACGTTTGGGCTCGCTGTCCCAGCGTCTGTCCGCCAGCGTGGGCCGGGTCAAGTTGAACACTGCGCTGAAAACCGAGGCGCTGGCGCCGGGTGAAGTGCCGCAGGTCGATGAAGAAGTGGTGGAAACCCCATGGATGCAGATCGACAACGTGTTCTACGAAGCGCGCGGCCAGGCATGGGCCCTGTCCCATCTGCTGCGTGCCATCGAAGTCGATTTTGCCGACGTACTGGCCAAGAAAAACGCCACGGTCAGCGTGCGCCAGATCATTCGTGAGCTGGAGGCCTCGCAAGAACCGGTATGGAGTCCTATGATTCTTAACGGCAGTGGCTTCGGCGTACTGGCGAACCATTCGCTGGTGATGGCCAACTATATTTCCCGGGCAAACGCTGCAGTGATCGACTTGCGTCAGCTCCTCAACCAGGGTTGATGATGGACGCTACTCAAAAGGAGGCCGCACACCGAGCGGCCTCCGACGCTGAACTGATCTGCTGGGTCGACGAGCAGGACCACCTGCTCGGTCACCTGGTCAGGTCCGACCTGCGCCAGCGCGGCTTGATCGGCCGTTGCACATTTATCTTCCTGTTCAATTCCAAAGGCGAGCTGTGTGTGCACCGGCGCACGCTGAGCAAGGCGCTGTATCCAGGGTATTGGGATACGGCGGCGGGTGGGATGGTGGCGGCGGGAGAAAGCTATGCCCTGTCGGCACAGCGGGAATTGGCGGAAGAGCTGGGCGTGAGTGGCGTGGAGTTGGTCGAGCACGATCATTTTTACTTTGAAGATGGCGACAGCCGCCTGTGGTGTACGTCCTACTCTGCTGTATGGGACGGCCCGCTGTGTTTGCAGCCTGAAGAGGTCATGGAAGCGCGTTTTCTATCCATTGAAACGGTGCTTGCAGAGGCCGAGCAAAAGTCTTATTGCCCGGACGCCCAAGAGGGCTTGCGGCGCTATCTCGCCTCACGTCGCTAAAGTTGTATAAATTGGCGCCATTTGGCTCTTAGCAACTTGGCTTTTTGCCGTTACACTGCGCGCCTTTTCACCCGAACCGCTATTGTTTCACCCTGTAGGAGCGAGCTTGCTCGCGAAAAACGCCAAGACACCGCGTGCTGGCTGAATGCCCGCGTTATCGTTGACGATCTTCGCGAGCAAGCTCGCTCCTACAGTGGTGGTGGCCTTGACGGTTCGGTAGCGCTGCCCCTGCCTGAGTGGGGCTTCGCGGTCGGTCACCGCCTTGTGCGGCGCCGATCAGTCTTCATCCTCCCAAGAGGATTGCCGGTGGCCAAAAAAGCCGCATCCTTCGCCGCCCTTGGTGGCCTGGTATTTTCCACCGACGCAGGTCGACACTGCCCGGACTGTCGTCAGCCCGTGGATTCGTGCACCTGCAAACAGACCCTGATCCCCGAAGGCGACGGTATTGCCCGCGTGCGTCGCGAGAGCAAAGGCCGTGGCGGCAAGACGGTGACCACTATCACCGGCGTGCCCCTGGCTGAAGAAGCCCTGAAGGAATTGGCCACCTCGCTGAAAAAGCGCTGTGGCACCGGTGGCGCGTTGAAAGACGGGGTTATCGAGATTCAGGGCGATCACGTCGAGTTGCTGTTGGCCGAGCTGATCAAGCTCGGGTACAAGGCCAAGAAGTCCGGCGGCTGAAAGCCTCTTCCCAACCTGTGGCTAAACTCTGTCCTGCCAGTGGGGTCTACTTCCCTTGCAGGCAAATCGTCATTTTCATTCTTTAGACTGCGCCAGCCTCCGCGAGAGGTGGCGCCTTCGCCTTCATTTATAGGGGACTTCGATGTCCGTACGACGCACACGCAAAGACGATGGCAGCCAATGGACAGTTGCGGACAGCCGCAGTGTTTACGGGATTCGCCATTGGGGGGCCGGGTATTTCGCGATCAATGAAGCCGGTCGCGTAGAAGTCCGTCCGAACGGCCCGAACAGCACGCCCGTCGATCTGTACGAGCAAGTCGATGAGTTGCGCAAAAGCGGCCTGTCGTTGCCGTTGCTAGTGCGCTTCCCCGATATCCTGCAAGACCGCGTGCGCCAATTGACCGGTGCCTTCGATGCCAACATCGAGCGCCTGGAATACCAGAGCAAATACACTGCGCTGTACCCGATCAAGGTGAACCAGCAGGAAGCGGTGATCGAGAACATCATTGCCACCCAGAACGTTTCCATCGGCCTGGAAGCCGGCTCCAAGCCTGAGCTGCTGGCCGTGCTGGCCCTGGCGCCGAAGGGCGGCACCATCGTCTGCAACGGTTATAAAGACCGTGAGTTCATCCGCCTGGCGCTGATGGGCCAGAAGCTCGGCCACAACGTGTTCATCGTGATCGAGAAAGAGTCCGAGGTGGGGCTGGTGATCGAAGAGGCGGCGAGCCTCAAGGTCAAGCCGCAGGTGGGCCTGCGTGTGCGCCTGTCGTCCCTGGCATCGAGCAAGTGGGCGGACACCGGTGGCGAGAAATCCAAATTCGGTCTGTCGGCAGCCCAGTTGCTGTCAGTGGTCGAGCGCTTCCGCGCAGCCGGCCTGGACCAGGGCATCCGCCTGCTGCACTTCCATATGGGCTCGCAGATTGCCAACCTGGCCGACTACCAGCACGGGTTCAAGGAAGCCATTCGTTACTACGGCGAACTGCGCAACCTCGGCCTGCCGGTGGACCACATCGACGTCGGCGGTGGCCTGGGCGTGGACTACGACGGCACGCACTCGCGCAACGCCAGTTCGATCAACTACGACATGGACGACTACGCCGGCGTGGTAGTGGGCATGCTCAAGGAATTCTGCGACGCGCAGAGCCTGCCGCACCCGAACATCTTCTCCGAAAGCGGCCGCTCCCTGACCGCTCACCACGCCATGCTGGTGGTGCAGGTGACGGACGTCGAGAAGCACAACGACGAAATCCCGACCATCGAAAACAAGGAAAGCCTGCCGGAAACCGTGCAATGGCTGGTGGACCTGCTGGGCCCGACCGACATCGAGATGGTCACCGAAACCTACTGGCGCGCCACCCACTACATGAGCGACGTGGCCACCCAGTACGCCGACGGCAAGCTGACCCTGGCCGAAAAAGCCCTGGCCGAACAGTGCTACTTCGCGGTGTGCCGTCGCCTGCACAACTCGTTGAAAGCCCGCCAGCGCTCGCACCGCCAGGTGTTGGACGAACTCAACGACAAGCTGGCCGACAAATACATCTGCAACTTCTCGGTATTCCAGAGCTTGCCGGATACGTGGGCCATCGGCCAGGTCTTGCCGATCCTGCCGCTGCACCGCCTCGACGAAGAGCCGCTGCGCCGCGCCGTGCTGCAAGACCTGACCTGCGACTCCGACGGCAAGATCAAGCAATACGTCGACGAGCAGAGCATCGAAACCAGCCTGCCGGTTCACGGCTTGAACGAAGGCGAGGACTACCTGCTGGGTATCTTCCTGGTCGGCGCCTATCAGGAAATCCTGGGCGACATGCACAACCTGTTCGGTGACACCGACTCGGTGAACATCTACCAGCGTGAAGACGGTTCGGTGTACAGCGCCGGGATCGAGACTCACGACACCATCGAAGACATGCTGCGCTATGTGCACTTGTCGCCGGAAGAGTTGATGACGCACTACCGCGACAAGTGCGCGAGCGCGAAGATCTCGGCGTCCGAGCGTACCCAGTTCCTGGATGCGTTGCGTCTTGGGTTGACTCGTTCTTCTTACTTGTCTTCTTGAGTCGTGCGGCCTCACCGGAACTGAGCGAGTGTTCGTTTAGTTCCTGTGAGGCCGGCCGCATTGGCACGACGTTGATCAAGTCACCTTACGAGCAAGCATTGCGTCACTGGGCATTTGCTCTCTGAGTGAACGTTGAGGGCTATCTGCGTTATTGTGCCCTGACTGTTGAGGCGCGACAGGAGCACCTCTTTTCCATCGATTGTCAGGTCCTTTGATTCGCCTTTGGTGATTCTGTGCTGTTCAGTCCCATGTATCACCACGAGTGTGTACTCACCGGCCATTTGGTTCTCCACCCGCAGTGTCCCGGCCGGCTGCGCTGTTGAGTTCGATGGCGCCGTGCAGCCTGCGGTAGTCAGCGTGGCGATTACCCAAAGGGTGACGATGCCTGTTTGTCGTTTGATATTCATAGCGATTTTCCTTGGCGTAAGCAGGGGAGGTTGCCCACCGCTATTCAACGCTTGAAAAATCGGCTTGTAACCTGTCAGAAGTAACAGGTAGGGGCTCGTGTCAGCGGGTATCGCTCAGCCAGCGATTCTGCGTGCTCAGCCACCAGGCAATCGCCCCCAGGATCAAGCTGCGTACCGCCATGAATAGCAAAAAAGTTATCCACAGTCCGTGGTTGCCCAAGCCCTGCAAGGCCCAGGCAATCGGCAGTACCAGCATCACCGTCAGCAACATCCCATCGCGCATTTCCCGCGCCCGCGTTGCACCGATAAACAGCCCATCGAGCAAATAACTCCACACCGCAATCAACGGCAATACCGCGAGGTAGGGCAGGTAGATATCGGCGGTTTCGCGCACGCTGGGGATATCGGTTTGCATGGCGATGAACAGATGGCCGCCGAAGGTGAACAGTAGGGCGAAACCCACGCTGGCGATCAGCGACCAACCACAGGCAACCACCAATGACCGCCGTAACGCTTGCCGGTCACGTGCGCCGATGGCGTGGCCGCACAGAGCCTCGACCGCGTGAGCCAGGCCATCCAGGGCATGTGCCGTCAGTAACAGCCCGTTGAGCAGCAAGGCATTGGCTGCAACTGTGGCATCTCCCAGCCTTGCGCCTTGCACCGTGATCATGAAAAACACCGACTGCAACGCCAGGCTGCGGATAAAAATGTCGCGGTTGACCGCCAGCAACGGGCGCCAGCTTTGCCACAGTTTCAAGGCGGCCCAAGCGATATGCCCAGGATAGGCGCGCAGGGCTTTTTGCGTAAGCGCCAGGCCGAGCAGGGCGCCGGTCCACTCTGCGATCACCGAGGCTCGGGCGGAGCCGACCACGCCCCAGTCCAGCCCGAGGACGAACCATAGGTTAAGCGCGATGTTGACCAGGTTGGTGGTCAGCAAAATCGCCAATGGCGCTCGTGCATTCTGGGTGCCGAGGAACCAGCCGACCAGTGCATAACTGGCGAGAGCGGCGGGCAGGCCGAACAGGCGGGTGTGGAAAAACTCGCGGGTCAGTTGGTTCAGTTCGGGCGAGGGCTGTATCCATTCCAGAGCCAGATGGCTCAGGGGAATGCCCACGGTACCCAGCAGCATCGCCAGCCCCAGCGCCAACAGCAAGCCTTGCAACAGGATTTGCCGCAACGCTGCACCATCGTTGCGCCCGGCGGCCTGGGCGGCGAACCCGGTGGAGCCCATGCGCAGGAAACCCATGGCCCAGGCGAGGAAGGTATACAGGCTGGCGCCGACAGCCACGGCACCCAGTTGGTGGGCGTGGGGCAGGTGACCGATGACCATGCTGTCCACCAGGGCCACCAAGGGCACCGAGATATTCGACAGGATCATCGGCGCGGCCAGGGCCCAGACGCGGCGATGGGTGGGGCGGTGGCGCCAGTCGGTCAGCAGGGCGGTCATGAAGGCTCCTTGGTAGAGCGGCATTGTAACCGTCAACCCGCCACACAGCAGAACCAATGTGGGAGCTGGCTTGCCTGCGATAGCAGTGGGTCAGCCAGTGAAGATATCGGCTGAAAGACCGCTATCGCAGGCAAGCCAGCTCCCACCGTTTGATCTCCAGTGGCTGTGGGATTTGGCTTGGCTTCATGCCCTCCTAGAACCAACCGCCCCTCTGTCGGTCAATGTGACCGGCGCCGCAGCGGCTTGGTCGGCGCTGATATATAGTTCACCCCTCGGTTCCCTCTGACGATGAGTGCCCCATGCTTAACAAAGGACTGTTCCTGGCCTGCGCGCTGGCCCTGCTGAGCGCTTGCGATTCTTCCGATAAACCCGCTGCACCGCCTGCGCCCACCGTGGCGGCAGCGCCGAAGCCGGTGAAAGCGGCGGTGGACGTGGCAGCGTTGAAGCAACGCTATGCCGGGCGTGAGCTGAGCGTGGTGGATGTGTCCGAGGTGCAGTTGGATGGGGCCAGCACGCTGTCGGTGAGTTTTTCCATTCCGCTGGACCCCGATCAGAAATTCGCCGACAAGCTGCACCTGGTAGACAGCAAGTCCGGCAAGGTCGATGGCGCCTGGGAACTGTCCGATAACCTGATGGAATTGCGCCTGCGCCACCTTGAACCGCAGCGCAAACTGGTGCTGACCGTGGACGCAGGGGTGAAGGCGGTCAACGGCAACACCCTCGCCGCCGAATACAGCGCCCGCCTGGAAACCCGCGACCTGCAAGCCACCGTCGGCTTCGCCAGCCGTGGCACCCTGTTGCCGACGCGCCTGGCCGAGGGCCTGCCGGTGATCGCGTTGAATGTCGACAAGATCGACGTGGAATTCTTTCGGATCAAACCCGAATCCCTGCCGTCGTTCCTGGCGCAGTGGGGGCGTAATACCAGCCTGCAAAGCTATGAGTCCCGTGAACTGCTGCCAATGGCCGAACTGGTGTACGGCGGGCGTTTCGACCTGAACCCGGCGCGCAATACCCGCGAAACCCTGTTGCTACCGATTGCCGGCCTCAAGCAGTTGCAGCAGCCGGGCGTGTACCTCGCGGTGATGCGCGCTTCGGGCACCTACAACTATTCGCAACCGGCCACCCTGTTCACCTTGAGTGATATCGGCCTGTCGGTGCACCGCTACGCCAATCGCCTGGATGTGTTTACCCAGGCCCTGGAAGGCGGCAAGGCACTCAACGGCGTCGAACTGGAAATCCTCGATGCCGAAGGCCGCGTGCTCGGCCAGGGCAAGACCGAAGACGGTGGCCACGCCGAGTTGCCGCTGCCGAAAAAAGCCCAGGTGTTACTGGCCAAGCAGGGCGAGCAAACCAGCCTGCTGCGCCTGGACAGCGCCGCGCTGGATTTGGCGGAGTTCGATATCGGCGGGCAACCGTCCCACCCGTTGCAGTTCTTTGTGTTCGGCCCGCGTGATTTGTATCGCCCCGGCGAAACCGTGCTGCTCAACGCGCTGTTGCGTGACAAGGATGGCAAGGCGGTGAAGCCTCAGCCGGTGAGCGTCGAAGTGCGGCGCCCGGATGAACAGGTGAGCCGCAAGTTCGTGTGGGAGGCCGACGCGTCGGGCCTGTATCAATACCCGTTGCAGCTGGCTGGCGAGGCGCCGACCGGGCGCTGGCAGTTGGTGTTCGACCTCGGTGACGGCAAGCCGCAACTCTATGAATTTCTCGTCGAAGACTTTCTGCCCGAACGCCTGGCGCTGGAACTCAAGGGCAGTGACACGGCGTTGAGCCCGGCGGATAACCCGGTCATCCAGGTCAACGGTCGTTACCTCTACGGCGCGCCCGCCTCCGGTAACCGCGTCAGTGGCCAGGTGTACGTGCGGCCACTGCGTGAGGCGGTCAAATCCCTGCCGGGCTACCAGTTCGGTTCCGTCACTGAAGAAGAGCTGAGCCAGGATTTCGAACTGGACGAAAGCGTACTCGACGCCAATGGCGAGCAAGCGCTGACCCTGGAAAGCAAGTGGGCCGAGGCCAAGTCGCCGTTGCAACTGATTGTGCAAGCCAGCCTGCAGGAGTCCGGCGGTCGGCCGATCACCCGGCGCCTGGTGCAGCCGATCTGGCCGGCCGAGCAATTGCCGGGCCTGCGTGGGCTGTTTGACGGCAAGGAAACCAACGGCGATGGCCCGGTGGAATTCGAAGTGCTGGTGGCCAACCAGGACGGTCAGAAACTGGCCGCGCAAGACCTCAAGGTGCGCCTGGTGCGTGAGCGCCGCGACTACTACTGGAACTACTCGGAGAATGACGGCTGGAGCTACCACTTCAACGAGAAATTCCTCAACCTCGATGAGCAGAGCCTGAACATCAAGGCGGGCGACACCGCCAAGGTCAGCTTCCAGGTGGAGTGGGGCCCTTACCGCGTGGAGGTCGAAGACCCGCAGACCGGGCTGGTCAGCAGCCTGCGTTTCTGGGCCGGCTACCAGGCCCAGGACAACACCGAAGGCGGCGCCGTGCGCCCCGACCAGGTCAAGCTAGCGTTGGACAAACCCGCCTATGGCGATGGCGACACCGCCAACGTCACCGTCACGCCACCGGCTGCCGGTAAAGGCTACCTGTTGGTGGAGTCTGCCGAAGGCCCGCTGTGGTGGCAGGAAATCGACGTGCCGGCCGAAGGCAAAAGCTTTGCGGTGAAGCTCGACCCTAAATGGTCGAGCCACGATCTGTATGTGAGCGCCCTGGTGATTCGTCCCGGCGAGCGCAAAGCCAATATCACGCCTAAACGCGCCGTGGGCTTGCTGCACCTGCCGCTGGATCGCACCCAGCGCAAACTCGGCCTGACCCTCACTGCACCTGAAAAAATGCGCCCCAAACAACCGCTGACGGTAAAGATCGCCGCCAAAAACGCCGATGGCAGTGTGCCTCAAAAGGTGCACGTACTGCTTGCGGCAGTGGACGTGGGCATCCTCAATATCACCGAATTTCCAACGCCCGATCCGTACGCCAGCCTGTTTGGCCGCAAAGCCTATGGCGTCGACCAATTCGACATCTACGGCCAGTTGATTGAAGCCGGCCAAGGGCGCCTGGCCAGTCTGGCATTTGGTGGCGACGCGGCGTTGGCCAAAGGCGGCAAACGCCCGGACACCAGCGTAACCATCGTCGCCCTGCAAAGCGCCCCGGTGACGCTGAACGACAAAGGCGAGGGCGAAGTCAGCGTCAATATCCCCGACTTCAACGGCGAACTGCGCCTGATGGCCCAAGCCTGGAGCGATGATCGCTACGGTATGGCGGAAGGCAAGACGGTGATTGCCGCCCCGCTGATTGCCGAGTTGTCGGCGCCGCGCTTCCTGGCAGGAGGCGACCAGACCACCCTGGCCCTGGACCTCTCCAACCTGTCGGGCAAGGCGCAGAAACTCGATGTGCAATTAACGACGCAAGGGCCGTTGGAACTGGTCAACAGCGACGCGCAATCGGTTGAACTCAAGCAAGGCCAGCGCACCACCCTGCGCATTCCGGTACAAGCCTGGGGCGGTTTCGGTCAGGGCAGGGTCAAGGTTACGGTCAATGGCCTGGACCTGCCGGGGGAAAACCTGCCGCCGTTCAGCCGTGAGTGGACCCTGGGCGTACGCCCGGCGTACCCGGCCTTGCTCAAGCATTACCGCGCCGTGATCAAGGATCAGCCGTGGAGCTTGCCGGCGGGTGCGCTGGATCAGTTCGATGCCTCGGGGCGTGAGGCGCTGTTGAGCCTGTCGAGCCGGCCGCCGTTGAACCTGGGCGCGCAGATCAGTGCGCTCAAGGCGTACCCCTATGGTTGCCTGGAACAAACCGCCAGTGGCTTGTACCCGTCGCTGTACGCCGACGACGCGCTGCTCAAGCGCCTGAGCATCAAGGGCGAGCCGGATGCCGAGCGTAAGCGCAAGATCGAGTTGGGCATCGAGCGCCTGCTGGGGATGCAGCGCTACAACGGCAGCTTCGGTTTGTGGGGCGCTGATGGCGAGGAAGAATATTGGCTGACTGCGTATGTCACCGACTTCCTGCTGCGCGCCCGCGACCAGGGTTTTGCCGTACCGCCTGAAGCCTTGAAGAAGGCCAGCGAGCGCCTACTGCGGTATGTGCAGGAACGTAACCTGATCGAGGTGGATTACAGCGACAACGCCGAGCACACGCGTTTCGCCGTACAGGCCTACGCCGGTATGGTGCTGGCGCGCAGTCAGCAGGCGCCGTTGGGTGCGTTGCGCAGTCTGTTCGAACGGCGCAGCGACGCACGCTCCGGCTTGCCGTTGGTGCAGTTGGCCATCGCCCTGCAGAAAATGGGCGACCAGCCGCGTGCCGATCAAGCCTTGCTTGCCGGTTTGGCGGCGCAGCGCAGTGCCAAGGAGTGGCTGGCCGACTACGGCAGCCCGTTGCGCGATCAGGCGATGATTCTGGCGTTGCTGGAGGAAAATGACTTGGCCAAGGGCAAGCGTGAAGAGCGCCTGTTTACCTTGTCGGACCAGTTGGCGGCCAGCCCCTATCTGTCGACCCAGGAGCGCAACTCGCTGTTCCTGGCCGGGCGGCTGGGTTTCGCCCAGCCCGAATCGGCGTGGAAGGTGCTGTTGGATGGCAGCGACGGGGAGCATGAGCTGAATAATCAGCAGTCGACGCTCAACCTGGAAGGCAAGCTGCTTTCCGGCAATTTGAGCCTGACCAATCAAAGCGATGTACCGGTCTACCAGCAACTGACAATCTCGGGTTACCCACAAGTGCCGCCTGCCCCGGGTGGCGAGAACCTGAGTATTCGCCGCGAATACCTGGGCATGAATGGCCAGCCGTTGAATTTGCGCAGCCTCAACAGCGGCGACCTGGTGCTGGTGCACCTGGCCGTCAGCGCCAAGCAACGGGTGCCGGATGCCCTGGTGGTGGACTTGCTGCCCGCCGGCCTGGAACTGGAAAACCAGAACCTGGCACAAAGCGCAGCGAGCCTGGAGAACGCCAGTAGCCAGGTCAAGGAGTGGCGCGAGTCGATGCAGAATGCCTCGCTCAAGCATCAGGAGTTCAGGGATGATCGCTATGTGGCGGCCATGAATCTGGATGGCTATGGCACCACGCACTTGTTGTACCTGGCGCGTGCGGTGACACCGGGAACCTACCGCGTGCCGCCGCCGCAGGTAGAGTCGATGTATCGGCCGAACTGGCAGGCCGTGGGCGAGACGCCGGTGGATATGGTGATCAAGGGCCGCTGAAAGACACTGTAGGAGCGAGCTTGCTCGCGAAAAACGTCAACGATAACGCGTGCTTCCTGAATCAACGCGGCGTCTGTGAGTTTTTCGCGAGCAAGCTCGCTCCTACAGGAGAGGATCGAAATATCAGTGTACGACCCAGCTCAGCAACCAAAGCCCCAGCATCAGCCAGATGATTCCCACGATAATCGAGGCCCGCATAAAGGCGCGTACCGCCGAGTACAGGAAGAGCAACCCGACGATCAGAGTGATGATGCTGATGATCGAGGTGTCCATGCCCAAGGTGCGTGACAGGCCGTCGATAAAGTTGCCGCCGGCGTGGGTCAAGGCCCCGAACAAACCGCTGAGCCCGTCGACGATAAAACGGATGACGGAACCGAGCGCCTGGCCCAACCATTCGAAAAAGCTTTCTACCTGCATGTGCGTGTCCTGATGAGAAGGTGGGCGTAACTGTGCCTTTGGTTGTCGATAACGCAGGCGAGTTCCCTGCAAGCATAGAGGTTTGCCCGTTTGAGTTTTAGTTTAATCACCTGCAGATGTACGCGGCCCAATGTGGGAGCTGGCTTGCTCGCGAAGGCGGCGTGCCTGTGACATCTCTGCCAACTGACCCACCGCTTTCGCGAGCAAGTCCGCTCCCACAGTTATTGCGCTGGGCTTTGGGTTGTGTGGCGTTAGTAATAGCGCTGCTGTGGGGCGCCGATCGCATCTGGCCCTTGCCCCTGCCCCAGGACGACCTGGCGCGGGTGGTGCTGGCCGAAGATGGCACGCCGCTGTGGCGATTTGCCGATGCCAATGGCGTATGGCGCTACCCGGTACAGACCCGCGAAGTGTCGCCGTATTATCTCGACGCGCTGCTCACCTATGAAGACCGTTGGTTCTACCAACACCCCGGCGTAAACCCGTTGGCGCTGGTGCGTGCGACCTGGCAAAACCTGAGCGGCGCGCGGGTGGTCTCTGGCGGCAGCACCTTGTCGATGCAAGTGGCGCGCCTGCTCGACCCGCACTCACGCACCCTGCACGGCAAGTTACGCCAGCTGTGGCGTACCGCGCAGTTGGAGTGGCACCTGTCCAAGGATGAAATCCTCAACCTGTACCTGAACCGCGCGCCCTTCGGCGGTACGCTGCAGGGCGTGGCGGCAGCGAGTTGGGCGTACCTGGGCAAGTCGCCATCACAACTGACTCACGCCGAAGCCGCGTTGCTCGCGGTATTGCCCCAGGCGCCGAGCCGTTTGCGCCCGGACCGTCATCCGCAGCGCGCCCAGCAGGCTCGGGACAAAGTGCTGCGCCGCCTGGCCGAGTTTCAGGTATGGCCGCAATCGGCGGTGGATGAAGCCTTGGAAGAACCCCTGTTGCTCGCCCCACGCCTGGAACCGAGCCTGGCGCCCTTGCTCGCACGTCGCCTGAATCGCCCCGACAGCCCGCCACTGATTCGCACCACTCTGGATGCCACCTTGCAACGCCGTCTCGAAGACCTGCTGTTGGGCTGGCGCGCACGCCTGCCGGAGCACACCTCGGCGGCCATCCTGGTGGTGGAAGAGGAAAGCATGGCGGTGCGCGCCTACCTGGGGTCGGTGGATATCAATGACACCAAGCGCTTTGGCCATGTGGACATGATCAGCGCGCTGCGTTCGCCCGGTTCCACCTTGAAGCCTTTTCTCTACGGGATGGCGTTGGATGACGGCCTGATTCACTCCGAATCGCTGTTGCAGGATGTGCCTCGGCGCTATGGCGATTACCGTCCAGGCAACTTTTCCATGGGTTTTACTGGCGCGGTGCCGGCGAGCACCGCGTTGTCCAGTTCGTTGAACCTGCCTGCGGTGCAACTGCTGGAAGCCTACGGGCCCAAGCGCTTTGCCGCACAGATGCGCATCGGTGGCATGCCGTTGGCGTTGCCGGCATTGGCCGAGCCGAACCTGGCGCTGATCCTCGGCGGTGCGGGCAGTCGTCTGGAAGAACTGGTGAGTGGCTACAGCGCCCTGGCCCGTGATGGCAAGAGCGCCAGCCTGCGGTTACAGCCGGACGATACGCTCAGGGAGCGGCCGTTGCTGTCGCCCGGCGCCGCTTGGATTGTGCGGCGCATCCTCAGCGGCCAGGCGCGGCCCGACCGTGACCCACGTGCCGAGCTGGTCCAACGGCCGGTGCTGGCATGGAAAACCGGCACCAGTTATGGCTTTCGCGATGCCTGGGCGATTGGCGTGGGCCCGCGTTACCTGATTGGCGTATGGATCGGCCGGCCCGATGGCACGCCGGTACCGGGGCAGTTCGGCTTGGCGTCGGCAGCACCGTTGATGTTGCAGGTGCATGACGTGCTGACCAACCGCGACAGCCAGCGCGGCATCAGTGCGCCAGTCAAACCGGTGCCTGCCAATATCGGCGTGGCAGCGATTTGTTGGCCGCTGGGCCAGCCCATGAGCCGCAGCGACCCCAATTGCCGCCGCCAGCGTTTTGCCTGGACCCTGGACAACACCACGCCGCCGACCTTGCAGGCATTGGATCAACCCTTGAGCGTGGGCTTGATGGAAAGCATCTGGGTTAACCCCAAGGGTTTGAGGGTCGATGCCCATTGCCCTGGCGCAACCCCCAAAAACATCGCGCTGTGGCCGGCGCCGCTGGAGCCCTGGTTGCCAAGGATTGAACGCCGGGAAGCGCGCATTCCTGCGCCTGACCCGGATTGCCCTCCGCCGGCGCTGGCCGCTTCATCGCCGTTGTCCATCGTGGGCGTACGCGAAGGCGACCAACTGCGCCTGCCCGCTGCCAGTCAACAAGCCTTGCGCCTGAACATCTCCGCCCTGGGCGGCAGTGGCCGGCGTTGGTGGTTTCTCAACGGTGCGCCGTTGGGCGACAGCGCGAACCAGGACAGCATCAATGCCAGTTTTGAACGGCTGGGCCGCTATCAGCTCAGCGTATTGGATGAAGCCGGCCAAACCGCCAGGCTCGAGTTCAGCGTTGTCGACTGATCGCTGATCGTTCCCACGCTCTGCGTGGGAACGCCGCCTGGGACGCTCCGCGTCCCGTCATGGGGTAAGCTATACCCATTCAGGAGCCCCCGCATGAACCTCGAACACCTCACCGAACGCCTGCACCGCATCCGCGATACCAACGACTGGAAGCAGTTCCACAGCCCGAAAAACCTGGCCATGGCTGCCAGCGTGGAAATGGCCGAGCTGGTGGAAATCTTCCAATGGCTCACCGAAGACCAATCCCGCCAACTGCCCGCCGATAAACTCGCCCATGCGGGCCAGGAGGTCGGCGATATTGTCCTGTACCTGCTGTTGCTGTGCAGTGAGCTGGGGCTGGATATGAACGAAGTGGTGCGCGCCAAACTGGCCGATAGCGAACGGCGGTTTGCCCATGAGTGATCGTCATTTCGACCAGTTGGCCACGCGCTTTGCCGAAAAAATCTACGGCGGTGCCAAGGGCGCGATTCGCCTGGCGGTGCTCCAGGCCGACCTGGTGCAAGCCTTGCCGCAGCGGCCGTTGCGCGTATTGGATATCGGCGCAGGCCTGGGGCACATGTCGCTGTGGCTGGCCGAGCAGGGCCACGAGGTAACCTTGGCCGAACCCGCGGCGCCGATGCTTGAAGGTGCGCGCCAGCGCTTCGCTGACGCGGGCCAAAGCGCGACCTTTATTCATGCACCGTGGCAGGACTTGCTTGGCCAACTCACCGAGCCTTACGATCTGGTGCTGTGTCATGCCGTGCTGGAGTGGTTGGCCGAGCCCCACGCCATCCTGCCGGTACTGCACCAACTGACGCTGCCGGGTGGCTGGTTGTCCCTGGCATTCTACAACCGTGATGCGTTGATCTACCGCAATCTGCTCAAAGGCCACTTCCGCAAAATGCGCAAGAACGACATGGCCGGCGAAAAGCAGAGCCTGACGCCGCAACAACCCCTGGACCCACGGGAGTTGGCGGCGCAACTCGAAGGGCTGTGGCAGGTCGAAAGCCAAAGTGGCGTGCGGGTGTTCCACGACTATATGCCGGTGGAATTCCAGGCTCGCGCCAACCTGCAGGACTTGTTGGAGATGGAGCTCGCTCACCGTCGTCACCCAAGCTTTGCCGGGCTTGGGCGATATTTGCACTGGATCTGCCGCCCGGTTTAAGCGGCCCAGCGTGGGAGGTCGACATGCGTCGTCTCGGTTTAATCCTGTTGTCTCTAGGCCTTGGGGCGTGCTCGAGCCCCAATCCTTACATCGCCAGTTCGGCACCGATGCCGCCGGCGCCCGCCCAGGCGGCCACTACCTTTGATGCCAGCGCCTACCCCGCGCCGGTGCGCGACTATGGTGCCTACCGCAGCTGGGGTTGGCTCAACGGTCAGTTGCCGGCGGGCACGGCCTGGGCCGATTCGGCGCAGATTGCCGAGGCGGTCAGCGGCGCCCTCGATCAGCGAGGCTTGCGCCCCTTGCATGATAAGCGTGCGCCCGACCTGCTTGTGAGCGCCGATGTACGCCTGGAAAAACGCCTGCGCCAGGTCCAGGACGATTATGGTTACGGCTACGGCGGCTATAACCGCTATGGCAACGGTTACGGCATGTACAACAGCGTGCCCGTGGTGCGCACCTATGAAGTGACAGTGGCCGTGGCGCGTATCAGCCTGTTTGATGCGCGCACCCGCCAGCCGGTGTGGAGCACCAGTGCCGAAACCACCAGCCAGGGCAGCCTGAGCGAACGCGCCGATAGCTTGCGCAAGGCGATGCAGAAGGCAATGGCTGCCTATCCGCCCAGTTAGCAGCTATTCTCATTACAGGCCCACGTTGTTTTTGGAGAACACCATGCTTCGTCGCATCGCTGCGCTTGCTGTTGTCATGTTGCTGGGCGGTTGCCAGAGCAACCAGGTCAACCACGATTTCGACGCCAGCCGAGACTTCGGCGCCTACCGTAATTGGGCCTGGAAAGACCCAGCGTTGCAGTACCGTCCCGATGACCCGAGGATCAAGAGCGACCTCACCGAGCAACGCATCCGCCAGGCCGTGGGCGAACAGCTGGATCAGCGCGGTATGCGTCCTGCGGCGGCGGGCACCAAGGCTGACCTGAATGTACAGGCCTACCTGATCGTCGAAGACCGCCAGCAGCAAGTCACCACCAACTATGGCGGTGCCTGGGGCGGCCCGTGGAATGGTTACTGGGGCGCGCCGATGTACAACGAAACCCGCAATATCACCTACAAGGTCGCGACCATCCAGATCGACCTGCTCGACGGCAAGGACGGCAAGCTGGTGTGGCGCGGCAGCGACGAACAGATGATGGCCAGCACGCCGAACCCCGAGGAACGCAACAAAGCCATCCGCAGCACCGTGACCAAGATCCTTTCCAACTACCCGCCGCGCTGATCGCTCACTGTAGGAGCGAGCTTGCTCGCGAAAAACGTCAACGATAACGCGTACTTCCTGAATCAACGCGGCGTCTGTAGGTTTTTCGCGAGCAAGCTCGCTCCTACAGTATCAGGGCGTATCAGGGCATCTCCGCCAGTCGCCAATGTGGCGAGTTGCCAGCAACCTGCCGAAGCCTTGTCTACACTCCAGTGCAACGGAGAGTTAGCGCAGGAGTGCTTCGATGTCTCCCCGATTCGGCTCCAGACAGCGTGGTGCAATTGGCTTGATGGCGGCAGGCACTTTGGCCTTGGCCTTGGTGTTTACGTTGCTGGCGGTCGACAGCGGGCGCTTGTATTTGGAAAAGCGCAAGCTGCAATCCGTCGCCGATACCTCGGCGTTGGAGGCAGCCAGTCTCGGTGGCCAATGCGGTACCAACACCACCGCAAACGCCTATGCCACGCAAAATGCGGCGCGCAACGGTTTTGTGGTCGGTAATGGCAGCACCCTGGCGGTGACATGCGGCACCCTGGCGACCAATGCTCTGAACACCCGTGTGTTTACCGCTGATGCCACCAAGAGCGACGCTATCCGCGTGATGGCTTCCCGCACTGTGACGACCAGCGTCGCCAATGGGCTGTGGAACCTGTTCAGTGGTGCGCCGATTACCCCGCAAATCAACTTGAGCGCCACCGCCGTCGCGGCGACACCGCCGCCCGTGGCGCAGTTGTCGATCCGCAGCAGCCTGGCCAGCGTCGATTCAGGCAAATCCCCGCTGCTCAACCTGGTCATCGGCAATCTGCTCGGCGGCAACCTTTCGCTCACGGCGGCGGGTTGGAACGGCTTGCTGCAGACCAACGTCAACCTGCTCAGTTATTTGGACCAACTGGCGATCAACCTGAACGTGAAGGCCGGTGACTACGATGCCTTGCTCAGTACCGCAGTCTCGGCTACTCAACTGATCGACGCTGCTGTGAAGGTTTTGCAGAAAAACGGTGCGGCGGTCACAGCGGTCGTCAATGACGTGGTTTCGATTCAAGCCATTGCGCCCAACAGCAAGCTGTTGACCGTGGGTGACCTGATTGACATCGCCACCGGCACGCCGACGGCGGCGCTGAATAGCAACGTGCAATTGTTTCAACTGTTGGAAGCGGTGGCGCAGTTGTCCAGCAGCAAGAATGCGGTGAGTGCGGCGGCGCAGGTCGCGATTCCGCTGGTGGGCAATGTGTCGATCCAGACCAAGGTCATCGAACCGCCGCAGCTTTCAGCGATTGGCAATCCTGTGTTGGCCAAGAAGGGCTTGCAAAATACCCCTCCGACCGATCAGATTTTTGTACGCACCGCGCAAGTGCGCACGTTGGTGACCGTGCAGGCGCCGATCATCAAGGCGGTCTCTGGCGTGGCGTCCATATTGACGGGCCTGGGCACGCCGGTGTCCCAGGTGGTCAAGGGCTTGTTGAACCTCAACCTGCCGGCGGTGGTTGGCGGTGTGTTGTGCCTGGTGGCCTGCAATGTGGCTGACGTCGATGTCACCACATCGCTGGCCATTTACATCGAAGCCGGCAGTGCGCAAACCCATGTCACGGATTTCAATTGCGACTCGCCGGCCTCCAAATCCTTGACGGTGAAAACCACTACGTCCCTGGCGACCCTGGCGGTCGGTACAGTGGATCCGGTGGCGGCTTTTTCTTCCTCCGCAGCAGTCGATGTGCAGCCGGTCAGGCTGATCGATTTTGGCCAGCGCTACTGTGTGGTCCTGACGCTGCTGTGCAGCCCCAACCGTACACCCAATGTGGGGGGTGGTTTGCTGTTGAAAGCCAACTCCACCATTGCCGCGCAAACCAGCACGATGGTGTTTGCGCCGGTGGCCGAGATGAATGCGCCGCCCACCTACAAGTTCGCGCCGGGCACCGCCAATATCGTCGGCAGCCTGGCGGCGACCCTTAATGGCTTGCAGGTAACTTATGCACCGCCCAGCGGCAGTGTCTCCAGTGGCGCGTTGGCTGGGGTTGCCGGGCTGTTGGCGACCATCACCACGGCGGTGGTGGGGCTGATCCAGAATGTGCTGTCACCGATTCTCGACCCTGTCGTCAACACCTTGCTCAGCGCCTTGGGCATCAACCTGGGCAATGCCGAAGTCGGTGCCAATCTCTCTTGCCATATGGGCCGGGCTTATCTGGTGATTTAGCTGACTCCCCGAGTTCCAAATGTGGGAGCTGGCGTGCCTGCGATGGCGGCCTGCCAGCCGACGCCTATCTACCTGACCCCCCGCGATCCAACTGTGGGAGCGGGCTTGCTCGCGAAGGCGGCCTGGCAGTCAACACAGTTGGAACGTGTACATATCCATTCCTGCGGTAACGGCCACTTAGGGTTCCGCTTTTACAGCGGCTCACTTTTGAAAAGAGCCCAAAAGTAAGCAAAAGGCTCTTGCCCCACCACTCGGCACCTCGCCTAGGCTCGGTGTGCCCGCAATCCGCCAGTGATTTGGGGGGCCGCCGCCACGCGCCATCCATGGCGCGGGGCGGCTAAACCGGCATCCCTGCCGGTTTACCCCCCAAATCACTGTCGAATTCCGGCCAGCGTGGTTTGACGGGGCGCCTAAGATCAAAAGCAGAGCAAGAGCAAGAGCAAGAGCAAGAGCAAGAGCAAGAGCAAGAGCGGCTCGCTTCGCATCGTGGTTAGCTGATTGAGTTCTGCGCGATGGGTAACTCGACGCAGAATTTCGCGCCGGCCTCGCCGTTGGTGACGCTCAGGCGCCCACCCATGTTTTCCACAATCCCATAGCTCACCGAGAGCCCCAATCCGGTGCCGACGCCGATTGGCTTGGTGGTAAAGAACGGTTCGAAAATCCGCTCCAACAGGCGCGGGTCGATCCCGCCGGCGTTGTCTTCAACCCAGATACGCACATGGCGGCTGTCGTGCTCGCTGTGCAGGGCAATCCAGGGGCGCAGGGCAGGGTCTTTTTCTCGCCGGCTGAGTAATGCGTCGCGGGCATTGACCATCAGGTTGATCAGCACCTGTTCCAGCTGGTCGACATAGCCTTTGACCTGCACCGAGAAGTCCGCAGGGCTGATGCGCACGTCTACACCTTTGCCGCGCAGGCCTTCGCTGAGCAGGGACAGGGTGCCCTCCAGCGCCTGCGCGGGGTCGAACGGTTGCTGCTCGATTTCCGAGCGGCGGCCGAACACGCGCATATGGTCGACCACCCGTGCCGCGCGTTGCACCTGGGCGTCGATACGCTGCAGTTTTTCCGTAAGGTAGTCGATTTGCACATCGCCATTGCCCAGGCGCTTGAGCACATTGGTGATGGCCATGTGCATCACGTTCAGCGGCTGGTTGATCTCATGGGCCAGGCCGGTGGCCATTTCGCCGAGGGTGGCCATTTTCGCGCTTTGGGTCAGTTGCTGCTGGGAGCGGCGTACTTCGGTGTTGTCGCGGCCCACGGCCTGCACTTCGATCAGAGCGCCTTGTTCATCGAAGACGCCACGGTCCGACCACACCCACCAGGCATGTTCGCGCCCCGGCAGTTGCAGGCTGATTTCCGCGGTGCTCACCGGGAATTCCGGGGTCAGTTGCTGAATGCGTTGCATAAAGGCAGCGCGCTGTTCATCCGACAGCCACTGGCCCAAGTCGATGCCTGGCAATTGGTCGGGCCGGCATTCCAGGTAATTGGCCAGCGGCGTGTTGCCGAAGGTGAGGATCAGGTCGGGACGGTAGCGACAGATCATCGCTGGCGAGTCTTCCACCAGGATGCGGTAGCGCTCTTCACTTTGGCGCACCTGCTCGGCGGCCAGGGTCGCCTCGGTGACGTCCAGCCAAAGGCCCACGGCTTCCACCGGCAAGCCGAGGTCGTCGCGCAAAAGCTTGGCTTCGTCGAGCAGCCAGTGGTAGTTGTCTTGCTTGTCGCGCAGGCGGTAGCGGCTGCGCACGTTGCCTTCGCGCAGCAGCTGGCGGGTGCGTTCGAAGTAGCGTTCTCGGTCGTCGGGGTGGATCAGCGCCGCCAGGGTGTCGTGGTTGCAATCGGCCAAGGTCCAGCCCAGCAGCGGTAACAGGCTGGCGCTGAAAAACGCTGGGTGCAGCGCGCCGTTGACGTAGCGCTGCACATAGATGACGGCCGGTGAGCTGGCGATCAGGTTGTCCAGGCGCGCATGGGCGGCGGCGGCTTGCAGTTGCTGGTTCTGAATGTCGCTGATGTCGAGCATGAAGCCGACCCAGCGCCGTTCATTGCCGGCTCCCAGCACTTGGCCTTGTATGCGGTACCACAGGGGCGACTGCTCGGACTCGGTGCGTTGCAGGCGCACGTTGGTCAGCAGTGGCTTGCCCAGGGCTTGCAGGTCTTGCAGGCGGCTGTCGAGGGCCTGACGGTCGGCGGGGTGGATGAGTTCGAGCCAGGTGCCGAGGGGTTGGCGGGTGGGGCCTTCGTCCAGGCTCAGGTTGCGCAGCAATTGTGGCGCCAGTTGGATTTCCTGGGTGGCGGGCAACAGTTCCCACCAGCCAGTGCCGAGCAGGCCTTGCAGGGCTTCTACCCGTTCCAGTTGCTGGTGGTGACGCTGTTCGCGCAGACGGCCCAGCAGCGGCGCGGCGAGTGCCGCGCACAGGTTCAGCCAGTCACGCTCGCCGGTGTGGTGTGCCTGGCCGTTATAGAAGCCACACAGCAGCCACGCGGCGGCGCCATGGCTGTCGCGGTACGGCACCAGGAAGCCGTCGGCATTGCCAAATACACTGTGCAGGCGCGGGTTGTCGCTGCGCCCCTGGGCAATGTCCAGGCTAAGTGGTGTGTTGCCGTTGATGCTGTCCAGGCTGGTGCCCAGGTGTTGCCCGGTCTGCCACAAGGCCGGGGCGTCGTGAGCGGCGTAGTGACTGTAGATGCGCCAGCCCTGGTCATCTTCGTCGAGCAGTGCCATGGCGACGCAGGGGATGCGCCAACGCTGGGCCACGCTGCGCAGGTGTTCGCTGAACACCTCGGGCAGGCGGTTGGGGCTGCACACGCGCAGCTGTTCGCTCATCAGGGCGGCGAGTTGGTGGTTCTGTTCGCGTTGCTGCACCCGTACTCGGTCGGCCAGCAGGTCAGTGATGTCCAGCAGGTGCAGGGCCCAGCCGTCGCCCTCCGGCTCGATCCAGCCGCGGGTATGCAGGACCTGGCCAGCAGCGCCCTGGAAGTCGAGGTCCAGGCCGTGTCGTTGCCACTCCTGCGGCGTGCCCTCGACACTCCGCGCGCTGTCGGCACACAGCAAGGTCTGCAAGGGCGGGTTGGGCGCGTTGGCAAGATGCTGGGCAAGCAAAGGCCTCAAGGTGCCTGAGATGTTCAGCACCCCACCCAGGTTGTCCAGTTGCAGTTGCAGGCCCGGCGCGGGGGTTGCTGGCGCGTCCAAGGCCAGGGCGCTGGTGCGCCCGCGCAGGCGTGCGAACAATTTATCCCCCGTCGTCAAAACTGAAGGCTCGAGGTAGCAGTGAGGTTGGTGGGCAGGTTGGGTACGGTGCCCACCCCGGGCAATACCAGGGCCGGCAGAACCGCTTTGATATTGGCCGAGGGGTAGGTGATCTTCACTGTCAGCAAATTATTGGTGTAGGTGGCGGTGATATAGCCGGGCAAGAATTTCAATGAGCCGGGGATCCAGTTCAATTGGGCCTGGGCGGCATCCTTGGCGCGTTGCACCACCAGGGCCGAATAGCCTGCGGTGCTGGGGTCCAGGGACACACTGCGGCGGACCCCTTCGGCTGCCGCTTGGTGAAATGACTGCATCAACAGCAGCGGCAAGCTGTAGCTGAGCATGCCGTAGAACACTGCAAAGAAAATCACGAAGACCAAGGCAAACTCGATCGCCGCAGCGCCTTTTTGCTTTCTCGGGAGGCTCGATTTCATGACTGCGTCTACCCTGAGTCGAGTACTTGATATCAGCATAGAATCATTCAGCCAAAAGGGATGTTTTTTACGTGATCCAGACGCTAGTGATTGTGCTGTGGTTGGGCGTATGTGCTGTGCAGGATATTCGCCAGCGCCAAATTTCCAATACGCTGACCCTGGGCGTAGGCCTGCTGGCGTTGATCTACCTGCTGTGGGCGGGGACGACCTGGCTGGGCGCGCCCCGCAGCGAGGGCGGCCTGGCCTTGGCTTTGGCACTGGTACTGACCTTGCCGGGCTATGCGTTGGGCCGCTTTGGCGCGGGGGATGTGAAGTTGCTAGCCGCCTTGGGGCTGGCCTCCAATATCGACTACCTGTTGGGGGCGTTGATCGGTGCCGGCATCGTCATGGTGGCCTGGACACTTATGCATCAATGGCTTAGCTCAAATCGCGTTGAGCGGGCAGGGCAAGCGTCAACAAAACAGCCCTTTGCGCCCTTCGTTTTGACAGGTTTTGCCGGCAGCTGGTTTTGGATCCATCAGTCGCACGAGTTGATTAATGCTATGTACATAGTCGGAAAGTACGTCTACGTTTAATGAGTAGTTGTGTAGGAGTTTTCGTCAGAAAGGATAGGTCATCATTTGGCTTGCCAGGCATGGAGTAGCGCGTGAACAAGCTTACGTCTGCAGTAAAAGTGCTCGTTGTCGACGATCAACCATTGATCGTGGAGGAACTCTGTGAATTTCTTGAAAGCAGCGGGTACCGTTGTGTCCCGTGCGAGTCCAGCCAGCAAGCTGTCCAGCGTTTCAAGGAAGACCTTCAGATCGGTTTAGTGCTGTGTGACCTGCATATGCCGGACATGGACGGCATCGAGCTGGTGCAGGCGCTGCAACGCATCGCCGGCAAACATCGCGCGTTCGAAGCGATCATGCTTACCGGGCGCGCCGACAAGCAGGATGTGATCAAGGCCCTGCGTGCGGGCATCGCTGATTACTACCAGAAGCCGATCAACCTCGATGAATTGCTCGAGGGCCTCAAGCGCCAGGAAGCGGCATTGGAGGAGCGGCAGAAAGACCTGCAGTTGGGCACGCTCAACCAGAAGTTGCAGTACCTGTCCGAATCCATCAACGACTTGTATATGGACTTGGACAAAGTGCGTCGCAACCCGACGCTCCAGGACCATGACGGGGACCCATCGGCCGATGAAGCCGGGCCGTTGGAGATCCCGGCGATTTTCAATCAGCTGTCACCGCGCCAGCTGGATGTGGCTCGCCTGGTGGGCAAGGGCCAGACCAACTACCAGATTGCCTGTGAATTGGGGATTACCGAGAACACGGTCAAGCTGTACGTGTCCCAGGTGCTGCGCCTGACCCATATGCACAACCGCACGCAGTTGGCGCTGGCGTTGTCACCGAGCAACTCGGCGATGCGCCAGCGGGTGACTGCGCACTAAAGGCCCAAGCAAACCTTGCAGGAGCCATCTTTCTGTGGCGAGGGAGCTTGCTCCCGCTCGACAGCGCAGCTGGAGTCGGCTTTTCTTGGGGGCGCTTCGCTCCCCAGCGCAAGCAAGCTTGCTCGCCACAGTAGCTTTACTTGCTTCCACTTTGCGCAGTGCCGCCTATTTTCTGATCAAAGAACTCCGGAATCGGGTGCTTGTTGCTGTCCAGCCAGCGCTTGAGCGCCTGTTCGCGTTCTGCCGGCGTGGTTTTCTGGGGGGTGGCCGAGGCTGCGCGCCCGCTCAGTTGCAGTGCCATCCAGTTTTCCGTTTCGGCCTGCCGGGGTGAAGACGGCCCCGCTTCGATGGCCGAAGCGAGGAGGGGCAGGGCCAGGCATGCAAGGCCGGCGAGGTATTGGAATTTCATCATCGACTCCTTATTTCACAGAGGCCGGCAGCGTATCGCTGACCGCCGCTACCTGATCTTTGACTGGACGCTGCGGTGCCGTGCCAGCGTCCTTGAGGTGTCGCGCCCGTGCCTGGGCTCGGGTCACCTGATCAGGGCTCAACCCGAGTTGGCCGACCACTTTCGCGGCTTGCTCCCAGTTGTCCTGATAGATCAGCAAGGTCACCAGGTTGACCGCCGCCAATTGATCGCTCTGCTTGAGTTCGATGGCGGTCATGAATTCAAAGCGCGCGTCTTCAAGGCGCCGTTGATCGAGGTACACCACGCCCAGGTCGTTGCGGATTTTTTCGTCGGTGGGCGCCAGCCGTGCTGCGCGTTGCAGGTGAGCCATGGCCTGGCCGTTGTCGCCCTTGGCCGACGCCAGTTGCCCCAGGCCGTGCTCACCGTCGGCGGCCAGGCAGGTGCCCAGCAGGCTGCGGTACAACGGCTCGGCGTCGGGACGGCCTAGCAAGCGATAGGCACGGGCCTGGCGCTGACGAACCTGGGGCAGGGCGCTGGGCAGGTTCTGCAGGTTGGCAAGGCTGGCGTGCAGCTTGCCTTCGTTGGCCATGTCATCGGCCAGGTTCAGCGACAGCTCCTGGTCCGAGCTGGGCTTGGGGCAACTGCCCGGCGCCAGCAACCCGGCCCACGGAACCTGGCCGTTGCTGGCACAACCGCCCAGCATCAGCAGGCTCAAGGCGACGATCAGTGGTTTCATGGCAGGCTCCTCAAAAGTTATTCAAGGCTCGGGAGATGGCGATCATGGCCGGCCCCCCCAGCACGATCAGCAAGGCGGGAAACAGGAACACCATCATCACCACGGACATCTTCGCGGACATCTTCGAGATGTATTCCTGCAGGCGGGTCAGGCGGCGGTCGTCAAGCAACTGCTTGAGGGCCAGCAAGGATTTCATCGCGCCGCCGCCCTGGTGGATCAACTGCTGAAGGATGATGCAGGTGTCGGTGAACTCATCCACGGCCAACAGGCGTGCGGTCTTGCCCAGCTCTTCGGACAGTTCCAGGCCCGAGTCGACCCTTGCCAGGATCAGGCGCAGTTCATGGGTCAGGTCTGGCAGCAAGCGCTGGGCTTCGGTGCCCAACACCCGCAGCGATTGCTCAACTGCCATGCCGGATTCGAACAGGATGCGCAGTAACGGAATGAAGGTGGAGATTTCCCGAGCGATACGCTCCTGGCGGTATTTCGCACTGAGGGCGAGGATGCGTTTGGGCAGCAAGTAACCGATGCCCAGGGCAATCGCCGGGGCAATCCAGGGTGAGCCGGCATGGGGAAACAGCAGCTGTTGGCCGAGCAGGGTCAAGCCCAGCAACACGATGGGCACGCCGATCTGGAAAGCGGCAAACATGGAGCGCTGGTTGGCTTTACGCCAACCGACTCGGTTGAGCAGGGTCTGGGTTTCGTTGTCCAGGCTGACCGAGCGCTGGGCCACGGCGCTGGCGCCCAACTGGCGCATCAGGCTGCCGAGTTTGTCCTCGCGGGTCAGTTGGCCTTGCAGGCGTTGGCTGACCAGGCGTTGACGGCGCCTTTGCTCTAGCAGGTTGCCGACGATCAAGGCGACGGCGGCGAGCGACAACAGGATGCAAATCAGGATGGCCATCTCAAATACTCCGCAACATGCGCCACATGACGAAGGTGCCCGAGATGTCGAGCGCCACCGCGGCCAGCAGCAGGTGGCGCCCGGTTCCGTCATTCCACATGCTCATCAGGTAGCCCGGGTTGACCATCAGGAAGTAGCCGACCATGACGATAGGCAAACCCGCCAGCACATAGGCGGTCATGCGTGTTTCGCCAGTCATGGCCTTGAGTTGGCGCGCACCCTGTTCGCGCTCGCGGATCATCTTGATCAGGTTTTCCAGCAGCTCGCTGGCGTTGCCGCCGTAGCGGTGGTTGACCTTCAGGCCAAGAGCAAACAAGCGGAATTCATCGCGCTCGTAAAACTCGGCAAAGTCGCTGACCGACTCCGGCAGGCTCACGCCCATTTGCACGTTGCGCTGGATGCGGCTCATGGCCTGCTTGAGCGGCGCTTCGGTGCTGTCGATCGCGCCCAGCACAGCGTCCGCCAGGGTGCGCCCAGACTTGAGGCTGCGCACGCTGTGGTCCAGCAGCTGCGGTAATTGTTCGACCATGCGCTGCACTCGCCGTTGGTAGCGCCAGGCGATATACACCCGCAGCAGCAGCGGCGGCAGGATCAGCATGGCCAACAGTCCCAGCCCGCCGGCCAGCAGATAGCCCAGCAACATGCCCAGCGCCCAGCCGCTCAGCCACAAACCCAGGCGGTCGGTGGGCTTGCCCAGGCCGGCGCGCTGGAACATGCGCTCCAGCGCGACCCAGCTGCCGTTCGGCTCCTGGGGCACCGGCTGGCCGTCGCTGAGCCGCTCCAGCACCCGGTCGGTGCCGGCCTGGCGCAACCCTCGCTGGAACAGCCAGACGGACAGGCTGATCAGCAGGATGCAAATGAGCAGCAAGACAAGTCCGGTCATGAGCCCTCTCTACAACGGCAATGCCGATTCGCGCCGCAACTTGTCGCCGGCCGGGTTGAGCGCTTCGCGCAGAAAGCCGAAACCGGTACGGCGGTCGAGGCGGAACAGGGTGTTGGTGACATACACGTCGTCGCGCACCCCCACCACTTCCACCACCTCGCTGACGCAACGGCGCCCATCGGGCAGGCGCGTCAGTTGCACCACCACATCCAGTGCGGCACAGATCATCTGCCGCAGGGTTTTCTCCGCCACCACCCGGCCGGTCAGGCCCACCAGGGTTTCCAGGCGCAGCAACGCGTCCTGGGCATTGTTGGCGTGCACGGTGCTCATGGAACCGTCATGGCCGGTGTTCATGGCCGTCATCACGTCGAGCACTTCGACGCCACGGATCTCGCCAAGGATGATGCGGTCCGGGCGCATCCGCAGGGCGTTGCGAATCAGGTCGCTGGCCTTGACCTCGCCATGCCCCTCGGCATTGGGCGGGCGGGTTTCCAGGCGCACCACGTGGGGGTGGCCCAGTTGCAGCTCGGCTACGTCTTCGATGGTGACCAGGCGTTCGTGGGGGTTGATCAATTGGCTGAGGATATTGAGCAGCGTGGTCTTGCCGGTGCCGGTGCCGCCACTGATGAGGATATTGCAGCGCTTGCCCACCGCCTCCTGGAAGAACTCGAAGATGTTGTGGTCGATGGTTTGCATCGCCACCAGGTCGCTGCTCTTGAGCATGTCCTTGCGAAATTTACGGATCGACAGGCACGGGCCGTCCAGGGCAATCGGCGGGATGATCGCATTGACCCGGCTGCCATCCGGCAAGCGCGCATCGACCATCGGCGACGACTCATCCAGGCGCCTTCCAAGGGGCGCGAGAATGCGCTGCATCACGCGTTCTACATGGTGCGCGTCGATAAAGCGCAGGTCGCTCTGGTGGAGTACTCCGTCACGCTCGATAAACACCCTGTGCGGGCCGTTGACCAGGATCTCGGTGATCGACACATCGCGCAGCAGTACTTCCAGCGGGCCGAAGCCGGTCAGCTCATCGACGATTTCCTCGGCCAGGCGCTCCATCTCATAGCGCGAAATCGCCAGGTGCATGCGCGTGATGTATTCGGCCACTTTGTCGATGACAAATTGCGCCAGGGATTGGCGCGAGCCTTCCAGCAGGTTCTGGCCCGACTCTTCGATGGCATCGATGATGTAGCGATGCAGCACCAGTTTCAGGCCGTCGTGGTCGTTGTGCGCGGCACTTCCACGGGCCGGAGCGCCGAAGAGTTTTTCGCCGTTCATCGACTCGCTCCCAGCAGGCGTTCGAACCAGCGCGTCGAAGGTTTATCCAGGCCTTCGGTGCGTTTGGCCAGGCGCTCGCCCAGGTGGCGCAGGGCTTGGGTCAACGCTTCGCGGGGGGCCAGGGTGAACAGGCTTTGCCCCTGGTTCTTGGCGTTCAAGCGCACTTCGGGGCTCAGGGGCAGCACGGCGATGCACTCCAGGCCGAAGCTTTTTTCCAGGGCTTCGGTGCCGGGGGCGCAGCCTTTGACGTAGCGATCGACGAGCAGCTTGGCATGGTCGAGCTTCATGCCTTTTTCGCGCCACAGGTTCAGCATCGCCAGGTTGCGCCGACAGTCGAGTACGCACTGGTCGGTGCACCACAGCAGCTTGTCGCAGTGGCTGACAAAGGTGCGCAGGGCTTCGCTGTCCGCTTGCCCTGTGAGGTTGACCACGATGTGCTGGAAGTGCTGGCGCAAGGCGCTGAGCAACATGTACAGCTCGGCGGCGCTGGTCATTTCCAAGGGGTCATCGCTGGCGGCGTAGGCGAGGATCCGCAGGCCGTCGTCGGTGCTGGTGAACGCGCTGTTGATCAGGGTGGCGTCCAGGCGTCGCAGGTGGCGCAAGGAGTCGCCGAAATTGAAGGTGCTGTCCAGGCCCAGCAGTGCCAGGCTGTCGCCCCTGGGCAAGCCGAGGTCGAGCATCAGCGTCTGCTGGCCGCTCTTTTGCACCACCATCGCCAAGTGGCTCGCCAGCAGGGCGCCATCGGTATTGCCCTGGGCACCGTAGAGCACGGTGAGGCCGCCCAGATGGGCGTTCGGCGCGCTGGGCGGCAAGCGCTTGCTCAGGCGCCGCACCAGCCCGGCCACTTCGCTGGAGCGTGAACCATAGGCGACAAAATCCCGCGCACCGGCACGCATGGCGTTGAGTACCAACTGGTTGTCCATGCCGTCGCCCAAGGCCACCACCGCCAACATCGGCTTTGCTTCCAGGGCGCCTTCGATCAAGGCGCTCTGGGCTACCAGGTGCTCGCGGTCCAGGCCCACGAACACCAGGTTGGCGAAGGTCACGTCCACCAGTGCCAGCAATTCATCCAGGCTGCCGCCGCCCACGTTGATCACTTGGCCAAGAGGGGCCAGGGCACCCTGGAGCCATTCCAGGTCGGTGCTGTTACGGGTGATTGCCAGGAAGGTCTGGCTCAGGCTATCGCTCATTGGGAAAGTCCACTGCGACGGTCGAAGTTGCCGTTTTCCAGGAAGAACAGGCGGAACCAGTTCGGGTCATAGGTGCGCAGTTTTTCGCCGGGCAGCGACGGCAACTGCGCATTGGCAGCCAGTGGCTGGACCAGATGCGGCGTGACAATCATCAGCAGTTCTTTCTCTTCGCTCTGGATATTGGAGTCGCGGAAAAACGCACCAAGGATCGGGATATCGCCCAGGCCCGGGAGCTTGGCAATGGTGGAGCGGTTGGTGCTGCTGATCAGGCCGCTGATCACAAAGCTTTCACCGTCGGCCAGTGACACACTGGTGTCGGTGCGCCGGACGGTCAGGGCCGGCACCTGGATATTCTGGATTCGGATCGCGTTGCTGTAATCCAGCTCGCTGACTTCCGGGGCGACTTTCAGGGCGATGCGGTTGTGGTCGATGACCGTGGGCGTGAGGGTCAGGCGAATACCGAACTCCTTGTATTCGATGGTGATGGTATCGCTGCCGGCACTGGGCACCGGAATCGGCACTTCGCCGCCGGCCAGGAAGGTCGCGCTCTGGCCGCTCATGGCCACCAGGCTCGGGCGCGCCAGGGTATAGGCGAAACCGCTGCTTTCCAGGGCGTTGATCAGTGCCTTGACCCGGCCACCGCCAAACCCGATGTTGAAGTTGTCGGCACTCACCGGCAATTTGAAAATGCCCTCTGACGGGGACAGCAAGTCGGGGCTGCCGAGGAAGAAGTTTTTACCCATGCCCAGGATCTTGGTGCTGGCTTCCTTGAGCTTGGTGCGGCTGACCTCGACGAAGCGAATATCGGTCTGCACCTGGCTGGGCAGCGTCGGGTCTTCGGAGGGCGACAGCGATTGGCTGGTCAGCGCCGAAGTAGCCTTGCCCTTGACGAACACCATGCTCTGGCGCGGCGTGGTCGAGCAGCCGGTCCACACCATCAGGCTGGTAGCGCCGCTGCCGACGCCAGTGAGCAGGAAATGGCGGTCGCCGTTGACCCGCACATCGGCAATTTTCGGGTCGCCGATAGCCAGGCGCGTAATCGCTACCGGCGACTGCAGCTCGGTCTGCAAGCCTTCGCCTACCTCGATCACGGCGGGCAATTGGCCCAGGGCGTTGCAGCTGCCCGATGCGCCCATCGCCATGCCCAGGGGCAGGCACGGCAGCATCAAGGCCAAGGCCAATTGAGCGTAGCGTTGGCTCATTCAAGGCATCCTTGTTCAATCAGGGGGTAGGTTGTGCTGCCGCCGCGCCGCGAATCACTTCGATACCCCGACGCTGGCCGGTGACGGCCACCGCAGGGGTGATTTTTTTCGGCGGGCCGCTGAGGGCCAATTGGGTGAATTGGTAGAGGTCGCGGTTGGCGCTTTGCACCTTGTCCGGGGTGTCGCTTTCACCGGCCCAGTAGCGGCTGAGCAATTGTTCGTCGGCACTGCGCACGGCCAGGCGCAGCGTGCCGGCTTGGGAAGCGAGCATCAACCGACTCAGCAATTGTTCGGGCACCGCCAGCACCACACTGCGCGCGGCGGTGCGACGTTGAGCCGCCTGGGCGCGTTCTTCGGCGGTGGCGGGTGGCGGTACTGCCGGGCTGCCGTCGTTGGCCAAACCCAGTTGGTCGCCGACGCTGAGCAGGCGAATCGCCGGGATGACCACCTGCGCCGATTGCTCGGCATTGGCATTGTCCTGGCGCAAGAACAACAAGACATCCACGTAGTCGCCGGGGCTCAACTGGCCACCGGCACCGATGACCTCGTCGACGGCGACGGCGAGCGCGCGTTCATCCGCACGAATCATGCGGGCCAGGGGGCCGCCGGCGGTGAAGCTTTCATCATTGAGCCAGGTGCCGGCACCCAGGGCCCGCAAAGGCGTACGACCGATGGCCTGGTCAACGCTGGTCAGGCTGCCTGCCGGCACGGTGCGCAGTTTTTCCACGGCTACATCGGCAGCGGTGAGGGGCACAAAAGGCGCAACCGCGTGCACCAGTACCACGACGGGCTGGCGGGTCTGGTCTTCCACGACCGCAACGGTTTTTTCCACGGAAATGACAGGTTGTGGCGAGGGTGCTACGGCAGGTGCCGGTGGACGGCTGAGCACCAGGCCCCAATACCCTGCCACCAGGGCTCCGATAAGCAGCAAGCCAGCCAGGACCATGCTGATGCGACTGTTCATGACGGCGCTCCCTATCCTGTTGCACTACTTTTATTCCCGTTAATCCAAACGAGTTAAATTCGCAACTGGGCTGTGATGAACAACTAACGATTTGGCTATTTGAAGGTAGCTCAGCTAGGACGAAATGCCATTACCGAACGAAAAATTTATCGATGTTTTTAGAATCGGGCCTTTAAACAACGGACTTGCAGGGCGCATGGAGCCACTAATACTTTATGATTAATTCATTCTTACAGTTGTGAGTGTTAAATTTGTTGACAATGCTCTAGTGGCACACGGCAATCATTGTGCGGGCCAGCTGTATCGGCGCTTTGTGGCGCATGAAGGAGATCTCAACATGATCCTTGACCTGTTCTTGAAATTTTATGTTCACGCTCAGTTATTCCTGCGTCGCAGAGATGGGGCGTCGGCTATTGAATATGTGATTATCGTCGCGATAGTTGCGTTGGTGATCGTCGGTATTGGTACTGGGCTTGGCGATAAGATAAAAGGCATCTTCGAGCAAGTGTCCGATGCGCTGCCAGCGGCGACTTAGCCGTCATTGCGGTATTCTTTCGTTCCGGTGATTCTTTTTATCAGGTACCGCCCATGACCCACCCTTCGTCATCCCGCCAACAAATCCTATTGGTGGACGACGAGGAGGATGCGCTGGTGGAGTTGGCCGAATCCCTCGAAAACGAGGGATTTGTCTGTTTCACCGCGACCTCCGTCACCTTCGCCTTGCAAGAATTGACACTTCACCCTGATATCGCCCTGGTCATCACCGATCTGCGCATGCCCGAGGAAAGTGGTATCTCCTTGATCAAGCGCCTGCGCGAACATACCTCACGCTCGCATTTGCCTGTGATCGTGATGTCTGGCCATGCAGAAATGGACGATGTCAGCGATATGCTGCGCTTGCAGGTGCTGGACTTGTTTCGCAAGCCGATCTACCTGGTGCGCTTGCTCGATACCCTCAACAGCCTGTTTCCCCTCTCTACACCTGGTCGGTAACGGGCCTGCACCGCTTATTAAATGTGGGAGCTGGCTTGCCTGCGATGATGGCCGAACAGTCAACGACTAACTGCCTGACACTCCGAAACCCAACTGTGGGAGCGGGGTTGCTCGCGAAGGCGGTATGGCAGGTAACCGAGATATGTACTCATTCCAACCCAATTGTAGGGTCGACCCGAAGAGCGCCATCGCAGGCAAGCCAGCTCCCACATTGATTACAGGTGCCCTCGTCACAACTGATAACTGAAGCTCAGCGTATACCGAGGCCTGCGATTGAAGCTGTCCAGGGCGATATCCGACATTGGCTTGGCCGCTTCCAGCGCGATGTTGTAGTACTTGTTGTCGCCAAAGCGTAAACCTACCGCCGCCGACGACATGTCGTTGGCCTTGACCGGCAGGTCGTTGAACCAGGATTTGGCGCGATCGACTACGACGTAGGGTTGCAGGATTTTCACCCAGTTGCCGGCGCGGTTGAAGCTGTAGTTGACCTCGTACGCCACCCCCCAGCCCTTGTCGCCCGAGCCTTGGTCGTCCGGGTAGCCGCGGCCGAAATTTTGCCCCCCGAACGTGGCGCGTTCGCTGTCGGGCAGGGTGTTGTTGCTCCAGTACAGCGCGCCGGAAAGTACGCCTTGCCAGTTGTCGAAGAACTTGTCGCTTTGCACGCCGGAAAGGCGCAGGCGGAAGAAGTCGAGGTCGGGTTTAGCCACGTCCAGGTCACTGCGGGCCTTGGCGCCCAGGCCATCGATGCCCTGGTACAGGCCACCGCTGATGATGCGTAGGCGTCGCGCGTCGGCTTTGCGCCAATCACCTTCGAAGGCCAGGGCGCGCAGGTTGGATTCGATGTCGAAACGCAGCGGGTAACCCACCAGTTTATAGCGCGTAGTCTGGTCGACCGCGTACAGGCGTGTGCCCAGGGTGAAGGACTCGGTCGGCGAGGCAATGAACGGGTGGCTCAGGCCGATGGAGTAGCGGTCGATGGACTGGTGCGGCTTGAGTTCGAAACCGCCGTCCAGTTGCACGCTGCTGCTGGGGTCGGCGCGATAGCGCTCGGCGGCGAGCGCCAGTTGGGTGCCTTCGGCATTGATGAATTGGTTGTAGTCCACGCGGTAGTAATGCTCTTTGTCCTCGCCGGGTGGGAACAGGCCGCTGACGCTGAGCTGCTCGCCCATGGACGTCTGGGAATTGCTGGTGGCGCTCAGCAACGCTTGCGTGCCGCCACGGCTTTTCTGCACCAGGCTCATGCTGGTGGTGAAAGGTTTGCGGCTGGCCTGGATCTGCATGTGCGTGGCGCCATCGGTGGTGCCTGGCGGCGGTACTTGCGCTTGTACGCTGAGGCCGGGGATGCGGCTCATCAGCGTGGTATAGCGCTCGAAGGTCTTGCGAGTCAGTGGGCGTTCGGCCAGGAGCTTTTGCGCGAGTTTATCGACGTAGGCCGACACCGAACCAATGTCGCCGGTTTGTTGATAGTCCTTGATGTAGCCTTCCACCAGTACCACGCGGACCAGGCCATTTTCGAAGTTCTGTTGCGGCAGGAAGGCGTAGGACAGCAGGTAGCCATCCTCCTGATAACGGCGGGTGATGCCACGGGTCGCTTCAATCAGTTGCGCAAGGTTGGTTTCACGTCCAATCAACGGCGCATATACCTGCGCCGTCTCGGCGAGCGGGTAGACCGTTCCTCCTTCGATCTGCAACTTTCGAATAGTGACCTTGGTGTCCATCAACAGCGGCTGGCCTGCAGTCGGCGGCGCCTCGGGTACTTGGGTTTTCGACGTGGGTGGTCGGTAGGCGTCCGCGGGCAGGTTGGGTACCGGCAGGGTGCGGACAGTGTCGTTGCTGTTGAGAAAGCTGGGAAGGGTCTCGGCCTGGGCGTAAGCACTGAGGGTGAGCAATAACAACGGGGTCAACACGCGCATAGGACACTCCATGGTCAACTGCAGCAGCGCTTCGGGCCCGCCGGGTTCTGGGACGCGGTTCGGGAGGGCGGCGACTGTTCACAGGTGTCGCTGCCCATAAAAAAGACGAGAGACTTATTAAAGGTCTCTCGTCTCAACCAAGCGTAGGCGCTGTAGGGGAGGCCGTCTAATCGGCCAGGTGCATTTCTATTTGCCGGTCAGGCCATTCAACAAACCGCCCAGACCGCCTGTGGCCGTAGTGCCGCCCGTGGTGGTGGCAGTGCCAGTTGCTGTGGCGGTGGTGCCGATATTCAGGCCGCCGAGCAAACCACCGCTGGTGCCGCCAGTCGCGCCGCCGGTTACCAGGCCACCCACCGAGGCGACGGTGCCGCCGACCGCTGTGACGGTGGTGCCGACCGCGTTGGTGATCGGGTTGGCATTGGCTGCCGTCAAGTTAGTGCCCACGCTGCTCACAGCGCCGCCGACTTGAGTCACCAGACCATTGACCGGAGCACCCACACCGGTAGTGGTGCCGATGGTTTGGGTCAGGTTGGTGACGCCGCTGGTCACAGGGTTGAGCGCTGCGCCGACATTGGCCGCTACGGTGGCGACCGGTGCGGTAGCTGCGGTGTTTGCTACACCTGTGCCACCCAGCACAGTGCCCAGCGACGCAACGGTGCCGCCGACTGCACCACCGGTCACACCCGTTGCACTGACTGTGCCGTTGGTATTGCCCACGTTCAGGCCGGTACCCACGTTAGCCACCAGGCCACCCACCAGTTCCGGAATGCCGGGAGCCGAGGTGCCACCGGTTGGGGCGACATAACCACCTGATTTATCCAGTGTGCCACCGACGCCAGTGAGTACGGTGCCGACAACGCCGGTGACCGGGTTGCCCGTGCCGCCCGTGCTGGCGACTTGAGTACCCAGGCCAGTGACAGCCGAACCGACTTTATCCAGTACGCCATTGAGTGGAGTGCCCAGGCCGGTTGCGTTACCCAGGTTGCCGGTGGTGTTTTCCACCAGCGACACCACAGGCACCACGACTTTGCTGCCCAAGGTGTTGGTCAACGAACCCAGCGGGCCGGTGGTGCTGGCCGTACTGAGGGTATCGCCGAGCATGGTGACGGTGGTGCCGACTTTATCCACGACGCCACCTACCGCAGTGCCCACTCCGCCTGTCGCGCCGCCGACCACAGGTATTCCGCCGAGAGTGGTTGACAGTGTTTGGCCGGTGGTCGAGAGGCCGCCGCCCAGGTCGGCCACGCCATTACCTACGCCTGCCACCGTGGTGCCCAAGGAGTTGGTGTTGGTGCCCAGTGAGCCCAAGCCGGCGGTTACGCCAGTGCCGATGCTGTTAACGGCGGTGCCTGCCGAGGTGACCAGGCCGCCAGCAGTTGCGCCGACGATGGGTACGCCATTCAACGTCGAACCCAGGTTACCGACCGCTGTACCGACATTGCCCACAGTGGTGCCAAGGGTGCCGGCAATCTGGCCGGTGACCAGTGGGGTGGTTGTCGAACCTGTTCCGCCACCTGTTCCGCCGCCAGTGCCGCCGCCAGTGCCGCCGCCAGTGCCGCCGCCAGTGCCGCCGCCAGTGCCGCCGCCAGTGCCGCCGCCAGTAC